>JBBIUF010000077.1:0-15198 GCA_037440365.1 Chloroflexota bacterium
ATCGCGCTCATTCGTCGTCTTGGACAATTCGCGCTCATCCTCAAGCAAATCAAATGTGAGTTGCCCTGTCTGCCGATCTTTCAACCCAACTTCTTCACCTGGCTTGAGGAAGACGCCCGTCTGTTTGATCGTCGAATCAATCTTGATCGGATCATAATCAAACAGATACCCTTCGCGCACTGCGCGGTCGTACTCGTAGCGATAGGCCACTTCGTGGAAATAGGCCGTCGTGTGCGCGGCGGGTGTTGCGGTCAAACCAATGCGAATACCATCAAAGTGATCCAGCACCTCGCGCCACTTGCTCTCTTCGCTCGATGTGTACCCACGATGACATTCATCCGCGATAATCAAGTCAAATGCATGTATTGGAATATCCAACTTGCTCGCATCGCTTTCGTCGTCCGTTTCATCGCCGCCCCAGGCTTCGGGCTTGTCAAACAAATTGATGCGCATTCGTTGAATCGTGCTGACGTAAACAAAGGCGTGTTGCGGTTGCGGATTCGTCAAATATTCAGTGGGCAAAACCTTGGGGTCAAAAGCATCTTCTTCCAAATCCTCACGCCGAAAACGCTGGCTATAAACTTCGTACGTTTGGTTGAATTTCAACCCAGGTTCTGCATTGAACTTGGTCATCTCCGTCACCGCTTGCGCCGCCAGCGCGCGCCGATCTACCAGAAACAACACGCGCTTTGCCAAACCCGATTTCATCAAGCGATAAATTAACGAGATGACTGTGAACGTCTTGCCCGTTCCGGTCGCCATTGCCACAAGCATTTTGCGCTTGCCCGCGAGAGTCGCATTCTCAATGGCTTGAATCGCTTCGAGTTGATAAGGTCGCAAGCCCGCAATCGCGTTTGGTGTCTCGCGCAACCAATGCGTCGCCGCGCTCGTGTCATGCGTTAGCATCTCACGCAAAGCCGATGGCGTGTGAAATGCAACGACCTCTCGCGAATAACTGTTGCGCTCGCGCAAATCTTGGAAAAAGAATTTCGTTCCATTCGTGGAGTAGATGAACGGCACGCAAAAGCCATTAAAGTTGAACGAGGAATCAGCCAAGCCACGCGCATAGCGCTGCGCTTGTTGCAAAACATTCTGCGGACCCACACCCAGTTTTTTAGCTTCGACCAAGGCAATAAGCACACCATTGTCGAAAAGCGCATAATCGACTGGGCCATTCGCGGTGGGGTACTCTTCGACCGCCGCACGCGAATAGTTTGCGCCATGGTGGAAACGCACGATGGGCGACCACCCAGCAGCTAGGAATGATTTATTGACAAGTTGTTTGCGTGTCGTTCGTTCGTTGAGATCCATATTGACATATCATCCGGTTGAAACAATAAACCCGCCCTGGTATATTTGACCAGAGCGGGCGATGACTAGATTCTAATTCGCCTTGGTGGTCATGATGGCACGACCTTGGCGTGTTGCTCTGCAACGCGCCAGGGTCGTGCCATCAACCTGGGCGTACCTGCCTCGCGGGCGGAACGTGTCAAAACCTTGCAGGGCTTTTTCTTTTCTCAATTATAACCTCATAGTGCTGAATCCGCAAAAAATCCCATGCATTTTCGATGCGGAAACACAGCCAGCATAGGCGGATTTTCTGACTGACCAGTCCCAGTTGATGTCTCTTGTTGCGATCATTCGACAAGAAAACTAGGAATGGCGCAAAAAGAAAACGCGCGGCTCGTCACCGCGCGTTCTCCGTTCACAAGCCTAGCCGCCCATGCCCGGCATTTTCATCGGGCCTTCTTTCAAGAATTTTTCGGGATTCTTGTCAAACGCCACTTTGCATCCGCGCGAGCAAAAATAGTACGTCGTATCCTTGTAATCGGATTTCGCCGCTTCTTTGCCTTCGACGACGGTCATGCCGCACACGGGGTCTTTGTGTTCCATTTTAATTTCCTCCTGAAAGATTTTATTTTTTGTAGGACAAGGTTGAAAATTATCCTACCGCACCGCATCAATGCCGATAAAAATTCCGCCGAGATGGCGGCTCACGCCGCGCACCTGAAAACCGGCACGCTCGATCTCGGCGAGCGTGTTGCGATTGAGATGGCAATTGCCCGCCACCGATTTCCACCATGGCGTCAGCGCATCTTGCAAGCCGCCAATCACGTCATTGTCCACGCGCACATGCTCAACCAACCGAAACCTGCCGCCTGGCTTTAGCACGCGCCGAATTTCCGCCAGCGCCGATGCTGGCTCGCCAATCGAGCAAAACGTCAGCGTGCCAACCACCGTGTCAAACGCTTGATCCGCAAACGGCAACGCTTCCGCGCGCGCTTGATGCAACGACATCGTATTCGCGCGCCGCGCCCGCGCCTGGTCGAGCGACGCGCCATCAGGATCAATCGCCACAACCGATTGCGCGTGGCGATAGTGCGCCAAGTTCAAACCGGTGCCAACGCCAATCTCCAGCACGCGCCCGCGCGCATCGCGCACCACCCATTCGCGCCAGCGCCGCACGCCCAACGCATCAAACGGCGCAATGATCGGATCGTAGATTGTGGCTAACATCGCACTAGATTGCGGGCGCGCGGAAATTGCGCAAGCGCAACGAATTGGTCACGACAAACACCGACGAGAACGCCATTGCCGCCGCCGAGATCATCGGGTTCAACAAGATGCCAAAGAACGGATACAACACGCCCGCCGCGATGGGAATACCCAGGATGTTGTAGAAAAAGGCCCAGAACAAGTTGCCCTGGATCGTGCGTATCGTTTGCTTGGACAACGCAATCGCCGTAACGACGCCGCGCAGATCGCCAGACATGAGCGTGATCTCCGCCGCTTCCATTGCCACATCCGTCCCCGTGCCAATCGCAATGCCGATGTTCGCTTGCGCGAGCGCGGGCGCATCGTTAATGCCGTCGCCCACCATCGCGACCATTTCGCCTTGCGCTTGCAACTCTTTGACCTTGTCCGCTTTTTGATGCGGCAAGACTTCGGCGAACACATGCTCAATCCCAGCTTGGCGCGCGATTGCCGCCGCCGTGCGCGGATTATCGCCGGTCAGCATATACACTTTCAAACCCAGCTTTTTAAGTTCAGCCACCGCCGCTTTCGAATTCGGCTTGAGCGTATCCGCCACTGCGATCACGCCTGCCGCTTTGCCATCCAGCGCGGCAAACATTGCGGTCTTGCCCGCATCGGCAAAGACACTGGCCGCTTCACTCAAACCGTCGAGCGCGATTTTGGAATCACTCATCAACTTGGCATTGCCGATCAACACCGCGTGATTCTCAATGCGCGCGCGCACGCCATGTCCAGCCACCGCGCCAAATTCGGTTGGCGCGCTCAAACCTAGTTGCAATTCTTGCGCGCGTTTCACAATCGCTTGCCCCAGCGGATGCTCAGACGATTTTTCCGCGCTGGCAACCAGCCGCAAAAATTCATCCTGGGTCATTTGAGCTGGCGCGCTGACGATCACATCGGTGACGGCGGGCGCGCCTTGCGTCAGCGTCCCAGTTTTATCGAGAATGATCGCGGTGACTTTGTGCGCAGTTTCCAGCGCGCCGCCGCTCCGAATCAACACGCCATTTTCCGCGCCTTTGCCTGTGCCGACCATGATCGCGGTGGGCGTGGCAAGCCCCAGCGCGCACGGACACGCAATAATCAGCACGGCGACGAAATTAACAAACGCCATGTTGAACGCCGGTTGCGGTCCAAAAATCAGCCAGATCGAAAAGGTGACGAGTGCCAGTCCAACAACCGCTGGCACAAACACCGCCGAAATTTGATCGGCGAGTCGTTGAATCGGCGCTTTCGATCCTTGCGCATCTTCGACGAGACGAATAATTTGCGCCAGCGCGGTTTCTTTGCCGACCTTGCGCGCCTCAAACTTGAACGCGCCCACCTTGTTGAGCGTTGCGCCGATCACTTGATCGCCCACATTTTTTTCGACGGGCAAGCTTTCGCCGGTGATCATTGATTCGTCAATCGAGGAATAGCCGGACAGCACCATCCCGTCCACTGGAATTTTTTCGCCGGGGCGCACGCTGACGACATCGCCAACGCGCACATCGTTAATCGGAATTTCAATTTCGGTACCGTTGCGTTCGACGCGCGCGGTCTTGGGTTGCAGTTTCATCAAGTTCTTGATCGCTTCGGATGTTTGCCCTTTGGCACGCGCCTCGAGATATTTACCGACCTTGATCAAGGTGATGATCACCGCCGCGCTTTCAAAGTACACCATCGAGTCAAGTTGAAGACCAAAGAAAGGCGCGAGCACGACAATGACGCTGAACCAGTACGCAGCGTTCGTGCCGAGCGAGATGAGCAAATCCATATTGGGTGCCAGCGCGCGCGCCGATTTCCACGCGCCGCGATGGTACGAGCGGCCGACATAAAACTGTACCGGCGTCGCGAGCGCAAACAAAATCCAATTAAAGTACCATGCGCCGAAAAACCAACCGTATGCCGCGCGCAAGTCGGGGATGTTGTGAACCACATCGTGCGTCATCGAAAGAACAAAGAGCGGCGCCGTGAAAATAATGCCCGTGATGAGATCGCGCCATTCGCGTTCGCGCTCTTCGGCGCGCAATTGCGCTTCGCGGTCAATCAACGTTTCGGTGCTCGCATCGCCGCCCAGGTCAAGCACTTGATAACCCACATCTTCGACGGCGCGTTTCAAATCCGCCAACGTCACCGCGCCGGGAATCATTTCGACGGTGGCGCGTTCGGTTGCCAGGTTCACGCTCACATTCAACACGCCGGGGACGTCTTGCAAGCCGCCTTCCACATGCACGACGCAACTCGCGCACGTCATCCCACCAATCGGCAACGTGATCTTGTCCGTGATGACATCGTAACCCACGTCGCGGACGGCCGCAATCATTTGCTCGATATTGGCTTTCTCCGGATCAAACTGCACCGTCGCGCGTTCGTTCGCCAGATTGACTGCCGCCTTGGCGACACCCGGCACATCATTCAACCCGCTTTCCACATGCACCACACACGCCGCGCACGTCATCCCCACGATCGGTAAAGATACTTGTTTGACTGCCATTCAACCTCCCTATGCAAAAAACACACCGTACGATTTCACCGCGCCGCCGTCAACCCTGCGCGCTATAACTTGGCGGTCGTCTCAAACACATCGAGCAATTCCTTGAGCACCCGCTCGCGCTCTTGCGGCTTGTTGCCGCGAATCGCCGTGGTCACGCACGACCCTAGATGCCGCTCCAGCAACAAGCCATTTAACTTGTCCAGCGCTTTTTGGATCGCCTGCGTTTGCTTGATAATGTCAATGCAATAAGCCTCCTCGTCAATCATCCGCGCCACCGCGCCCATGTGGCCTTGAATCGAGAGCGCGCGATTTCGCAAAGCGTGTTTTTCAATCGTTGCCATCCAAGCCTCCCTTGGTTACCCCACCCCCGACCGGAGGGGGTAGCATCGGCGGTATTGTAACCCGTTCGGCACGGTTTGTCAAATCAAAAATCCGAGTGGTCGGGGCAACCATTCGGATTTCAGCAGAGCTTGCGTAACCGGACCGAGACGAACGAAACACACAGGAGACTAGTCCATTGCTTCGGCCAAGTCATTTGCCGCTTGGTTCTGTTGCCACCGCTCAAAGAAAAATTTTACCATGGCCCACAATACGCCCGCGACTGGAATTCCAAAAAACGCGCCCCAGAAGCCACCGATCTTGATGCTGACCAAAATTGCGGCAAAGACCAAGAGCGGATGCAAGCCAAGTGAATCGCTCAGGACGCGCGGCATCAGCACATTCGTAATGACAAACTGGTAAATGAACAAGGCGAGGAACAACCAAATCGTCAAATCGGGCGATTGCAATAATACCGCCAGAATCGGCGGCACGAGCGCGAGGAAAGGCCCGACCAGCGGAATCACCATGAGCAGTCCCGCAAACAAACTGGCAATCAACACAAAATTCAAGCCCAGCACCGTCATCGCGACGGCGGTGCCTAACGCCACCAAAACGGCTTGCAACAATTGGCCGCGAATAAAACCGCCAAACGTGCGGTCGACGCTCGCCGAAAAAAATTGAAACTCGTTCAGGTATTGGCGCGGAATGAGCCGGAGCAAGGTTTTACGCAAACGCGGCATATCCAGTGTAAAAATAAAACCGAGGATGAGGACAAAGAACAGATTGGTGATAAAGTTCAGCACGCCCGAAAATATCGAAAGCGCGTTTTGAATCAACGACGCGGCATATGTCTGTAAACTATTCAAGCCAGAACGCATCGCATTCGCGACGTTGACATGCACGCCAAAACGCGCGATCTGATCTTCTACCCACACGCTCGCTACTGGCGCTTGCGCGACATATTCCGGTAAGCGATTGGCTAATTGCGACAGCTGGGTGACTGCCGTTGGCACAATCAGCGCAATGCTAATCACAATCAGCAACGCGAGTCCAACATACACAATGATCACGGCCACACCACGCGAGAAACGCAGACGAAGCAGAACGGTCGCGCGCGATGAACCGACCGCCGATTCCAAGCCGGGTTTGAGCACGTGCGGCACCGGACGCGTGAGTTGCGTAACCACTGGATTCAAAACGAATGACACCAGCCAGCCCAAAACAAAGAGCAAAATCAGATCGGCATAGCCGCTGAGCAATTGCCACAACATCTGCGCGAGAAACAAGGTTGCCAGGATGATGAGCAAGATCAATAGAATTCGGGTGAGTTGTTCTTTATCCAAATTGGTTCTCCCTGCCGCGAGCAGACCGGGGTGCGGTTACGCTTGCGGCACGCAAGTTCCATATCAGCACGCCGCTCGCGATGAGAAAAACCAGCGTCAATCCGCCGAACCAGGCAAACGGAATTTCGTGCGCCCCATCCGCGTAGGCCCAAAAACCGTCGAACGCAATTTCACCGGATTGCGGCACCAGTTCGATAGTGTGGATGCCGCGTTGCAAATTATGCGCGACGGGCACGCGCACTTGCCACTCGTCATTGGGAGAGGATAAATCTACATACGAGTTGCCATTGGTATCCAACGGCAACCCTGCCACTGCGCCCCCGTCGAGAGTGATCCACGCGCGGCCCTCCGTGGGCCCCCGGCGCAATAACAAGTCAAAGCCATCGCCCCAGAATTTGATTACCGCGCGCGCGCCGGGTTGCCGCGTCACGAGTTCGCGCCCCGCGCTCGCATTCACATCAAGGTACGGTTGCCAATTGCCGCGCAAGTCAACGGCCATGTTAGTTTCTTGATAAAAACCAGGTTGCGCGACCTGGGGGAACGTCGCCACTTCTTTCAAGCGCAAATAGATCAGGCGCGGGGTAAAGTCCACATCCACCATGCGGAAATAGTAATCCGCGCGATCGGGTGGAATGTCACCGACTTGGCGGAAATACCAAATGTTAACCACACCCAGCCAGTTCCAATCTGTGCGCGCTTGCGTAATACCGCGCACAGTATAATCGGCTTGTTCTTGCTCCGTCACGCGCCCCCAGATCAATTTGTCGAGCGTAAAATCGGGGGGCGCGGCATTCCAGCCGTATTCGTTAATCCAAACCGCTTTGTTGGCATCGTTATTTTTTTCCATCACTTGGCGCGCGAGCAGAACGCGCTGAAAGTTCAACTTTTTTGGATCGGCTGGTTCTTCGGGTGTGGCGCGCAAACCAAACGCATTCGCGGCGAGAATATCGAAATAATCTTTGGCTCCCGCCTGGTAGATTGCCGTTAGAAAAGCCAGGTCGTCCATCGCGCGCCACTGGGTTGAGCCAGGTGACCAGGGTTCGCCCGGCGTCGTAATCGCCAAAGGCGCAGACAAAATCCGAATGCTGGGATCGGCGGCTTTGGCGCGTGTATAGGCAACTTTGAGCAACGCCACATAGCCCGCTGGATCAACTGGACGATTGCCCCATTCTGGAAAAATGTTGGGCTCGTTCCAAATTTGGAGAAAGTGAATGCGGCCCTTGTAACGTCGCACAAACGCATCCACAAAATCGCCATAGTCATTGTTATCATCGGGCGGCGCTTGCGTGATGGACTTGTCCTTGTGCGCCCAAGCCGGCGGGCGATCCAAACGCGCAATGATCTGCAAACCGTATTTTTCAAAGACCGCGACGATTTGATCGGACTTGTCCCAATCAAATTGGTTCTTGCGTTTTTCGATTTCTTCCCACGAAAATTGTTGCTTCGCCCACACGATCCCAGCTTCGCGCGCCATGCGCACCGTGCGATCCCGTTTCCAATCTTCAACTTCGCGATCGAGAAAAAAATTTGCGCCATACGGATTTACATCGGTATCGGGAATCAGGCGCGGCGGAAGTGGTGCGGGCGCGGGGCTATCGGCTTCGACCCACGCCGCGACGGAATAAGCCAAACCGCCGAGTGCGCCGAGCGCGATGAGCAAGAGGAATAAACGGACGATGCGCATGCGTAGTTTCAAGCTAAACTCCTTGCGGATTATCCTCATCATGATAGCACAACGCCGCAGGAGCGTCAAAACGATATGCCAGTTCAGTAAATTGGCAAAAAATCCAAAGCCAATTATAATCCGCGCTGAAAATTCAAACTTGGGAGAACAGCCCTATGTCAAATCCAGTGTATTTCGGTTCCGCGCGCCAAGCGCGGCTTGAAGCCAAAGAAACGCTTCCCGCCAAACTCAATCTAATCCTTGAGCAACTCCACCTTCGCGACCGTGTTCAAGGCGAAACCGTCGCTATCAAGATGCACACCGGCAACAATATCGGCTATTCTACGGTGCATCCAGTTTTTGCGCGCCAAGTCGTGCAAGCGGTCAAAGATGGCGGCGGCAAACCATTCATTACGGATGTAACCTGGGACGTGAAAGGCGCGGAAGAACGGGGTTATTCTGCGGAAACGCTGGGCTGTCCGGTCTATCCTTCCGCCGGAGTGGACGAAAAATATTTTTACGCGCACGATCACCCGTTCAAAAATATCCACACCTGGAAACTCGCCGGTATGATCCAGGACGCCTCCTTTCTGATCAACCTGGCGCACGTTAAAGGACATCCCAGTTGCGGCTTTGGCGCGGCATTCAAAAATCTTGCGCTCGGTTGTATGGTCGGCGCAACGCGCAGTGCCATGCACGATACGATGCACTATGATCGCTACTGGTTCGCGGAGCAATGTCCGGACGCTGAAATTCGCCAACGCATCGCCGCCAGTTGCCCGCACGCCGCGATTGTCGAAGACAAGGACCAGCCCAACAACATGCACCTCCATATGGAACAGTGCAACCAATGCGGGCGCTGTTTGCAAATCGCGCCGTCCGGCAGTCTCAAAATTGACGCGGCGAATTTTCACGCGTTCCAGGAAGCGTGCGCGATCAGCACGGCGATCGCGCTGTCCACGTTTGCGCCGGGCAAGGCGACGCACCTTAGTCTGGCGACGCACATGACCCCCGTTTGCGATTGCTTTGGTTTCACCAGTATGCCGATTCTGCCGGACGCTGGCATCTTTGGTTCTGATGATATCGTGGCAATTGATCAAGCTGTGCTGGACGTGACAGCGCGCACGCGTTTGATCGAAGAAAACCTTCCCACCTCAATGGAAGTGCATACGCGCGAGGGGCACCCCTTTCGCTGGTTGCACGGTCCGCTCAAAGACCCCTACCGCGTTACCGAGTACGGCGAACAACTCGGCTTGGGCAAGCGCGCGTATGAATTGATTGACGTGTTGCCGGTCGAACAAATCTCACGCGCGCCCATGGGCTACATTTCGGCGCGCTAATTGCATTCACTCCAAACGCAAACCGACCGGATTCGCGCGAATCCGGTCGAAGCATATTTTACTTTGGCATATGCACACTAGGCAAAATGCGCTTGCGTTTTCAACAGGAGCCCCATGACGCGCTTGACTCGTTTACTCACGCTTGCCGCTGGGAGCGCACTCACCGCGACGATGCTGTTCTTTTGGGTCACGCCCTCGGACACGCGCGCGAATTGGCTGACCTGGTTTGGGATTGGCATCGTCGGATTTAGCGCAATCATCCTGGCATTATCCGCACATCGTGTACTGGGCACCTGGCGCGGCTTGAGCGTCGTCCTGGGTTTGCACCTTGCCGCCCAAGGCTGGCTTCAGTGGCAATGGGACTTGTGGTCGTCCAGCCTGGTTTTCGTGCGCAACCTCAACGTCGTCGCGGGGCTGATCATCATCGAGACATTCGTTGCATTGACGATCAGCATCGCATTGTTATTGATTTTTCGCGACGCCAGCGTAATGGCAATGGCAATCGCCTGGGTTAGTTATCCGCTTATCTTGGTTGGCATGATGCAACGCTATACCAGCTTCGCCGCGCTTTCCTACATTCCCGAACGCGAAGGTATCGCGCTTGCATTACCACTCTGTTTTCTGCCCCTCTTGTTCAGCGCAGGTTTGCTGGCGTTCGGCGCACATCTGCTTATTTTGATCGGGAAAGAAATTTTTGCGCGCACTGTTTAGGCAAACCCCCGCCTGTTTCTATATCGCAACCAAGCTCGGGTGCAAGCGTGTCCCACACGCAAGACATTGCTTGCCTAGCACATAATCACCAGCAATTGCCGCGCCGCATTGCGGACACCGATCCGCATACCGCCGATCCCAAGATCGAAAATACGTGCCGCCGATGCCAAAGGCAATGAGCGCAAGGCTCATGCCGCCAAGCGTCAACGGATCGAATAGATCGTGCGCCGTTGGAATCGTGAGCGCATCAAGAATCGGCAACAGAATCATACCGAGCATTGCGGCGAGAAACACCGTAATCGCGCTAAACACGCGCGTGGGATGCCGTGCCACCCAGGGCGCGCCGTACCAGCGCAAAACACGCCGCTTGAGCCACGCATCCCAGCGCAACCAAAGGATCAAGATCAACGGCATACCCAGTGTAAACAAGAACATTGGCGCAATGACAAATACCCACAGCACAAATTCAAGCGGGATGCCAGTAGGCACGGGGTTTGCGCCTGCGCCTGGCACTAACGCATACGCGGCTTGATCAACCAAGCTGGGATCGGCAAGCAATGCGGCGGTCAGGCCCAACCCCGCTAGATATTGCGGTACCAATTTGATGATCGTGAAAATCAAAACGACGCGCGTTATTTTCTTGGCATATGCGCGCGGTTGCTCCAACGCTAGCAAAGACGGCAGTAACGATAATGCCAATACGCTAAAACCGACTAGGAATGGCACGCCGCTGTTGGGTCCGCGCAAATAGCGTGACAGCAAAAGTGAACCCAGCGTCAAGTTCAACAAAACCACCGTCAATCCCGCCGTTGCCCCAATCGTCACTTCGCCGCCATAGATGCGCTCTGGGTGATCAAGACATTCGCGCCGCATCGCCAACGTGGGGTGCGCGCTAAACCAACCGCGCGGTGTATGCCATCCCAATGGATTATACAAACGCCACTGCGTAACCCACTGACGGATTTTTTCGCCCGCGTTGGCAACGCGCGGTTGAAGGACTTGAAATGTTTGGGTGCGCAACAATTGCTCCCAGAGTGGTTGGATCGTGCGCTGCCATTGCGCGACACGCGCATCGGCGTACAACTCACGTGTGCGCAACAAGGCGCGCCAATACGCACCGCCCAGGATCAGGCTTCCCAGGATCAGTGGTGCGTGCGCGCTCAACACAAACGCTTCGTACCGCAACCACACCACTGGCTCCACCACCGGCATTTGCACCAGCGCTTGCGCCAACGCCGGCTCACCCATTGTGATCGCATTGAGCAATTCCTCCGGCACCATATGCCTGAAATCGAAAAACGTGCGTCCATAGTTATACAGCCACGGCGTTAACGCTAATACGAAAAAATTCAGCGTCATAAAGAACACGGTGATCTTCAACACACTGCGCGAAAAATACGCCATCTCGACATCGTGATGCACGAAATGCGCGAGTTCATGCAACAGCACCGCTTCACCGCGCGCGCGCGTCGCTTCAGCGCTGAGCGCACGCTCCAGTTCATTGGCGGTGGGCTGGGACATGGCAACAAAGCGCCGCGTGAATGTGCCGAACGTAAAGAGTGTGGCATCGCGCGCGGTCAGTAACAAACGCGGTGGTTTGATCTGCGCGCAGGTGCGCGCCAAGTCGCCCCAGCGTTGCGTTAGCATCGGGAATCGCTCACGCGCATCCGTCAGCGCATACTGTTCACGCAAGCTATCCGGACGCCGCAGAAAATCACGGAGCGGTAAGAGCAACATCCAAAAGACAATGAATGGCGCGCAGATCGGCGAGCCGCTCCCAAACGACGCGAGCAGAGGCAAGGCAATCACGAGGATAATCAACGCAAAAAGCAAGGTCGTGCGCGTGGGGAGCGCAAACACATTGAGGCGGACGTTGGGCGGGGCTGGGTTAGACGCGGCCGAGTCGGATGGGATCATTTTTGCTGAGCGATCATTTCGCGCCAGCCGGCAAGGTCCGCGCTGGCGAGTTCGGCAAAACGCACGGCGATGGCTTGGGCGATCGGCGCCGGCGCGCGAATGGCAGATGCCGCGGCGCGGGCTTGCGCTTGAAAATGCGCCGGCAATTCCTGGTTCGCCGCCAGCGCATCAATTTCCGCGAGCGTGAATGTCTGCGCGAGTGCGCGTGTGGCAGTGTACACAATCGCCAGCGTGAGTACGGTATCGTTCAATTCGCCTGGACCAAAACCCAGGGCTTGCGCGGCGCGCGGCTGGAGCATGAATTGATCGCCCAGCACGGCGACCCGTTCGAAAAACACTTGCGCAATGATCGGGAGATCGCGCAACTGCGCTGGGGCAAGCGTTTTGAGAATTGCCGCCGCTTGTTGCGTCACAAATTCGGCGAGCGTTGGCACATTCAGAAAATCGAGATTCGGCGCGGGAATTTTAGCAGGCGCGGGAATTTCCATCGCCTCGAGCGTGATCTGCAACAACATGGCGTACTGCTCCGCGCAATCAGCGCAACTAGCAAGATGTTGTTTGATGCGCGGAAATTTTTCCGCCACGCGCGCGCCGGCAATTTCGGCGTCCACATATTCCGGCAAAGCTTCAATACATTCGGCGTGAGCCAGGCTGTCGTCCTCGCCGCGGACCCAGCGGCGCAAGCGATCCACGGACGCATCGTTTCGATCAGACATTCCGCGACTCCAAGAAATCAAGATTCGGCGCAGGCATACGTGCCTGGGTCAAAGGATTTTCGATGGGCGCGCTCAACGCCGTCAAACATTCGACGGCAAGTTCCGCACATTCAGCGCACACCAAGAGATGTTGCCGCGCAGGCGAATCGGCCAACGCGATCGGTTGCCCGTCCAGTTCCGCATCCAGTAGCGCGGGAAGCGCGGCTTGGCACGCGGCGTGCTCGGCGGTGCGCATCGGAATTTGCCAGACTGCGTTCGCCAAACGACGCAGACGCGGCGACAACCGCTCCGCTCGCGGCGATTGCAATGCAACTCGAATGTGGTGTTGCCGCGCAGTGTAACTAGCCATCGAGTTGCTCCTCGTAAAAGCGATTGAACTTGGCGCATCGCGCAAGTCCGTGCTTGGCGCGATGTTTTAGCACATGCACATTGGTAATACTCGTTCCCAATTTGATGGCGATTTCAGTCAGCGTTTGATCGTTGAAAAATTCTTCGATGACGACAATTTGTTGTTGGCGATTCTTCAAGCAATGCCGAATGATAGCGATCAATTCACGCCTGCGTTCGTCGTGTTCGACCGCGCTCGTTAGGGCATCAGCCGGCACATTTGAAAGCGGCGTTAAATCGGAGGCGACATCCTCATCGTCTTGATCATCGCGTTGCAAATCACTCGCGGATTCTTCGACGGGAAGCCAGAACGTTTCGCCGTTTTGTTTGACGGGGCGGTGGGTGGAACGGTAGTATGCGCGCCCGACATTGATCAAGATGATCATCGCAAAACCGAGGAAACTGCCTGGGGCTCGACATTTGTCCAACTGTTTCCAAATCTGGACGATCGCTTGCTGGGTCCATTCTTGCGCCAAATCTTGGCGCGGCGCGCGGCGTTCAGCGATGGGATACAAATAATTCCACACTTCGAGAAACGCGCGGCGTTGCCGCGGCGAATTCCGCTCGCCACACGCGGCATACAGAATCTCGCTATAGTGACGCACTACCACACGCGCGAGCGTCTTGGGTAACTCTGCCGCCGCCAGTTCCGCACAAACGCGCGCGTCAAAATTTTCCTCGTCCGAAACCAATTGCCAATTATGTCGCGCCAACTCCGCTAACACATTCTGCCGACAGGGATCAATGTCTGCGGTCACGACGCTACTCCCCTAATCCATGATTGCGCTGTACTATTCTATGACTAAAGATGCGGAAATGCAAACAGGTCTTGCACTTGGAAGCCCACGGCATTGCAACCCAAGCGATCGCCCACCTGCATTTTGGATCGCGTCACCGCGCGCGCTTTTACCTGGCAACAACAAAAATATGACCGGATTTTGACCAGCCAATGCTATAATACGTAACGCTAGTACAGACTTGGCATTTTGTACGTTTTATCAATAATCTGACGATTGGACAATCTTATTCACGTGTCCGCATTTCTCGATCATAGGTGATCAGAATGCCCGCACCGTTATCGCACAGCGCCAATCAACTCAGCGCAACCTTTTTGACGATCAGCCTTGCTGATCGCCTGATTGGTTGCGTCGTTTTTTATCTAGTGGTTCGGCATTCACCGATTTGAGCAAGAGGAGGTCACGGTTATGCAAACTCAATCCATCAACGCAACCGATTTGCGAATTCAAATGCGCGATGTGATCGAACGCGCGCGCTTCAAGGGCGAACATTTCATTGTGCATAATTTTGGCAAGCCCGTCGTCATCATTCTAGGTATAGACGAATACAACGCCCTCATTAAATCAGCCGCCGCCGCGCAACCCAATGCCGACGAATCCATTGTGCGTCCAGCCTAAGCGCTAGCACATCCGAGTTGCCCATTTATGAATTCACTTGCCTGCCCCCAGTGTGGCGCGCTCAACCGCTCCGGCGCAAAATTTTGTCAGAGTTGCCGCGCCGCGCTTACCGCACCACCAACCAAAACCTGTCCGCAATGCAACACGCCGAACCGCACAAATGCCAAATTCTGCGCGCGTTGCGGTCATGTATTTCGCGCCAACACAATGCCTAGCCGCAATTGGATCATTCCCATTTTGTTGGCGAGTCTCGGCGTCATCATCGTTTGCTTGCTCGGCGTATTGCTAGTTGTGATCCGTCCCGGCAATGCGGCGGTGACGCCAACGCCGGTCGCAGAATTGAGCACACCCACGCGCACAGCGAGCCTCACGCCAAC
>JBBIUF010000077.1:15298-19689 GCA_037440365.1 Chloroflexota bacterium
CAACGCCGGTCGCAGAATTGAGCACACCCACGCGCACAGCGAGCCTCACGCCAACTCTGTCCGCCGACCCGTTGGATCGGGCAAAACGCGGCACCGTGTACATCTCCGTGCCGATCGACGCCAGTCGGGGTTCCTTTTCGATTGGCTCCGGCAGTGTCATTACCAAACGCGGACACATTCTCACCAACAATCATTTGTTCGTGGACGATAACGGCAAACCATACAATTCGCGCGGCGAAATATCCATTGCGTTTCCACCACGCGGTGACTTGAAAGCGCGCGTCGAAATCCGCTATCGCGCCGAGATCGTCGCCGTAGACAAGCAGTTTGACCTTGCGTTACTACACATCGTCGCACAGAGTGACGGCGGCAAATTGCCCGATGATCTCGGACTCGGCGTGATTCCCATCGGCGATTCGGACAAGGTAGACAGCCCCAACCCCATCACCATTCTCGGCTATCCCGGCGTCGGTGGATCAACTTTGACAATCACGACTGGCACAATCGCTGGCTTTATACCCGATGGTTCACTGGAAAGCGGCTTTATCAAAACAGCGACCGAAGTCAACTCGGGCAACAGCGGCGGTCCGGCGCTCAACGCGGCGAATGAATTGATCGGCATTGTCACTGCCGCGCGTGTCCGCGACACGACGGGCGGAATTCCCGGCAAGTTCGGTCTCATTCGCCCCGTTAAATTTGCCCAGCCGCTCATTGAGCGCGCCAAACGCGATGCCGGAGAATAATGACAGACTCTCGGTAATTCGTGCATCATAGAAATTAGACCTTCTGTTTCGGAGCAAGCGATGGCACCACCCCCCATCCTACCAGGCACACGGTTAAATAATCGTTACCAGATTGTTCGCGTTTTGGGACAAGGCGGCTTTGGCATAGTCTATTTGGCCCAAACCTCCAGCGGACAACAAGTGGCAATTAAACAGAATACGCAAACCGATCAAGCCTCGCGCGATCAATTCAAACTGGAAGCGGATTTGGTGCGTCCGCTGAAACACGCCAACCTCGTCCATGTGGAGGATTATTTCACCGATGCCAGCGGCGCGCAATTTCTCGTGATGGACTTTGTTCCCGGCGATGACTTGCTCGACATGGCGGACAAGCGCACGACGCCCTTTGACGAAAAACAAGTTCTGCAATGGGGCGTGCTGTTATGCGATGTGCTGGCGTATCTGCATTCGCGCACGCCGCCGATCATTCACCGCGATCTCAAACCACAAAACATCAAGATCGAGCCCAAAGGGCGATTGGTGCTCGTGGATTTCGGCATTGCCAAGGCATACGATCCAAAACAGAAAACGCAACGCGGCGCGCGCGGCGCAACGCCCGGCTTTTCACCGTTGGAACAGTACGGGCAAAGTAGCGCGGGCACAAATGCGCAAACCGATATCTATGCGCTGGGCGCGACGTTGTATTATTTATTGACGCGCGAAATGCCAGAGGACGCAATGGAGCGCGCGCAAAATCCATCATTGTTGGATCCATGCAAATTCAATCACGGCGTTTCGACGGCAACCGCGCAAGCGATCATCAAAGCAACCCAGGTCAAACCGCCTGATCGCTATCTATCGGCGAATGAATTTAAACAAGCGTTAGAGCGCGCGCTATCCGGTTCCAAATCAGCGTTACCGCCACAACCGCAACCCGCGCCGATGCCCACGCAACCTGGTGTGGCTTGCCCACGCTGTCGCAAAATCAATCGCGCCGGCGCGCGCATATGCAACCAGTGCGGCAGTCCGCTTGTGTCCATCAACGCGGCAGGCGTGTGGTGTCCGCATTGCGGCGCAAACAATCGCGGCTCAGCGCGGATGTGCGCCAGTTGCGGCAGACCGCTCGCGGGACCCAGCTTGCCGCAACGCGCGCCACTCCCACCATCACACCAACCAAATCTACCAATGCCGCCGCTTGGGCCCACCGTGCAACGCGGCACGACCCTCGCACAGGATCAAGCCACCGCCGCATGGTCATTGTTTGGCGTTGGAGTATTGGGCATTGCGGTTGCTGTTGTTTTAATCAGTCAGGCGCTGATCTCGCCGCTACCCTTTTTCTTGATCGCACTCGGTCTCTTTTCGATTTTGGCTGGCAGAGACCTGAACGATCTCTTTAGCTCAAGCAAATCCCATGCGCCTGACTGGCTCGCATTCGCATTCGACTCGCCGAACCGTGGGCGGCGTTGGGGCACTATGGCCGCGACACTGTGGATCATCGTCGGCGTAGCTTTGGGCTGGCTCGTCATCCCGCTTGCGCTTGCGGCGGGCATGGCGTATGTGCTGAACATTTTGATCGGCGACGCATTTGTCAAACATGTGGGCGGACATTATTCGCGTCCCGGCTGGGTCACGGTGATCGGCTGGGCGTTAGTCTGCTCAGGCATCGGCACCGTTCCTGGGATCGCCTTGTTGATTCCCAAACCCTGGGCGATTCCTTGGTCGCAACGCGCGCTCGGCGCAATCGCGCTCGCCGCGTTGGGAAGCGGCTTTATCGCGTTGATCAACGTGGCATCCACCACCCTGCCCGCACCAGTCAGCGCAACTTTACCAGGTTCGCCATTCCATCCCTGGCTTCTCGCCATCATTACGCTCTCAGTCGCCGCGCTCGTCGGCGCGATCCGCGCGATCCAATACCTTGAAACGGTCAAGTTGAATTTCACGCAAACCGCCGCGCGCCGCGAGTTAAATGTGGCAGGCTGGACGCTGTTGGCGACTGGTGGCTTGGTGATGCTTGCCTCGCTGATCGAACTAGGCAGACCGGTCATCGGTAATTTTTTCTGGGTTGGTTTGTTGATTGGCGTCCTGGCGCTTTCAAGCGCGCGCGACATCCTGGAACTGGGCTCGCGCTGGCTCTCGGTTGGCACATTTTGGATTGGCGATCTGGAACTGGGTCGGCGCAAAGGCATCGTTGCCTCAATCGCGCTCGCAACCGTCTCGGCATTGTTGGCGTGGCAAATTGTGCCGCTCGCGTTTCTCGCCGTCGCTGTTTTTATTTTGCGTGTCTTGATGGGCGCTCAAGCCGTCCTGGTTTGCGGCGGACAACTGGGCGCACCCGTCGGCGTAACCTTGACGGCATGGCTGTTGATTCCCAGCGGCATTGGCACGGTGCCGGGAATCCTGATGCTCAAAACCGATGCGCGCGGTTGGACACTCGCCCGCTTTGCGCTGATCGCGTTAGGAATCGCCGGACTGATCGGCACATTGGCGGCAGGCGCGAACGCCATGTCCAACCCAGGCATAGACGCTCCCCTCACCTGGACCGCCGCCACAGGTAGTGTCGCCATCGCGCTATGCGCAGGCATCGCTCTAAGTTATATCCAATCATCGGCGGCACGCCGATATTTTGGCATTTAATCATTCGTCCGAAAAATTCAAGGAGGCAGACCCAATGAATTGTCCAAATTGCAAGACCGCCAACCGTGATGGTGCAAAGCGTTGTCGTCAATGCGGCACAGCGTTACCAGCCGCGCAAGCGCCCCAAGCACCTGCGCCAATGTATCCACCGCAACCTCAAGCGCCAGTGCAACCGCCGTATCCACAACAACCCCAAGCGCCGTATCAACCACAACAAGCGCCGTACCAACCGGCGCCGCAAGCACAACCACCGCAACTCACGCCCCCCGCTCAAGCAGGCGGCACCAAAAGATTGCCCTGGAAAAACATTGGCTTGGGCTGTCTACTCTTGCTTGCCGGTTTCATCGTGGGGATTTCATCCATCCTGATTGCACAAGCGATCAATCCGCCCAGCGCAACACCAACTGCAGTTGCAACGAGCGTATCGGGCGGCGCTACGCCGGGGGCAGCGTCCGCGCCGACGGCGATGCCAACACCTGCACGCCCGGACAAGGGCGGCAAAGCGCCCACATTCACGCTCAAAGACACCGCCAATGCTGACAAGGAATTGGCGAGCATGATCAACGGCAAACTCGCCGTGCTGGTATTTTGGACGAGCAGTCTTGGGGATGATCAAATCGCCTCGCTGAAAAAATTTGTGGACGATGGACGCGGCATCGTGATTGGCGTGAACTCGGACGAATCGCTGGCAAAGGTCAATAAATTTATCGGCGACAAGGGTCTGCAAAAATTTACCCTATTGCTCGATGGCGAGGGTAAGGTTAAAGACGAATACAAGGTTACTGAAACGCCAACGTACATTCTGATCGGCAAGGATGGCGTCATCACCGAACGACTCGGCGCAGGCACCACGCGCGCCGATTTGGACAAAAAGCTCGGCGAATTGAAATAGTCCGCTTCAAAGGAGAAACCAACATGCGAAAGAATTTGATCGTGGCGAGTCTTGCCGCCGGCATCCTTGCCTTGCTTGTGTTGGGCTGGAGCGCGGTCACCGCCGCGCCGCCGCAAGAAACCCCGGTGCTGGAATTTGATCCA
>JBBIUF010000078.1:0-18851 GCA_037440365.1 Chloroflexota bacterium
CCAAACACAGACGCTTTGCGTGGCTCACGCCGCCGTCGTTTGTTGGCGGGCTGACGGTTGCAGACATTGTGCAAGCGCAAACGCCGGAAGCACGCACCGAGTTGGTGGAACGATACATGAAATCCGTTTGGGCAACGTGGGCACAGGCACACGAGAAAACCATTAGCGCGTGGTATGATCAGTTTATTGTGCCGGAGAAAATCTGACAAATCAAAAACCTGACCGGTCAAAGATCGGTCAGGTTTTTGATTTTCTTATGCCGCTTCTGCACCCACCGGCACAAAGTAAATGTCCGTTGGTTTGAGTTTGCTATTGCGCAGATAGCGCGCCTGAACCTTCATCCCGATCCAATCGAGCGATGCCGCGTCCGGCTCCAGTCCCAGGATGCGCGTGAGAAAGAGCGTGTTCACACCTTCAAACTCGATCAGCGCTAGCACGAACGGAGTCTCGGGCAAAAATTCTTCGCTCCCGAAATGGCACACCGTAAACGCATGAACCTTGCCCGCCGTCGGCAATTGCACCCATTCGGTCTCGTTGCCGGTATACATATCCGCGCCGCGCGGCGTGGCATACGTATAGCCAGTTTCGGGATCGCGGTTGCCAATAAACACCTTGTTCGTCAATCCGGCAAAGAACGGCGAGTCTTGCCCGTAGGAATGCAGATACTCGACGTGGTAACCCTGCCGTTTGACAATTGCCGACATTTGTTTGAGCGCGGCCAGCGATTGCTTGTCTAGTTTTTTTGGAAACGGCAGATTGAACACAATCGTCCCGTCTAAATTTTCCTCGCGTTTAACTTTTTTTTGCTTTGGCATTGAATTTTTTCCTCCACAAATTCGCGCACAATTTAATTGGCGCTGATGCGTGTGATGCCTGGGTTATTCTTCCGCTTCGAGAATACTGACGGTGACATATGTGCCTGTCCCCGCGTGACTGTGAATCGCGCCGCGCTTGGCATTCTTGATCTGCAACACCTCGCTCTGGAAATGTTTGCTAATCGTATGTTGCAACTGCCAAATCGCAAACACGCCTTGCATCAACCCGGTCGCGCCGACCGGATGCCCGCACGCGATCAAACCACCGGAGGGATTGACCGGACACACGGGCGCATCTTTTAATGGCAAGCCATAGTCTACGCCCGGCACAAACGCCTTGCCCGATTCCGCAAACGCGCCGCCTTCACCATAGCGGCACAAGCCCATATCTTCGTACGTCTGAATTTCCGACGACGTGTAGGCATCGTGCAATTCGACGAAATCAATTTCGTTCAGCGGATCATGCACGCCGGCCATTTTATACGCTTGCTTGCTACCCATGCGCCCCGCGCGAAACGAGTGAACGCCGGGATAGCGAAAACCCTGGTCCCACAAGTTTTTATAGTACGCGCGCGTGTCAGCATTTTCAGTTTCATGCGGCAAAGCATAATCGTTCATAAACTTGGCATACGAATCGTGCGGGCGATCCGACATGCGCATCGCATCCGTGCCGCGCCCGATGCCGGTTACGCGCACGCGCGGCAAGCGTCTGCCCGCCGCCTTTTCGAGTTTTGCCAAACCATCTTCGCTCGCCAAGATCACCGCCGCCGCGCCGTCGCTCATCACGCAAATATCGAGCCGGGTCAGGGGCCACGCCACCATCGGCGCACTGCGGACATCCTGGATCGACAGCCGCTGGTGTTTTTGCGAGTACGGATTGTTGAACGCATTCATATAATTCTTGACTGACACATGCGCCAATTGTTCAACCGTCGTGCCGAATTCTTTCATGTGCCGCGTGACCATCATCGCGTAATAGCCGGAATAAAATCCGCCGACAGGGTAATCGAAACTGACATCGCTCGCGAGCGCGATAAACTCGTTGCCCTTCCAGGTTTCGACGTGCGACATGGTTTCAAAACCATACGCCACGCACACATCCATCGCCCCCGACGACACGGACTTCCAGCCCTCTTGAAAACAAATGCCGCCCGTCGCGCCGCCGCCTTCAACGCGGTGACCTGGCTTGGGACACAAGCCGAGATAATCCTGCGCCATAATACCCGCCATCAACTGGCGGCTAAAGTGATCTGAAAAATACGAAGCAACCGAGCCGTCCACAATTTCCGTGAACTGTTTGAAATCCAAACCGATATCCTGGATCGCGTAATCATACGCTTCCTTGATCACCGCTTGGAACGTCTTGTCCGGACGCGCTTTGGCAAACTTGGAAACACCGCCCGATACCGCATACACAGGTCTCATTCCGTTTCCCTCCCTGGTTACGAAATTTTGTGTCCGCGCTCGATGCGCGCGATAACGCAAGTATAGCGCACCTAATCCAATCTTTCAAGCGCACTTGGCAGATTCGCGCATTTCGATTATAGTCACGCTAATCACTTGACCAATGAAAGGACATGCAATATGCGCTATATATTTTCGCTCGGCATGCTCGCCGCGACATTAGTCGTCGCTTGCTCGCCAACTCTACCTGCGCCCACCGTTGCGGCAGTTCAAGCGACGCTCGCGCCAAACGCACCCAACGCGGCGCACATCGCGCCAGACAAGCCCACGCTCGGCGGCGCGCACCAAGTCGGCAATTATTCCGTGTGGCTGTCCAGCACCCCCGCGCAACCGATTCGCGGACAGAACCTACTCGAACTGCTCGTCGCGGACGCTAACGGTCAGCCCATCACCGACGCAAATGTATCATTCGATCTCGATATGACGACGATGAGTCACGGTAAAAACGTGGTCGCCGCAAAATCCATTGGCGGCGGAAAATATTCCGGCACGGTTGTCTTTATGATGCCAGGACCCTGGCGCGTGATCGCCACGATTGAACGAAACGCGCAAGCGGGGAACACACGGTTTGATTTCACGGTCAATCTGCGCTAGAAAAAAATTGTGCCTGGCTATTTGGAGGAGAGCATGAGTCTAACCATTGCTATTCTGGCAAGTTTCGTCATCGCGCTCATCAGCATTGGCGTTGGCGTGTATCTGCAAAAATATAAATCATCCGTCACCGAAATGCTAGGCATGATGATCGGCATGACGTTCGGTATGATGACCGGCATCGCCATCGGTTATGTGATCGGCACGGCGACCGATATGTATATCAGCGATCTCGTCGGCGTAATCGTCGGCGTTGGATTCGGCGTCGTATTCGGGCGCGTCGGCGGCTTGATGGGCATGATGGATGGCGGCATGGGCGGCATGATGGGTGGCATGATGGGCGCGATGCTCGGCGTCATGTTGCAATACGATTTCGTCGCGGTCGCCGTCACGACAGTGCTGATGCTTGGCTTGTATCTGCTTGCGATGATCGCGCTCGTCGCGCTCGTGCGTAAAGGCGCGGCGACCAAAATGGCGCGTGACCCGGTATGCCAAATGGAAGTTGACCCGGCGCGCGCCTTGGACTTTGACTATCGCGGGCAGACGTACTATTTTTGCGCGCGCGAGTGCCAGGAAGCGTTTGCCAAAAATCCGGCGCAGTACGTCCGCGCGTAGCCGCTTGCGCAAACGACACCCGCGCGCTATAATGACAGCGTAAGCAAAGGAGATGATCGCGTGCGCGTTAAAATGCTCTTGACGTATAACATTCTGCCGCAACACCATGAAGACTATATGCGCTTGATGGTTCAAGACCTGATGCCTGCGCTTCAAAAACTAGGGCTGGAAAATGTCGGCGTGTGGCATACCGCCTATGGCGATTATCCACTGCGGCTCATTGTGTTTGTCGCAGAGGAGAGCGCATTGGACCAAGCGCTCAAGAGCAACACTTGGAATGATTTAGAAACGCAACTCAAAAACTATACCACCGATTATACGCGGCGGATTGTCGAATACGCACCCGGCTTTCAATTCTAGCTTGGATCAAAAAAATACCCGAAGGGTCGCTCACGCAAAAACCCTTCGGGTATTTTCTATTCCGCCAAGAGCGCGCGCACGTCGAACACCAGATCCGCTGGCTCAAAATCGCTATCCAGGTTGACACGCTGATTGCCGTTTTGATCGATCACCACAAGGCGCGTTGAATGTGAAACCAGAAATTCATTTTGGCGCAACGGACTGGGTTGCGCGGCGACCGAGTATGCCGCCCACACGGGCGCAAGTTGCGCGCGCGTGCCAACCAGGTAACGCAACCGCCCATCCAAACGATGATCCTGCAGAAACGTTTGCACCGCAATCGGCGTGTCATTCTCCGGGTCAACCGAGATCGCGACAAACGCAACATTCTGCATCGCGTCACCCAGCTGATCGGCGGCGGCACGCAAGTGTTCCGCGATGAGCGGACATTCATCCGGGCAATGCGTGTACAAAAAAGTGAGGACGACCACCTTGCCGCGCATATCGGCGAGTGCCACTCCCGCGCCACGCTGATCGTTCAAGCTAAAGAGCGGCGATGGCGTCTTGCCGAGAGCACTGCCTTTGAGCGCTGGGGCGGAACACGCAGTCAATACTATCATAACCAGGACAGATAAAAGCGCGGCGACCATCACTCGGTTGCGCCGCGTTTTAATATTTCCGTATCGCTTGCTTGGGCTCATGCAACCTTTCCGCTTGCGAAAAATCAGACCGCCGCATCCGCGCGTTCCTCGCGCGCCATCCACGCAAAAAAGACGAGGCTTAACGCCAATAAATAGACCATGCCACCCGGCATCGCCATAATCAAGCCACTCACCACTTGATCGTCTAACGCGCCAACGCCGAACACGCGCGGCGCGGCGGCATAGGTTGGATAGATCACGGTCGGCGCAAGAACGAGCATCGCACCCAGGATTGTTGCGGGGACTGCGCTGAGAAACAAGTACAAAATCTGCGCAGGCGCAGGCATCGCGGGCAATTCAGGCAGAGGACTAAGGATAACCCACCAATTCAAAATGCCGGTCGCCATAAAGAGCAAATGCTCGACGATATGAATCGTCGGGTTTTGCAGAGTGGCTTCATAGAACGCGGGCAAGTGCCAGAGCAAAAAATCGCCGTTGAACAACGCAAACGCAACGAGCGGCAGGGTCAACCCATGCGCGCCACGCGCGATCAGCGGCACGCGCAAGAAAGGGCGGAGCATCCAGCCAGGGGTGCCGAGCAATAAAAAGGGCGGCGCAACGAGCGTCAATAATAAATGTTGTGTCATGTGCGCGCTAAACAAATAACGGTCGCCCCATTCGTCCAGCGGCGAGACGAGCGCGATAAACAGCGTGAACACACCGAGCAAAAACCAGGTCGCTTGCGCCCGCGTCACCGGGTGCGCATCGGCAAAGCGCGCGCGCCAAGGTCCCGCCGCGGCACAATAGACGCCGCCGAGCAGAGTCAAGCCGATGAGCAAACTGGGATCCCAGTTCCACGCGAACCACAGATCGGACATTTTATTTCACATCCAGCAACATGGGCGAGAATAAACCGATAAAGGCAAGGCTATACGCTATCGCGCCCAGCACGCCGACGACAAAGATCAAGGCAAACACGCGCTTGTCATATTTCAAGTGCATATAAAATGTGGCGACGAGCGCGGCTTTGACAAACGCCATCGGTAAGAGAATTGGAATGCGCGGCAAATTTTCGATATAGGTCACGCCAACTTCCAAGAGCGTCAACCCCGCCAACGCGATAAACACCGCGAGATAGGTGCGCGGTGAAGCGTGCGCTTGTTCCTGCGTCATGGTCAACTCCTGATTAGATCAAATAGACAATCGTGAAAATGATAATCCACACGAGATCGACAAAGTGCCAATAGAGTCCTGCCAATTCGACAGCCAAATAATTGTCCTGGGTCACTCCGCCGCGAAACGCGCGCGCGACGACCATGCCGATCCAGATAACGCCGATCAAAACGTGCGCGCCATGAAAGCCCGTCAGCGTGAAAAATGTTGCGCCGAATAAATTCGCGCTGAGCGACAAGCCATGCCCAAACAGTTGGCTGAACTCGAACGCCTGCCCGCCCAAAAACATCGCGCCTAGCACCGCCGTAGCGATGAGCCATAAACGCAGTTTCTGCTGATCGCCGCGTTGAATGGCGGCAAGCGCAGTCACCATCGTCATTGAACTGCAAATCAGGACAAATGTATTGACCGCCGTCAACGGCACATCAAGCGCTTCAAGCGGCGTGGGACCACTGACACTGCGCCCGCGCATCACGATGTACGTGACGATCAATCCACCAAAGAACATCGCCTCCGAGCCAAGGAATGTCCACACGGCAAGTTTGCGATTATCAACGCCGAGCGAAGTCGGCTCGTACTGAATCAGGGTTGGATCAGTCATGGGATCTCCGAATTGAATTCGATTTCCAGATTTAGCGCGGCTCGATGATCCAGCCAAGCAAGCCAATGGCAAAGATCACAAGACCCGCAACGCTAATCATCGGTTCAAAGATCAAACCATACGCGGCAATCGCCAAACCAAACGCGAGCACGATCGGATAGAACGATCCCGCTGGCAAATGCACCACCGCGTTGGGATCGGCGGCGGGTAGTGGCGTGACCTTGCCATGCGCAAGCGCGGGGTATTTCTGATCCCAGAGCGGACGCCGGCTCGTGATCGTCGGCACCACCGCGAAATTATAGGCGGGTGGCGGCGAGGTCGTCGTCCATTCGAGCGTTTGCGCGTCCCAGGGATCGTTGCCCGCGGGCGCGCCGTGCCGAAGGCTCGCAAAGAAATTCCAAATGAACACCAGCACGGACACGGCAATAATAAACGCGCCCACCGTTTCCAGCGCATTCCACGTGTCCCAACCCAGGTTCGAGCCGTAGGTGTAAATGCGCCGCGGCATACCGAGCAGACCCAGGATGTGCATCGGGAAGAACGTGAAATTGAATCCGATGAACATGAGCCAGAATTGCAGTTTGCCGATGCGGTCGCTCAACAACTTGCCCGTAATTTTTGGGAACCAGTAATAAATTCCGGCAAAGATACCAAACACCGCGCCGCCGAATAATACGTAATGCAAATGCGCCACGACATAGTAGGTATCCGTCACCTGAAAATCAATCGGCACGATGGCGAGCGAGACGCCGCTCAAGCCACCAATGATGAACATGGCGATAAACCCAACCGCAAACAACAGCGGCGCTTTGATGCTGATCTTGCCGCCCCACAGCGTCGCAATCCAGTTAAAAATTTTGATGCTCGTCGGCACCGCAATAATCATGCTATCGAGCGAAAAGATCGCGTCGGCGATTGGACTCATGCCGACGGCAAACATGTGATGCGCCCACACCGTAAAGCCGAGAAAGCCAATGGCCGCGCCAGAGTACGCGACCGCGGTGTAACCAAAAATCGGTTTGCGCGCAAAGACCGGCAAAATTTCGGAGATAATGCCAAACGCCGGGAGAATCAAAATATAAACTTCGGGATGTCCGAAAAACCAAAAGAGGTGTTGCCACAACAACGGATCGCCGCCCTGGTTCGCCAGATAAAACGGCGCGCCAAAGTTGCGCTCGAGGAACAATAAAATCGCGGCCACGGTGAGACTCGGCATCGCAAACAAAATGAGGAACGACGTGGTGAGCATCTGCCAAACGAAAATCGGCATCCGCGACATTTTCATGCCTGGCGCGCGCAGATTCAAAATTGTGACGATAAAGTTGACGACGCCGACCGTCGAGCCGATACCGGTGAGCATCACGCCCATGACCCAGAAATCCATCCCGTGTGATGTGCTGTATTGCGTTGCAGTCAACGGCGCATACGCAAACCAGCCCGCGTCTGCCGCGCCGCCGAGCAAGAATGAACTATACAGCAGTAAACCGCCGAAGAGCAAAAACCAATAGGACAAGGCATTCAAGCGCGGAAACGCCATGTCGCGCGCGCCGATCAAGAGCGGAACAAAATAATTGCCAAATCCCGCCATCATCGGCATGACGAACAAAAAGATCATCGTCGTGCCGTGCATCGTGAACACTTGATTGTAGACATCGGGCGGCAGAAAGGTATTGTTGGCTGACCCAAGTTGCACGCGCATGAGCAACGATTCAAGTCCGCCGACCATGAAAAAAATAAACGCAGTGACCAGGTACAAAATCCCAATATCTTTATGGTTGACCGTCGTGAGCCATCTCAATAACCCAGTGTCAAAATGGCGTTGCGCCGGTACAGCACGTGTGGTGGTGGTCATGGTTCCTCCATCCCTCATTTCAAACTCGTCAGATAAGCGACGAGCGCGTTAATGTCAGCCTGCGATAAATTGAGACGCGGCATCAAAGTGCCCGGTTTCATCTTTTGCGGGTCTTGGAGCCACAACGCCAGATTCTGCGGCGTGTTCTCCAAAATCGCACCGGCAAAATTTTTGCGGCTGGCAAGGTGCGTCAGATTTGGGCCAACCTTGCCAATGGCTTTGGTTCCGTTGACTGTGTGACAACCGACACACGCGCCTTGCAAAAAGATTTGCTCGCCCTTGACGGCATCGCCCGTCATGGTTGCCACCGGCGCTTGCTGTCCCTTGACCCAGGTCTGAAATTGTTCCGCCGACTCAACGACGACTTGAAAGCGCATGTTCGCATGTTCAATACCGCAAAACTCGGCGCATTGCCCATGGTACGTCCCAATTTGCGTCGGCTGGAACCACATGTGATTGATATGCCCGGGGATCGCGTCCGTTTTGCCCGCCAACTGCGGCACCCAGAAACTATGAATTACATCAACAGCTTCTGTATCAATGCTCACAATTGCGCCGAGCGGAACGTGCATTTCATTCGCCGTTGTGAATTTCAGATCGGGGTAATCAAATTCCCAAAACCACTGATGCCCAATCGCGCGCACATGCACCGTGGTCGCAGTCTGCGCACTCGCCGCCGTGGGCAAGTAGGCAATCTGCGTCAGCGTTTGCAGAGAGACGACAAATACAACTGCCAGCACAATCGCCGGCGCGAGGGTCCACGCCACTTCAAATTTTGAATTGCCTTCGATCTGCGTTGGCTCGCCGTCACGCTTGCGGCTGAAACGCCACGCCGAATAAATCAGCAACGTCTCGACAACCACAAAGACAACCCCGGCGATGCCAAAAATGATCTTGGCCAAGTTTGCGATCGCGCCCGCATTGGGCGAGGCGGGCGCAAACGGCGTTGGCGCACCGGCGCACCCAGCCAGCATCACGGCAACGGACGCGGCGAGCGCGAAAACCAGGCTTCGAATTGGTCCGATGTGAGAATCACGCATAGGAACTCCGAGTTACAAAATATGAAACCCGCTCTTGTCTACCACCATCGCAAGAAACAATAACGCGAGGTACGCATTCGAATAGATATATAATTTGCGCGCTGATTTTTTTGATCCATCGCGCAAAATTTTCACAGCAAGATACAAGAACCAGCCGCCCAGCAACGTCGCCATGATCAAATAGAGTCCACCCAGCGCTTGCAACGCAAACGGAATCAAGGTAATCGCAACCATGAGCAACGAATACAATACAATTTGGCGGCGCGTTTCCGATTCGCCGCGCGCGACCGGCATCATGGGCACGCCCACTTTTTCGTAATCCTTGGTCACCATCAACATCAACGCCCATGTGTGCGGCGGCGTCCAATAAAAAATGATCAAGAACAAGTACACCGCGAGCAAGTTGACCTCGTTCGTCACGGCCGCCCAACCCACCAACGGCGGAATTGCGCCTGCCGCACCGCCAATCACAACGTTCTGCGGCGTGCGACGTTTGAGCACCAGCGTATAAATGCCCACGTAATACACAATCCCCGCAAGCGAGAGCAACGCGCTCAAGCCGTTAACGAACACCGCCAAAATGATCACGCCGAGCGCGCATGTCACCAACCCAAACACGAGCGCGTCACGCGGTGACAGTTTGCCCGACGGCAAGGGTCGTCGCGACGTGCGCCCCATCACCGGATCAATGTCGCGATCAATGTACGAGTTCAACGCGCTCGAGCCGCCTGCCGTCAAGCCGCCGCCGAGCAACGTGAAAAACACCAACGCGAGCGATGGCAAGCCACGTTGCGCCACCAGCATTGCCGCGAGCGTCGTCGTCAAAAGCAAGCCAATGATCCAGGGTTTCATTAGCACGATATACGTTTTGATCGTGCTCCACGCGCCATGCGGTTCAGACGTGGGCTTGAGTTGCGTTTGATCGCGCTTGTCGGCGTCTGCTTTTTGTTCAGCGTGACGCGCGGTCGTTTGATAGACAACAATGGTGAATACAACCATCGCCGCCCACACTGCCGCCGCACTCGCCAAGTGTAAAATGCCGACGAGCATTGGAAAGGCAAGCTCGACGTGAATTGCGCCGACGGCGATTTGCGCGATCAACAATCCTAGCGCCGCAAACGACACGCGCATGACCAGGGCATTGTTACGGCGCGTGCGCCAAGTTTGGATCAAGGTGTACAAAATCATCAAGCCAATCACGGTCGCCACATAGCGATGCGTTGCCGCGATGAGCGGCAAGATACCACCAGAGGGGATGAGTTGATCGTTGCAGAGGGGCCAGGTCGTGCAGGTGAGGTGCGCTTCAGTGCCGGTCACCACCGTGCCACTGATGATCAAAATAAACGTGCCGATCAAACTAGCGATCGCGAGACGCGGCAAATTGTCATGCGCGGCTTGCGGCGACGCCGACCAGGGTTGCCATGCAAACAACGTCGCGGTGATCAGCGTGCCAAAAAGCAACAACGCATTCCCCAGGTGGATTCCAACGATGGCGGGCGGTAATTCAAACAGAACCGTGATGCCGCCGAGAAGGATCTGGACTACGAGGAGTCCAATTGCGCCAACGGCAGGATACAAGACCCACTTGTCATGGCGATACTGCCGCCAGGCGATCAGCGCGGTCGCAAAAATCAGCACCGTGACAATCGAGGAGGTAAAGCGATGCGAAAATTCGATCAGCGTTGCGCCTTGTAATTGAGGAATCACGCGCCCTTGGCAGAGGGGCCAATCGGGACAGCCAAGCCCGGAGCCGCTTTCGCGCACAATGCCGCCGACAATCACCAGGACAAATGTGGCGATGACGGTCGCCACAGCCACACCACGAAATATTCTAGCCAGCGTCGAGTGATTCATCGCGGAATACTCCGGCGGCGAAGCGTGCGTCCAACGGGAATGGGGATCGGTTGCGGAACGAGCTTGCGCCGGGGTGGAAACAGCGAAGCGAGAATTTCACGCAGACGCAGGCGCAAGGTTGGAGGTAAAGCGCGCCGGACGAGCACCAGCGAAGGCAGGCGGACCGCGGTGCGCGCAGTCACGCGCGCGCTTGAATGCAAATGGCGTTTCATCACCAATCAGCTTTCGTTTCGCGTCATCACGAAACAGATTTAGAATTTCGCAAGAACCAGAACTGTCATTGTTCTCACGTGCGGCGAATTATATCCAATTTAGTACGGCTGACAAGAGGGGGGGCAAATTTAAGGTTGTCCAAAAAAAAAGGCGACCTTGCTGGGTCGCCTCAATCGGCTTACGTCATTTTGACCACAATATCGCCGAGGATATTCGCGGCTTCATCGCCGCGATCCGCCGCGTTGGACAAGTGGCGATAAATTTCGCGCATCTTGAGAATCTCGACAATGTCTTCCACCGTCTTGGGTTCTTGAAACAACTCGGCGACCGCGGAGCGATACACGCTCTCGGCGCGATTCTCCAACGATTTCGCGCGCGTCGCATGATCGAGGGTGACCTGCGGGTGATCTTTTAATTGAATGACACCGAGATACAGCTCATCCGCCGCTTCGCGTAAAATGGACGCCATGCGTTGCAGATACATATTCGGCTTGACGCCAAGCGTCACCATTTCATCCAGCGTGGTATAGCCGTAATCCAACACGTCGTCAATGGTGCGCGACAAGGCAAACAAGTCTTCGCGATCAATCGGCGTGACAAACGAGCGGTTCAAGTCGTCAATCAAAATACGCCGTAATTCATCGGCTTCTTTTTCAATCGCCTGGACGCGCTTGGCGCTCACATCGTCGCCGTGTTGCATATAGACTTCGAGCGCTTCCAAACCTTCGCGCGTCTTGGCGGCTTGATCACACAACGATTTCAAAAAATCGTTTTCACGCGAGCGAAAAAATTTTGGGAATTTCATCCAACCTCCAAAGCTCTATGGGCACAACGACAAAATAAACGAATGGGTTTATAAACCCAACGCGAGAAATTTTTCGACCACGCGCGGCTCGAACTGGGTGCCAGCTTGCGCCTGAATGTAGGTGCGCGCTTGCGTGGCCGTCCATGCCGCGCGATAGGGACGATCTGACGTGATCGCGTCCCACACGTCCACCACCGCAAAGATGCGCGCCGCAAACGGAATTTGCGTCCGCGCGAGTTTCCGCGGATAGCCAGTGCCATCCCAATATTCATGGTGACAGTACGGAATATCAATCCCCGGACGAAGATAGGCGATGGGCCAAATCAATTGATAGGCATAGAGTGGATGACGGCGCATGACCTCGCGCTCGACATCCGTCAAGGCACCGGGTTTGAGTAAGATCGAATCCGGGATGCCCATCTTGCCAATATCGTGCAGGAGCGCGCCCCGCCGCATCTGCACGAGATCAGACTCGCGCAAGTCCAGCGCGCTTGCCAAACGCAGAGTCAAGTCCACGACGCGCTGGGTATGCCCTTCGGTTTCCTTGTCTCGCAAGTCTAGCGCGCGCGACCAACCTTCAATCGTCGCATCATACGCCATTGAAAGTTCAAGGTTGGAATGTTCGAGCCGGTTGAATAATTCGGCATTGTCTATTGCAATGGCCGCTTGCGCCGCCATTGTTTCAAGCAAATCCAGCCAATCGGAATCGGTAAACAACGTGGTGCGGTTGAACACTTCGAGCACGCCCTTGATCTGGCCTTTCGCAATGAGCGGCACGCAATAATACATGACAAAATTTTCATCAACCAAAAGTGGCGCGGTCAATAAATGGTGATCGTGATGACGCAGATCGGCAATCCCGAGCGCGCGCCGTTCCAACGCCACGCGCCCAGCTTGACCTTGACCCAACCGGCACCGCGCCCGCTCGATGGCTTTGGAGCGAAAGCCGTGTCCCGCCAGATATTCCAGCATTTGCGTATGTGGGTTGAGCAACAGGATATCCGCCGCATCGGCGCGCAGTTGCGCGCTAACTTGGGCCAGCAACACCTTCAGCGTCACGTTCACGTCCAAACTTGCCGTGATCGTCATGTCAACCGTATGCAATGCTTGCACCTGGTTCAACCGGCGTTCAGTTTGATCATGCAACAGGGCACGATGAATCGCGTTGGCGGCTTGATCGCCAATGTTGCGCACGAGATCAATTTTTTCAGCGGTCAGGGGATTGCGCTTGCGCGAGCGCATTTCGCCAAGAATCAAAACACCGAGCGCATGAGTGCCTAGCCGTAACGGGACCACGCACACTGTTTGCGCGGAACTCAATCCGCACAGGTTCCATTCATATTGATTCAACCCCGCGTCGTCAACCTGCAACACGACGGGCGACTCGTGGAGCAACACGGTTTGCACGAACGGCAAATTTGCCAATGGCTCGCGTCGCCCAATGCCCAAATCAACAAACGCGCCATGTGCCGCCGACGCGGCGCGAATGACCATTGTGTCTCCGTCGCACAAAGCCAAGCGCGCAAAGGTCATCTGCGTAATCTCAACCGAATGCCAGACCACAGTTTGCATGATCGCATCGAACGAATCGGTATCCGCGAGTCCACGCGACAGATTATAAAGCGCGCTCAACTCCGCTCGCCGCATGCGCTCCGCCTCAAACAAGCGTGCTTTTTCGATCACCGTCGCGGCTTGGTGTGTCACGGTTTGCGCCAACGCAATTTCCGCGTCGGTAAACGCGCGCGGGTGTTGTACGCTACCCAGGGTAATAAAACCGACAACGCGATCTTGCGCGACGAGCGGCAAGAATATAATCGATCGCACATCCACAGCCGCCAAACATTGGCTCAACTCGCCCATGATTGGATCGTGTAGCACATCCGTCACCGCAACCGCGAGACGTTCGCGGATGAGTAGCGCCACAATGTGCTCGGGCGTCACTGGGAACATTGCTCCTAATGCGGACGGTTCCAACCCAGGATGGTATTCCGCAATCACATTAAAATGTGTTTGGTCAGCCGTCAAGAGACTGAGCGCGCCACGCTCGACCGTCATGGCTTGCACCAATTCGCGTAACGTTGCCGTGAGCACGTGATCCAACTCAACCGGCTGGTTGATCGCCGCCGAAATTTGATTGATCAGCATCAGCGTGTCCGCGCGTTGGCGCGTTTCTTCGATGAGGCGAATTCGTTTGACGGCGAGCGCCGTTTGATTTGCAAAGAGCGACAGCAATTCGATCTGGTCGGCAAAGTTATGCGCACCGCGATAATATAAAAACACAACGCCGAGGTTTTGCATTTCATCGTGCAACGGCAACGCAATTGCCGATTGGATCCCTTGCGCGCGCAAATCGGGATGGATCAGTTCACCATCGGTTACAATGATCGGCGTGGGCGAAGCCAGCGTCCGCATCGTCAAGCCATCGGCGCGCATGGAACCAGCGAGCGCATGAGGCGGGTCTGTTGGCGTGCCAAGCCAATACGTAGTTTGATCGGAGGTGTCGGCGATATGGATCGACGCCACGTCTGCCGCAAAGCCCTCCAAGAGCGCGGCAATTACCAAGCATGCCGTTTCTGCTATGCCCGTCGCCGTCAAGGTTTGCGCGCTCAAGCGATAGAGCCGCGTGGTCATTGCCAACGCGGTTTGCGCCTTGACATATAATTGCGCTTTGGCAAGCGTGACCGCCACTTGGTTCGCAAACAAGGTGACGAGGCGTTGATCGGCTGGCACAAACGCATCACTGCGGCGGCTAGTCACGACCAGGACGCCCAACAATTGTCCGTCCTGTTCAACCGCCACCCACAAGCCGGAGTGAATCGTCGCGTCAAAGCCAAGCCAACGCGCATCCAGAGTCACATCCGGCAGATACAATGGGGTGCGTTCTGCCGCCACCCATCCAACCAAACCTTGCGGATCGCCAAACGCAAATACCTGCGTCTCCAGCGCTACGCGATCCAAAAATTCCGTATCGCCGCTGGCGCTGGCATGAGTCAAAATTTTGCGGTCGGCATCAAAGCGAAAAAAATCCGTGCGGTCGGCGTGGACCGCTTGACGCGCCACATCGAGCAAATGCGTGATCACCTGCGCCGGTTCCAACGTGCGATTGAGCACGAGCCCAGCCTCATAGAGCAACGCCAATTGTTCCGCGCGTGCTTGGGAGGCGCGTCCATGTTTTTCCACTTGCGCATGTAAGCGCGCATTCTCTAATGCCAGCGCGGCTTGATCCGCAAATGCCAACAAGCGGATCGCATGCTGTGCGGTAAAAAAATTGGGACGCGCGCTGTTCAAATTCAAAAAACCGATGGTCGTGCCTTGATTGCGAATTGGCGCGCCGAGGTACGCGCGCGCCCAAGCCAACACGGGCATGGGTGTCCAGGTCGGGTCAGTATAAATATCAGAAACGATCACCGGCTTGTTAGTGCGGAGCATTTCTTGAAATGTCGCCATGGTATCAATCGGCAAGTGTGTTTGCGCGATCGCCGCTTGCATCCCGTACGCCGCAAAGCCATGACTACCCACAATGCGCCCCACCTTGCCATCGATCAAGACAATGTCTGCGGTTTCGTGCGGGACGACGCGCCCCACCTGATCCAGGATTTGTTGCAAGACCTGGTCAAAGTCGAGCGTGCTGTTGAGCAAAGCCGCGGTATCGCGCAGGGCTTCGGCGAGCACGCGTTGTTCATGTTCGGCTTGGGCGCTTCGTTGCCGCTCGGTAATATCGGTTGCCAGCGCAATCACCACAGTTTTTCCCGCAAATGTGCTCCGATACAACCGCACCTCTTTGGGAAAGATTTCGCCATTTTGCCGCAAACCCCAAAACTCGAATTGTTGCGGTTCGCCCGCAAACGCGCGTTGCACATACTGCGCCACCACCGCCAGATCATTCTTGCCCGGCGCGGCGACAAACTCAGGGGTCTTGCCAATGAGAATTTCGCGGGGATAACCATACATGCGCTCTGCGCCACGATTCACATCCAAAAAGTGACCGTCTTGGTCTTGGACATAGATCGCATCCGCGACGCTATTGAAGAGCGTGCGATAGCTTGATTCGCTTTCGCGCAGAGCTGGGTCCAGTTGAGACGATTGTGCTTCGGCATCAATCATATCCGGTTTTCCTCGCGGAATTGAAATAAAGCGCGCGCATCGCCGTCACAAAAAACACATTCTAAAATATGCGCGCACCCTGCAACCGACCTGGGTGCGCTCACATTGGACCGGCTCGGCGCAGGTACTAGAAAAGACCCGAAGGATTTCGCGTCAGCGGCCTTCGGGTCTCGGCAATCGCATCATGTTTTGGCTTCGTGCGCAAGAATGATTGCCTCGGCGATTTCCTTCATGGGCTTGCGCGTATTCATACTCATCTTTTGAATTTTACGGAACGACTCGGCTTCCGTTAGTCCTTGTTGGTCCATCAAAATCCCTTTGGCGCGATCGACGATCTTGCGCGTTTCGAGCGTTTCTTTCAAGTCGCCCACTTCTTTTTCCAGTTCGCGGAATTCTTGAAAGCGCGCAAGCGCGATGTCAATGGCGGGCGCAATTTCTTGTTCGCGGAACGGCTTGACCAAATAGCCCACCACGCCGGCTTCTTTCGCGCGATCCACGAGATCGCGTTGACTGTACGCCGTCAAGAGCAAGACGGGCGCTACTTTTTCCTGCGTCAAAATTTTCGCCGCTTCGATGCCATCCATGTTCGGCATTTTAATGTCCATGATCACGACATCGGGTTTCAATTCACGCGCCAAGTTTACCGCGCTCTGCCCATCCCCCACTTCGCCGACAACCAGGTACCCGAGGGTTGTCAGCATCTCGCGCAAATCCGCGCGAATAACCGATTCATCGTCCGCAATAATTACTCGAGTTCGTTCCACGTTTCATCTCCTCCGAGTGGAATCTTGGGGAATCGGACAAGCACCGATACGCCCTGATCACTCCGCATGTCAATATGACCCTTTAGGTCTTGGGTAACCAACATTTGAACAATTCGCAAACCGAGTGAGTCCACCCGCTCGAGCGCGAAATCCGGGGGTAGTTCGCGGCCGTCATCGTGAATCACCAATTCCACGGCGTCACCGGTATCATCAAAAGTGAGCGCGATGGTACCGCCTTGAGCCGATGCGCCTTCGGCGGTGGAACGCACATCAAAACCGTGTTCCAGCGCATTTTGCAATAGCTCGTTGATGATCAGCGCGCACGAGGTTGCTTGCCGCGCCGGCAAATAAATATTCGGGCCGGCGAGTTTGAACGTGATTTGCCGTTCTGGGTCCAGCACTCCGGCTTGCATTTGGTGAATAATCCGCTGTGCCACATCACGAATATTGATCGTGCGCGAATCCTGCTCAGACAAGAATTCATGAATGACCGCAATACTCAAGATGCGATTGACCGCTTCGCCCAGTGCGCCTTTCGCTTCCGTCGTTTGCAGGCGGCGCGATTGCATCCGCAACAACGAGGCAACCGTTTGCAAATCATTCTTGACGCGATGATGCACTTCTTTGATCATCGTCGTCTTGATCAACAATTCACGCGTGCGTTGCCGCGCTTCGGTATCGTCATGCACCAACAAGAACGCGCCGCTGGTTTGTTGCCGCGCCGCGCCGAACAAGGTCGGCCGTTCGATGCGCGGCAACGGGATAACTTTTTTGACCCAGACGCGTCCGCGTTCTTCAACTTCGATCTGCGCGCACCGATGCTCGTCAATCGCCAGGCAGACCAACTCGTCATCTTGCGTTTCAAGATAACTCAAGGTTTTGCCGACCAACGGTTCGCCATAGCCCACGTTGCGATACAAATTGACGGCGATGCCGGACATGTAGCGAATCACGTCATCGTCGTCCACGACAATCACGCCGTCATGCTCGCCGAACGGCTCTAGTTTTTCGATGCCGTCCGGCTCGCCACGCAACGCCAATTGCTGAAAAACTTTGAGCGCGCGCTGAAACACTTCACTCCGCCGCTTCAAGCGTTCGCTTTCGAGCGAGTTGGTTTCAATCAGTAAACCGCCGATGACTTGGCCATTCACATTTTCGATGGGATAGGCTTCTTGCACGACCGGCGCGGGCGCACCATCGGTTGTCGTGCCAGCAATCGGCGGACGCGCATAATCACGTAACGTCCGCGTATACTGTCGCTCGACCATCGCTTTATAAAGCGCGCCAGCATTTTCGCGGGTCACGGATTCGCCAACCAAGGACTCGCGATGCACTGGCGCAACCGAATGCGGCCGCGCTTGCGCGAGCACATGCGCGGCACCCTCCGCGCTTGGCGTCGCGATCAAAATATCCGCACGACTCAAATCGGCGAGGAGTGGAATAACGTGAGCCACTCGCGCCAAGTGAGCCGTATCGCGTTCATTTAATTGAGATTGTTCAACCAGGACCGCACTGTCCATTGAATGTCGCCGCAATAGGTTTCAGCGCCTACTTGTCAGGCAAATGGAAAAAACAATGGTCGAGGTAACGTCCCTCGACCACGCCCAACCATTCGCGCAATGTTAGAAACACCTCGGCGCTGAGGTTACGAAGTAATTTGAGTCGGGGCGAGAGGATTTGAAAATTACTTTCCCGACTGCGTTTACTATTTTACCAGATTTGCGGTGATTGTCAAAGAGCGTTTGCTCTCTCGCGTTGGCAAATGTCAAGTTTGAGTTTGCCTCTTGTCGTCTTGATGGTAAATGCTCTCGCTTGATGTATGTCTATCATTATGCTGGGTTGTTTATTTGTGAGACCAGGTTGCCGCTCCCCTCCCGCTCGCAAAAGCGGGACTCGCTCTCGGGAGAGAATCTTTCCCCAGGGGGCGCACCGTTTGTGCAAGAGGCGCGACCTGCGTGAGCGCAAGCGGCGAAGTGTGCC
>JBBIUF010000078.1:18861-19276 GCA_037440365.1 Chloroflexota bacterium
AAATTTGCGAAGCAAATTTTGTCCAAACTCGTTCTTGACATTTGTTAGGGGTGGTTAAGGGCGCCACGCTTGTATTTGCAGGAAAACAAAGTTTTCCTGCCTGCCTAGCGGCGAGCGTCTTTCTTTTACTTCCCAAGTATCTTCATTGCCTCGCTAATCTTCTTCTCTTTTTCTTCGAGTTCGTCAAACTTCGCTGGGTCAATGCCTTGATTTTTGCTTCGGTATTTCGGCGGCAAAAAATTATCAAGTGGCGTTTTTAGAGTCAAAGAAATTGCTAACATTTCTAGCAAACTAGGCTCTATGTTTCCTGTTTCTAGTTTCTGAATAAACGAGTTGGTTTGAGCAATTTCTTTTGACAATTCTCGTTGTGATAGATGCGCATCGTTGCGAATTCGGCGCACTTCCTCGCGAATAA
>JBBIUF010000079.1:0-19090 GCA_037440365.1 Chloroflexota bacterium
TGCGGCTAGACAATTCATGCGCTTGGCTTTGTGGTATGATGATGGTATGGCATTCTTGCGCGCGCGTACGCGACGTTCGCCGCTGGTTTTTATTTTTATCACCGTGCTGATTGACATGCTCGGTTATGGTATGGTCATTCCGCTGTTGCCGTTTTTCGTGCAACGCCAACAAGCCGGAGCCATCATCATTGGCGCGCTTGGTTCACTCTACGCCGTGATGCAACTGATCAGCGGGCCGGTGCTGGGCGCGCTTGCCGATCGGCATGGCCGCCGTCCCATCTTGCTTGTTTCGTTGTTGGGCACAGCCATTGCATACGCGATCTTGGGTTTCGCTAATTCGTTGCCGCTGATTTTTCTTGCCCTGATCATGGACGGCCTCACCGGCGGTAATCTGAGCACTGCCTATGCGTACATTGCCGATGTTACGACAGCGCAAAATCGCGCGCGTGGCATGGGCTTGGTCGGCGCGGCGTTCGGCTTGGGCTTGATGGTCGGGCCGGCATTCGGCGGCTTGTTGAGCGCGGCAGGTCTGAGCGTACCGGCGTTCACGGCGTGCGCGCTCGCGCTCGCCAATGTCACCTTTGGTTTCTTTGGCTTGCCCGAGTCCTTGCCCTTGGACAAACGCGCGCCCCGGACAACGTGGCGCGCATTAAACTGGGTCGCACAATTGATCGCCGTGTTTCGCCTTGCGTCCATTCGGACGCTCTTGTTGGCAATCTTTGCGCTGAACCTGGCTTTTGCTGGATTGCAATCCAACTTTCCCTTGTTTAGTTACGTGCGCTTTGGCTGGGATGCCGCGCGCAACGGAATTTTTTTCGCGTTTGTCGGCGCGTGTGCCGTATTGGTGCAGGGCGTTTTATTCGGCTGGCTTGAACCGCGCGTCGGGGAAAAACGGCTGGCGTGGATTGGGTTGGCGCTGATGACTTTGAGTCTGGCGCTGGTTGCGCTTGCGCCGAATGATTGGATGTTGTATCCCTTGGTGGGACTGGGCGCGCTTGGCAGTGGGACCAGTATTCCCGCGTTGACGAGTCTCGTATCACAGCGCGTCAGCGCAGACGAACAAGGGCGGCTGATGGGCGGAACCCAGGTCGTGCTCAACTTGGCATTGATCATCGGCCCCAGCGTTGCCGGAATTTCATTTGAACGCATCGCGCCGACCGCGCCGTACTGGATCGGCAGTGGGTTTGCGGGAATTGCCTTGGGGCTTGCGATGATCGCGTTGCAGAATCAAACTAGATCATTGCGCGGATCGCCGTAACGGCATTCGCTACACCATCTTCGAGAGCCAGTGCGCGCGCCAATACTTGAGCGCGCGCTTTGATTTTTGAATCCGTGACTGCTTGCGTCAAAGCATTGGCAAACACGTTGACCGTCAGCGCATCAGGCGACAATGGGCGTGGTCCCGCGCCAAGCGCGGCGATACGCGCGCCCCAGAAAAATTGATCAACGGCGAGTGGCAAGACGAGGGTTGGCACACCAGCGCGCAGCGCCGCGCCAACCGTCCCGGCTCCGCCATGAATGATCACGGCGGACAGGCGCGGAAACAGCCAAGCGTGCGGCACGTCGGTTACGGGAAACAGATTGGGCGGCAAGGCGGCATTCGCAAAACCGTGCGGCACGGCAATCACGGCGCGCGTCTTGGTATGCGCCAGCGCCGCGGCGATGATTGTCATGGTTTTGCGTGGTTGCCGCAATGTCAAACTGCCAAAGCCAATAAACACCGGCGGCGCGCCCTCCGCCAAGAATTGTTCCAGTTCAGCCGCCGGTTGCCAATCTGACGGCGCTGATAAAAACCAATAGCCCGCGATAATCTCGCGCGCAGACCAATCGGCGGGATGCGGCACAATATGCGAACTGAATCCGTACAGGGTCAGAGTATTTTCAGCGCGCGGCAAATCGGGCGCCGGTTGGTTGAACGTAGCGCGATGCCACTCATTCAATGCGCCGCGCCAGGACAGTTTAATGGTTTGCTCAACAAGGCGATAGGTCAGGCGGTTGTAAATGCCGCCGAGCGAAAAGGTCCAAGGCAACAGCGGGCTGGGAAATGCGCGCGTGGGAGTCAAGGGTTGAAGCAAACAGCGTACGTTCGGTGCGCCAAGCGCGGCGGCAAGTGGCGCGCTCCATAACGTCGGCAAGCCAGAGATGATGCAATCCGAGTCTTGACAGGCTTGCCACGCGCTTGACACCAGGCGCGCAAAAAGCGGACGCGCATCGCGCCAATACCGGAACGATGCGCGCGCGTTACGGAGCGGGTTGCCGGACAAGCGCATGGCGTCTGCGCCGCCGGGTCGCGCGAACAAATCGCTGGGATTATCGGCGAGGAGGGTGACGGTCAAACCATGCCGCGCGACGAACGCGGCGAAATTCGCGTGGGTTGCCACGCGCACGGTGTACCCGGCTTGGCGCAAGCCGAGACCTAACGCGATATACGGTTGCACATCGCCGCGCGTGCCGCTGGCGAGCAAGGTAATCGTTTGGCTCATCCGGTCGTTTGTTCAAATACCAGAAAACGATATGTCACAAGCCCTCGCTTCAAACAATTCTGCAACGCCAAACTGCCGAGCATACTGGGAACAATTGGATGAACCTTCGGCAGGCGTTCGCCGATCTGTTGCAACGCGCGCGCGACAGGATTGGGTAACGCGCGCAGGCGCAAATGCGGCGTGAGATCGCACTGATCGGCCAAACGCAAACCATGTTCCGCCGCGATCGATTCGACCCAAGTGATCGCGCGGACGTTTGGGACTTGCCAACCGCGCTGGTACGCGGCGAGCCAAGCTTGATCGATTGCGTTCAGCCCGGTCAGCGCGCGCGCGGCGAGAAAATCATCGCACACGATCCATTGCCCGCCAGGTTTGAGCAACCGCGTGATCTGATCGAAATACCTTTCCGGCGCAGTGGCATGGGCAAACGCTTCCACCGAAACGATCACATCGAATTGGCTGGTCACAGGAACGAATTGGAAATCGGCTTGGATAAAATCACAGATGTGTGCCAAGTTGAGTTCTAGCGCGTGTGCGCGCGCGATCTGGGCTTGGACTTGGCTCAGGGTCACCCCAATACCGTGCGCTGGGATTGGCAGATGCGTTAACACATAAAACAAGGTTCCGCCAACGCCGCAACCCAGGTCAAGGATGCGCGCATGGGTGCGTGGATGCGCGCGAGCGTGTTGCGCGACGATGCGGGTAACTTGCGCATTGGTATAATTCAACGCGCGGTCGAGTGTGTTCACACCTTCTGCCCATACCGCGCGATGAATCGTCGCCGTCGGTGTCGCGCGTAAAAACAGCGCGGTGTTCCGTTCATAGTACTCACGAATCGTGCGGGTGCTGATCACCTGGTTGATGTTTCGGCGCATGACGACCTGGTATAAGGTTAGTGTGAAATGTCCAACTGAATTCAACCACCAAGCCTTGCTGAAAGTGACTGTTGCTGGGACGATAGACGCAGAGGTTGATGGTTATCAATCTACTATGTTCATCAACTATACAATTTTGGGAATTGTGCCGGATGCAACTACCCAACCACTCAACCGAGCAATGGATGGATTGGGAATGACGTATGGTACATTTCCTATGGCGCACTGCCAGCACGCCCTCTTCCGTTGATTTATGCCAGGAGCGGCATACATGCTAAACCGTGGTATAGTATAGCACTCTACATTACAACACCTACGGATATCAAATGGGTTTCAAAGCGAGTTTTACACAATGGCAAGCGTGTTAGGGTAATACGCCCCAAGCAATAAAATGTAGGAATGACCAACTCGACAATACACCATCTGACGGTTGGAATCAACTCTATTATAAACTCAGTTCCGAAAACACGGCGAAGACCTGCCGGAAATTCGCAATTGGCAGTGGGCTTGTCCAAAGCGGACAGGTCCTGTATGAGATGGGAGAAAGGATAGTTGTTATGAAAGCAGATCCAAGGAAATCGAAAGCGGAAAATCCGGACTCGAAGCCGGGCGCAAGCAAAGCGCCCGACATTGCCACCGCGTCGATTCCCGACACGCTCGCGGCGCTCAAGGTGAATCCTGATGCAGGTCTCACGGGCGCAGAGGTCGAAACTCGCCGCAAGGAACACGGCTACAACGAAGTGGCTGAACAAAAGGGGCATCCTGTCATCGATTTCCTCCGAAAATTCTGGGGTATATCGGCTTGGATGCTGGAACTGATCATGATCCTGTCGGCTGTGCTTGGCAAGTATGCCGATCTTGTTCTGGTCAGCGCACTGCTAGTGGTCAACGCCGTATTGAGTTTTGCTCAAGAGCATCGCGCCGCTGGCGTTGTCGAGACACTGCGGAAACGGTTGCAGGTCAGTGCGCGCGTTCGGCGCGATGGGCGCTGGCAGGTCATTCCCGCTCGTGATCTAGTTCCTGGCGACATTGTCCGTGTGCGCCCGGGCGATATCATACCGGCAGATGTCAAGCTCCTGACCGGTGAATTGAGCATTGACCAGTCGGCGCTCACCGGCGAATCGAAGGATGCGGATAAAAAGCCAAGCGACGTGCTCTCGTCGGGTTCTGTCGTCCGCCGAGGTGAAGGCAACGGCGTGGTGATGTTGACCGGGGCGCAGACTTTTTTTGGTCGTACCACGGAGTTGGTTCAGCAAGCGCGACCGAAACTCCATATCGAAGCGGTGGTGTCCAAGGTTGTGCGCTGGCTCTTTATCATTGTCGGCGCGTTGCTGGGCGTGGTAGTTGTGCTGTCGCTGATCCGCGGCGCGCTACTCTGGGAGATGGTTCCGCTCCTGCTCGTGTTGTTGATGAGCGCGGTGCCAGTTGCCCTGCCCGTCATGTTCACGGTCAGCATGGCGGTTGGGTCGAAGGAACTGGCAAAGCGCGGCGTGCTGGTCACGCGCCTCAGCGCGGCAGAGGATGCCGCGACAATGGATGTGCTTTGCGTGGACAAGACCGGCACGATCACGATGAACCAACTGGCAGTCACCGGCGTGATTCCGTTGGCGCCGGCGACGGAATCCGACGTGCTGTTCGCCGGGGCGCTCGCGTCCCAGGAAGCAAACCAGGATCCGATTGACCTGGCATTCCTTGCCGCGGCAAAAGCGCGGCACATCTTCGATAACCTGCCCAAGGTGATGCCCGTCTCCTTCGCGCCGTTCGATGCGAAAAACCGGCGGACGGAAGCCGTGGTCGAACAGAATGGGCAACGCCTGCGCGTGATGAAAGGTGCCGTGCGAACCGTCGCCGAAGCGTGTGGACTTGAACCTCCGGCAGTCGCGGCGTTGGAAGCGCGGGTCAGTGAGTCGGCGTTGAAGGGCTATCGAACGCTGGCGGTGGCGCGCGGACGCGAGACCGGCGCTCCCGTTCTAGTTGGATTGGTGACGTTGTACGATCCGCTCCGTCCGGACGCGAAACAACTTGTTGCTCAACTCCGCGACCTGGGTGTCCCGGTCAAGATGCTTACCGGCGATGCTCTGGCAGTCGCACGTGAGATCGCGCAGGGAGTTGGCTTGCCCAACATTCGGCGCGTGGCAGACCTGAAAGTTGCGAGCGCCAAGTCCGGCAACGAGGCCGTTGATTTGTTGGCGGGCGCCGATGGCTTTGCCGAAGTGTACCCGGAGGACAAGTACATTGTCGTTCAGCATTTGCAAGCGGCGGGACACGTGACCGGCATGACGGGCGACGGCGTCAACGATGCGCCCGCACTGCGCCAAGCCGAAGTGGGCATCGCCGTCAGTACCGCCACCGATGTTGCCAAGGGCGCCGCGAGCGTCGTTCTCACCGAACCAGGACTGACGAACATCGTGGCGTTGGTCGATCAGGGGCGGACGATCTATCAGCGCGTTCTGACCTGGATCATCAACAAGATCAGCCAGACAATACTGACCGCGACCTTCGTGGCGATTGCGTTCGTGGTCACTGGCAAGTTCGTCGTTTCCGCCTTTGCGATGCTACTGCTGGTTTTCATGCTGGACTTTGCAAAGATCGCTCTTGCGACCGACCACGTTCGGCCCTCCCAGAAACCGGAGACCTGGAACATCGGGGGGTTTGTCGCGGTGTCGGCGTCGCTGGGCGTCGCGATGGTGGTGGAGACACTCGCGCTCTTGTGGTTCGGCTGGTCGCGGTTCGGTTTAGCGACCAACGAGAATGCTCTCTACACGTTCAGCTTTTTGACTCTGCTTTACTTTGCCGTGTTCTCCATCGTGTCCGCGCGGGAACGTCATAGGTTCTGGGCGACGATGCCTAGCAAAACACTGATCGCGGCACTGACGGCGGATGCGCTCATAGGCACGATCCTGACATTCGTAGGAATCCCAGGGCTAGCTCCCTTGCCGTGGTGGCAGATCCTCGTGATATTCGGCTATGCGATGGTCGCGTGCCTGGTCGTAAACGACGCAGTGAAGGTCGTGTTGACAAGTGGCGCATTCCCTCAGCGGTAGCCAAGAGACCAGTCGCTTTGACGCTATAGATCGCCACGCGCGCCTATGAACTGTACGAGTAACCTGGTCACCAGGATGGGCGCGCGCCTCAAGATTGGGTTCAAGCGGAACAGGAGATTTGACCCAGGCGCGGAGTAGACGAAAAATTCTGCATTCGGCAGGGTGCGCCCATCAGGGATGAAGAGAATTTCTAGATTGATGTGGAAATCTTCCGTAGCGCTCAAATCAATCGCTCGGGTGGTTCAAAGCAAAAACGTTCGCGCGCGTGATATCTGGCGGCGATTACGATCTCAGCGCATAGGCTACCGCGGCTTCGGCATGAATTAGAGTTGTATCAAATAACGGGACTTGGCTGTCTGCCTGTTGCACGAGCAAGCCAATTTCGGTACACCCCAGAATGATGCCTTCTACTCCGGCTTGGATGAGATTTGCGATGATGCCACGATATTGCTCGCGCGAATTTTCGTTAATGACGCCGACGACCAATTCATCATAAATGACGCGATGAACAATGCGACGTTCTGGTTCACTCGGTATGATGATGGTCAAACCAAATTTCTTTTCCAAACGCCCTTTGTAGAAATCGCCCTCCATCGTGAACTGGGTTCCCAATAAGCCAATGCGCGCAAGCCCGCGCTGTTGAATCCGTTCGGCAGTCGCATCGGCAATATGGAGTAGCGGAATCTGGATGCTCTGCTGGACGGCGTCTGCCATTTTGTGCATCGTATTCGTGCAGATCACGACAAAATCTGCGCCGCCCGCTTCGACCCGCCGCGCCGCATCAATCATGAGTTGCGTCGCCTCGTCCCAGTGACCCTGATGTTGAAGCGCTTCAACCTCGGCAAAATCAACCGAGTACATTACACTTTTCGCGGAATGGACACCGCCCAATTGGGCGTGTACTCTTTCGTTGATGATGCGATAGTATTCGATCGAAGATTCCCAGCTCATTCCACCGATCAAGCCAATCGTTTTCATTTTATCTCCCGTTATATGGCAATGTGAGCGTCAGGTTGTCGCACTGGGCGCACGCACGGCGAGACCCAGCGCGAGAAACAGTATCTACTCCCAAATGAGACGCGCGATACTCAACGGGGGCAAGATGATGGGCGCGTTCGCGTCGTGTTGCGTTATCTGCGCTGGTACGTGCGCGGTATTGGCAATGTCTTGCGTGACGAGCAATTCGACGCGCGTCGGTTGCGGCGCGTTGTTCTGAGTTGGATCATAAACGCGCGTTTCCGCCGAAGCATTTTGCAGGATCAACACCGTGCGGTTGGTTGATTTGAACACGCCGCCTTCAATCGGGCGATAACTTTCTTTGAACGCACCCAGATCGCTCACGCTGGGACCGGCCGTTTCAACGACACGCTGAAAGGTTGCGCCGCCGTTCGCCGCATCGTCGAACCAACCCAGCACGACCGCCGTCGGCTCGGGCGCGAACTGATTGCCCGCTTGCACGTAAACCTGGAAGACGCTGTGGTCGTTCGAATACAGTGTAAAGTACTGCGCCTTGGTCACTTCAGGATGACGCAGAAATGCGAGTTCCGTGCGCACAATGAGTTGCGCGTTCATCTGCGGCGGCACCTTGTCCAAATCGGGGCGATCAAGATTCGTCGGCGAGCCGCCGCGCGGATTCCATTCCGTCACCCAAATTTCCTTCCCCGGTAATTTTTTGGCAATGTCGCCGATCGCGCGATCCACGCCCGCGTCCGAACGTCCCATCAGCGCGGTAAATAATTGTTGCGGTGACAGATTCTGCGCGTCGCCCGACAGGCCGGCCAAGTCAGGGTACAAATGCGCGGTCACCGCTTGAAACCAATCGGCGGGCGCAAGGTCAGCGTCCCACTGAAGCAAGCGCCGATGAAATGAACCGGCGTCGTTGGGGAGAATGGTGAACGATGCCGCGCTGGCTTGCACCGCAAATTTTGCGTCTGCGCTCACGAAGGGTTTGAGCGCGGTGACGTACTGTTGCATTACCGCCAGCGCCGATTTTTCATCGCGCCATTTTTGCATCACATTCGGATCGCCCGCCATCGCCACCCAAAATTCATTTCCCAGTTCGATATTTTCCGGCGCGAGGTTTTCCGTGGCGAGTTTTTTGAACCACGCGGTTTGTTCTTCGACCGACGACGTTTCCAGGTTTGGCACAAGCACCATGTCCGCGCCGCCGATTTGCTGGGCGAACGCGGCGTACTCTTCGTACGAGACGCCGTTCGGATGCGCGCGTGCAATCGCGGGCGCGACGCTCGCCCAATATTTGTAATACGCCGAACTGTTGGGCTTGACATTGAAATGCAACAGCCCATCGCGCCAGTTGTAATAATTGCTCTGCGAGCCACCGGGGAATCGAATCACGGCGGGCGCGGTCGCTTTGATCGCGGCAACTTTGCGCGGATCGTTAATCACTTGTTCGATCAGTGACTCGACCGACGCGCCGAGAATTTTCGCGGGCAGTGGCCGCGCATTGCCGAGTGGTGATAGCGTGAGCGCGCGCGCGTTGGGCGGAGTCGTCGGCGCGGGAACGGTCGCCGTTATTTTAGCGGGCGGAGTTGAGGTTGGCGCAAGCGGACTAACCGCAGGTCGAGCGCTATGCGCCACCGTAGCGGGCGCGACGATCGTGGGCGCGGTTGTTACCGGCGTCGCGCACGCGGCAAGCGCGCTCATTACCCACAAGCCCAGTAACCATCGATCTAGGTGCGGCATCGTGACCTCCTCGCAGTTCGAGGATACAGCATCAAGATAACATGGAGGTAAAGAATTTGCAAAATTCATGTAAATCTCGTGTTAGCGCGTCACCGAGCAATGCAAATCACCGCCAGCCATCGGCGCAAACCGGGACAGTCTTTTCGCTTGACGCCAAATATTTACATACGCGTAACGTGTTTTTTACAATTCGCTGGTACCATCCTATAATAGAAACTAGAGCATTGGCAATTTCAATGAACGCGATCACCGCAGTCCTATTTGGAAAAAAGGAGTCAACCCCGATGGCAATTGCAGTGGAACAAAAAATGATTCAAACCCGAGTGTTGGATATTTTAGAAACCATTGCCGGCACGGAGCAAATCCGTCAAGACCCAGACTTGGAATTATTTGAACAACACATTTTGGATTCGTTAGGCATGGTCGAGTTGATTATTGCCTTGTCGGAAGAATTCACGCTTGACATTGCTCCCGCTGAAATCGAACGGGAGCAGTGGTCCAGCCCGCGCAAAATTATCGCGCAAATATCAAGCCGTCTCGGAAAAGCCAATGGCGAAACGTTGCAAGGAATTTAGCGAGTATAACTATGAAATTCGTTCATCTTTTTTCCGCGCTGATCGTTAGCGGGTTGACGATTGCCGCGGTGCTTGGCGCGGATGCGTACGCGCGCGGCGTCGAAAGTGTTTACGTCCACGCGCTTGCGCCCAAGCATGTGCCGTTGAATGTGACCGGTAGTGCGTTGCAGAAAATTGCGTTCCAGCAATCCGATCTCTTGCCGATCTATGGCGCATCCGAAGTGCTGAACCAGCCCTCGGTGTATCAGCCTTCGCAATTTTTCGCCAACTATCCGACCGGTTTTACAACGTTCGAGGTGGCAAAAGGCGGCGTCGCGACTATCATTGTCGCCGAAGCACTCGCGAGTATTGGTCCCGATTTGCAAGGGAAAAAAGTGGTCATCTCCTTCACGCCCGGTCAATTCACCGCCAAGATGATGGGCGTGGATAATTATGCCGGTCTCTTTTCGCGTCTCCATGCGAACGAACTGATCTTTAGCACGCAACTGAGTTTGGAAACCAAACAACTAGCCGCCAAGCGTATGGTGCAATATCCGAAAACGCTTGAGACCGATCCTGTTCTCAAGTTTGCGCTCGAACGCCTTGCCGATGGTTCGTTGCCTAGCACGGCGCTGTACTATCTCGCATTTCCGCTCGGCAAATTACAGACGTTGATTCTCGAGTTCCAGGATCATTACGAAACCATCACCTATATCCAGTCGCAGAAAAAACTTGATCCGAACATTCCGCATCAGCCCGCCACTCTAAATTGGAATGCCCTGCAAGCACGAGCTAAACAAGAGCAAATTCCATTTTCCAATAACAACCCGTTCGGTTTCGACAATACGTACTGGACCCAAAATTTCAAGAATGGGTTTAAAGCCAAGCCAAACGGCAGTAGCGATCAAGCATACGTAACTAATTTGCAAAACTCGGCTGAATGGACCGACCTGGAAATTTTACTGCGGATTTTGAAAGAGCTGGGCGCACAGCCGTTACTCTTGGGCAGACCGTATAACACCGATTATTACAATGCGACCGGAATTTCTGCGCAAGCGCGGCAGGCTTTTTATGATCGCATGCATCAGACCGCAAACCGTTTCGGCGCGCCTTACGTCGACTTTGAAGAATGTGGCGATGTTCGCTATTTCGGAGTTGATCCTGCGCCGCACATGGCGCGGGAAGGATGGGTCTATGTGGATCAAGTCTTGGACGAATTTTATCACGGGGCTAATGAGCAATCCCTGGGTCAAGGGTGTTATTCTGATCCTCTACTATCTAGCCATTCTGATCGGACTAGTCCTGCTGTACGGTAAAGGCGATTTCTCGACGCCGCCGTTTGTCTATCAGGGGTTTTGATGAATCTGCTGGAAACGATCGACCAGTGGGGACGCCTTGCGCCGGAGCGAGCGGCGCACCTGAGCGACGCCGGCGCGTTGACATACGGCGCATTGTTGCGTCGCTCCGATGCGCTCGCCGCGTACTTGATGCGCGCATTGCCCGCTTCGCGCGATCATTCGCCGATTGCGGTGCATGGACACAAGGAACCGGAAATGCTGATCGCGTTTCTCGGCGCAGTCAAAGCTGGACACGCCTATGTCCCAATTGATCGTGCGATTCCGCCTCAACGGGTCGAGCGCATCATCGCCGCTTCCGGCGCAAAAATAATTCTGACTCCCGATTCGCTCCGCGAACTAGAATCCAAAAACATGGACAGCGCACCGCGTACCATTCACAGTCCACTGTCTCCTGACTCGCCTTTCTACATCCTCTTCACGTCAGGCAGTACCGGCGAACCCAAAGGCGTCGTCATCACGCTTGGTTGCCTGACTAGCTTTATTGATTGGATGATCGCCGAACAGAATTTTTCCCCGCAAGCCGAAACGTTTTTGAACCAAGCTCCGTTTTCGTTTGACCTGTCGGTGATGGATGTGTATTCCAGTTTGGCGACAGGCGGAACGCTGTTCAGCATTACCCAAGACGACATTGCCAACCCGGCGCAACTGTATCGCGCGCTCGCGCGCTCGCACGTGACAACCTGGGTTTCGACACCATCGTTCGCGCAAATGTGTTTGGTGGAAAAATCGTTTACGGCGACCATGTTGCCTTATCTCCGCCGCTTTCTTTTCTGCGGCGAAACGCTCGCGCCTGATGTCGCCGCCGCGCTATTGGATCGTTTCCCCCGCGCGCACGTGTGGAACACGTATGGTCCCACCGAGACGACGGTCGCCACCACGTCTGTGCAGATCGATCACGATTGCCTCGCGCGTTACAATCCTTTGCCGGTTGGCTTTCCCAAGCCCGATAGCCGCGTGGTCATTCTGGGCGACGACGGACAAATTGTTGGGGACGGCGCGCGCGGCGAAATTATTATCGCCGGAGCGAATGTCAGCCCCGGCTACCTGGGTCGCCCTGACCTGACGGCGCAGGCATTTTTCGCGTTGGACGGTTTGCGCGCGTACCATACCGGCGACTGGGGGCATTATCGCGATGGGATGTTGTTCTTTGAGGGCCGCCGTGATAATCAAATCAAACTGCACGGACATCGCGTCGAACTCGGCGACGTCGAAGCGAATTTGCAAGCGCTCCCTAGTGTGCGCGACGGTGTCGTCATTGTCAAAACCAAGCACGGCCTGCCTGATTCGCTCACGGCATTTGTGATTTTGGCTGAGGCGAGCAATAGTTCCGAATTTGAAAAGGCGCGCGTTTTACGGAATCAATTGGCGGAACGCTTGGCGGCGTACATGTTGCCGCGCAAATTTTATTTCTTGACGGCGTTTCCGATGACGCCCAACGGCAAAGTGGATCGCAAAAAACTGGCGGAGATGCTGACGTGACGCCTTATGCCGATTTCCTCTACTTTGGGATTTTGCTCTATGTCGCCGTGCCCGCGATGTTTTCCGGTCTGGTGAGTCGCGTGCGCTTGTCCCAGGTCCTGATTATTCTGGCAACGGCAGTCATGTTGGTGATCCAGTATTGGACGCCGCAAACCATCCTGCCTGGATCGGCGGTCTATGAACTGGGCCTCGTCGTCGGTTACGCGCTAACGCAGTGGCTGATCACGCGCGGATTTTTGTGGATGCGCCGTCGCGCAAAAAATCGCGCGGCGTTTTATGCGGCGCTCTTCGTTTCGCTTTTACCGCTGGGCATTGTCAAAATTGTGCCGCTCGTCGATCCCACCGCTCTCGTCGGCTTTTTGGGGATTTCGTATCTCACCTTCAAGAGTCTCGATGTTGTCATCAATATCCACGATGGCTTGATCACCGACCTGCCGCTGGTTCAATACCTCGCATATTTACTTTTCTTCCCGACGATCTCATCGGGTCCGGTGGATCGCTATCGTCGTTTCGCGCAGGATTGGCATCATCAGCGCACGCGCGCCGAATTCTGGCACGACCTCGACGGCGCGGTGCATCGAATCTTCAAAGGGTTTCTCTACAAATTCATTTTCGCCGCGCTGATCAAACAATACTGGGTCGATCCGATGGCGCACGGCACAGCACTAGGCGACATCGCCGCTTATATGTACGGTTATTCGCTCTATCTGTTTTTCGATTTTGCCGGCTATAGCGCGTTCGCCATTGGGTTGAGTTACCTCTTTGGGATTCACTCGCCCGAAAATTTTAACCGACCCTTTGCCGCCCGCGACATCCGCGAGTTTTGGGATCGGTGGCACATTTCCCTGTCGTGGTGGTTCCGTGATCACGTTTACTCGCGTTTTGTTTTTGCGGCGACGAAAGGCAAATGGTTCAAAAACAAATACACCGCATCGTATCTCGGCTTTTTCGTTTCGATGGGTTTGATGGGGCTGTGGCATGGCACGGCGTGGTATTACCTGCTCTATGGATTCTACCACGCAACCTTGTTAGTCGGGCATGATTTGTTTGCGCGTTGGAATAAACAACATCAAATTTTTGGAAAACGTTTGCCGCGCTTAACCCAGGTCGTTTCGATTCTTGTTACGTTCAACCTGGTTTGCTTTGGCTTGCTCATTTTCTCTGGGCGGCTCGCCGGCGCGCCGACGACGCAGAACGCGCTCTTGGCTAAAATTATTCCGACGGCAACGCCTACACGTACGCTCACTCCGACGCCCACGCCAACCTCCACGCGGATGGCAACGCCAACTCGAACGCCCACGCGCACGGCGACGCCGACCAAAGCCCCGACCGCAACCCCTACGCCGATCAAAACCAACCTGGGTTTGAACACAAACAACCTGCCCGATGGTTCGCGCGAAATCACCGGCATGTTGGTTGATTCGCTCGGTAATCCGATCCCCAATGCGCCAGTTCAACTTGCGGTCAAGGCGTTGGATGGCGATGGATTATTTGCAGATTACACGATCACCGGCAGTGTGCCGCTCGAGGCGAGACAAGCGTCCGTCGGTTTTCGCGTGAACACCGATGGCGCGGGACCTGGGACAGTTGATTTCGCGCTGTATCAAGTTCAGTATCGTGAGGGAAGCGATCCGACCCAGCGCGTGCCGAATAATAATTTCAGTCAGGGATTGAAAAACTGGGGCGACGCCACAGCCAATCTTGTGCGGCTTGAGCCGAGCGACCGAAGCAAAGGACAGTTGTTGCGCGTCGGCGCATCCACCGCGCAAAAAGCAACGCTCAACTCGCCGACGTTTCCCGTGACGGCGCGTTTACCCTTCACGGTGACGGTCTCGGCGCGTGTTGCTCCAGCAACTTTTAACGGCGGATACTTTACGATCATCTTTACTGGAAATTCGGGCGAGGTTAGCCGCGCAAATATTCCCATCGCGGCGGCAACGCTAAATTATAATCTCAAGACCGATAGCGCTGGCGCATTTCGCTGGAACCTGGATAAAATCGGAACCGGGCATTTGCAAATTCAAGCGAAATACGCGGGGGATCGAAATCACTTGAATGCCGCGATCAGCGTTGAACGTTGAACTCACGGCTACGCTCATTGCCAGCGCGATTCCTTTGAACGCGGTTGAAACGACGTTCTCGTTCATGGCGTTCTCTTTTGGAATAAATTGATTTTCTCTGTGTCTCTTTAACGCCGCCTGGATGTGATCAAATCGAGAACAAGACATGCAGAACCAGGTCGGCAGAAAAGTGGGACAGCATTGCCGACTCTATTCCATACTTGGAGTAGAAATAACCGAAACCGATTCCGAGCAAGCCGTTCAGCACAACCGCGCGCGTAATAACAAGCGGCGTAATCGGCATCAGTGCGGCAGTGGCGGGCAAATGTCCCAAGCCAAACAAAATCGCCGCGAGAATATTCGCCGTCCAGAACACACCCACCGTTGGGCGACCATCGGACGTGTGGCTGATGAATTTGCCCAACCATGCCAGCAACGACAGCAAGAACAAGCGCAGCAAGATTTCTTCATCAATGCCGCCGTAAAACGAAGCCAGGAATCCTTGCCACGGAGTGGTGTGACTGCCGCTGGATGCGCCTGCCGCTTGACCCAATTCGGCTTGGACTGCGGGCGCAAACACGTACGTTTCCAAGCCGATGACAATTAGCGCGCCAACTGCGCCAAAAATTACGGTGGGCAAAATGAATGGCTTGCAGTGCTCAATGATTTTTTCGCCCGTCACGAATCGTTCCAGAATGGGCGCGCCCAAACCGATGCGCTTTGCCAGCCACAAACCGATGAGTGTTGCCAGCCCAAACAGGATGGCACTTTGTACGGTTTGCGCCACGAGAATTATCTCAAGCGGAATCGGCGTTGGGAGTTTTTCCAACAGCGGCGCCTGGAGGGTCAGCGCATAGGGCAGAACCGCAACGATGCCCATGAGCGATGCCAACCACAGGACAAGGAATACCTTCCAATTGAACTTGTTTTGCTTTATCATTTCTCGTTCCTTTCTTTTGACAAGGTCTTCATCAGATACCAGGTTCCTCGCAGAAACCTGGTATCTTTATTTATTTGCCGCTTCAATGCGGTCGCGAAAGCCGAGTAGCATTCCGCGTTGCATGATGAATGTGATTGGATCAAAGATCGTGCCCATGATTCCCGTCATCGGCGCGGCGGCGTTCGTGCGCGCGCGCAAAATCAAACGTGTTGTGCCGTCACGTTGCGGTTGCAAGACCAACTGCCACGTTCCAGTGCAAGGCGACGGCGTCACGCTTCGCATTCCAAAGCATCCCAGCACCGCCCGATTTGGATCGAATTTGACAACATGGACGCCAGGACCATCGCCGCTCTCTTTCGGCGTGAATCCCCAGAAATCGCCAGGTTTGACGTTTTGATATTCCGCATCGATGAAATCAATCGTATGCACATTCAAGCCCATCAGGTTTTCGATCCAGCCGTAGGAATACATGCCGCCGCGCCATCGCCGGCTTTGCCCACCTCGCGCAAATCTCGAGTGAATGCCAAGCGCATTTTTAATCTCTGTCGAATGGTTGCTTCGTCGTCCACTAGGACAATTCGAATCATCCCAATCCCAGTTTTTTTTCGCCTAGATTTTGTCGAAATAGCGGAAGGTGATAGAATGCCGCCGGTTCCATTACGGATACTATTCCGCATCACGTCATTTCACATCGCGCAAAACGATGAGCGCGGAATATTCTTTAGGGGGAGAAGATTTCTCACCCGTTTGGGGGACAAAGCCGTGCCCATTCGAATTTTGATCGTTGACGATCATGCGGTTGTGCGCCAGGGCTTGAAAATGTTTTTGAAAGCGGATCACGATTTGCACATCGTCGGTGAAGCGGGCGATGGCGCAGAAGCCGTCCGTTTGGCGCTGGAATTCAAGCCCGATGTCGTCTTGATGGACATGTTAATGCCTGTGATGGATGGCATCACCGCAACGAATTCGATTCGCCGCGCATTGCCCGACACCGAAGTCCTCGCGCTCACGAGCGTCCTCGAACACACCTCGATCAATAGCGCGATTCGTGCCGGTGCGATTGGCTATTTGCTCAAAGACACCCAAGCCGCCGATTTGCGCCGCGCCATCAAAGCCGCGGCTGAACATCAAGTCCAACTTTCGCCCGCCGTCGCCGCGCAATTAGTGCGCCAGGTCAAATTGCCCGATGCCACTCTAGCACTGACCGAACGGGAAACCGAGGTGCTCGTGCAGATCGGACGTGGCATGGCGAACAAGGACATTGCGCGCGCGTTGTCCATTGGCGAAGAGACGGTCAAATCGCATGTGAGCAATCTCTTGAGCAAACTGAATCTCACCAGCCGCACCCAAGCCGCGCTCTATGCGCGCCGCGTCGGTTTGATCAAAGACGAGGATGCGGGATCCTTGCCATGAACGATTCCGCACACCGCATTATCGAACTCGAACAGCGCATCGCCGAAAACGACCGCGAATTTTCCGCGCTGACGCAGATCGCGCAAACCGTTGCCTCCACAATCGAACTCGAACCGTTGCTGTCAATCATTCTCGATCAACTCAAAACACTGATCGCTTACGACGCGGCGGGAATTGTGTTGAGCGATCAAGACACTCTGCGTTTTTTCGATTACCGTGGATCGATCCCGCGCGATCTGATCTTGTCTTGGCATTTTCCTTCTGGCGCGCCTGGGTATCGTTGGGCCACGCAAGGCACGGGTGCCAAGATCGTCGCCGATATGAAAACTGATACGGTAGTCGCGCCCATTTACTACGGGAGTTTGGGCGAACGCGCAAAATATTTTGACGATGTGCGTTCGTATCTGAGCCTGCCGTTGATCGCGCGCGGCCAAATCATCGGGTTTCTGCGGTTGAGCCATACCACGCCGAATTTTTTCACGCCGCGGCACGCGCATCTCGCCGAAGCGGTCGCGGGACACGCGGCGATTGCGATTGAAAACGCGCGGCTCTTGCGCGCCGAGCGCGAACGTTTGCAAGAAGTCGAACGCCGCCGCCGCGTCGCCGAATCTCTGCGCGGCATTCTGGCGATGCTCAATTCCAACACCCCCTCCGATCAAATCCTCGACTATATCCTCGAACAAGGTTGCCGCGTCTTGGGCACAGACACCGCCGTGATTTATCGCCTGAATCCCGAATCGAATGTGTTGATGCCGCGCGCGTCACGCAACATTCCGCCCGATATTTATGAACGCTTCAAAATTCCAGTCGGCACAGGTATCGTCGGGCAAGCGGTCGCGCAACGCCAACCCATCGTGGTCACCGATTTTGAAAGTGTGCCGATGCCGCCCGACGCCGATGCGGACCGCCACTATTTGGTCGGGTGGGCGAGACGGAATTTCGTTTCGATGCTGAGTTTTCCCCTGCTCATCAAAGACCAGGTGTATGGTGGCATCTCGTTGTATTTTCGCGATTTGTGTTGTCCGCTCACGTCCGAGGACATTGCGCTCGCGCGCTCGTTCGCTGATCAAGCCGCGCTCGCGATTGAAAACGCGCGGCTCTATTCCCAGGTCAGCGACATGGCGTCGCTGGAAGAACGTCAACGCCTCGCGCGCGAATTGCACGATTCGGTGTCGCAAGCGTTGTACGGGATTCAACTCGGCGCGCAGACCGCGCGTGAAATGCTCAATGCCGATTCGCCCACCGCGAATCTCAAAGCCGAATTGGCCGAGCCGTTGGATTATGTGGTAGCGTTGGCGGAAGCGGGACTGGCGGAGATGCGCGCGCTGATTTTTGAACTGCGCCCCGAAGCGCTCAAAACGGAAGGACTGGTGGGTGCGTTGACCAAGCAGGCGAATGCTTTGCGCGTGCGCCATCACTTGCGGGTAAAGATCGAATTGGGCGAGGAACCGGATCTGCCGTTGGAGACAAAAGAGGCGTTGTATCGTATCGCGCAGGAAGCATTGCACAATATCGTCAAACACGCGCAAGCGACGCAGGTGACGCTTGGCTTGCGCGATCACGATGAGGTGATTGAATTATATGTGCGGGACGATGGCGCGGGGTTTGACCCCAGCGGTACCTTTCCAGGTCATCTCGGCTTGCGTTCAATGCGCGAACGCACCGCGCGCTTGGATGGCGCTTTGGAGATTACGAGCGCGCCCAAGCAAGGGACGCAGATTGGCGTGCGGATTCCTTTTCGCTTGACGCGCTGACTTGACCGCCGCGTCCGCAATTTGTGTGGATCGCGAGTTTGGAGTTGTGCATTGAGGTGCTGGCTAAAGCAAGATCAAGCGTCTGCGGCAGGATTTTTTGGACTAGCCGTGTAGAGAGTCCAAATTCGGGGAATCGGATTAGGACTTGTTGGGGTGAAGGTAGAACCGTGCGGATTTCGTAAATACTTGCGCGGTGGCAACGCTGTAAGTGCGGCGAGCTTGGCATTTAATGAGCTGATGCGAATTCATTCTTGATCTGTTGCATTAGGTTGGAATCTGCCAACAGATCGATTGTCGTCAGAGCCAAGCCTTTTGCCGCGTTCAACATGCCGATGTGTCCTTCTGCTGATCGCGCGGCATCTCGGAACGCAACGGTGTGACCGCTCGTTCCTTCCGGCGCAATGGCAATGTACGGATGGATCGAAGG
>JBBIUF010000080.1:0-18835 GCA_037440365.1 Chloroflexota bacterium
TGATTGTCGCCGGCCAATGGACGCACGAAGACCAGGAGCAAATCGCGCATGCGCTCGCCTTGCCGCTCGATCAGGTGCGCGTGATCTATCCGGCGATTGGCGGCGCGTTCGGCGGACGCGAAGATATGAGCGTGCAAATCATTCTCGCGCTCGCGGCAATGAAATTACAACGTCCCGTGAAAATTATTTGGTCGCGCGAAGAAAGTATCATCGGACATCACAAACGCCATCCGATGTGGCTCAAATCGAAATGGGGCGCAACCCGCGATGGTAAAATCGTGGCGGCGCAAGTGGAAATCATCGCGGACGCGGGGCCGTATATGTACACGTCGCCTAAGGTGCTGGGCAATGCGGCATTTGGCGCGGTGGGTCCGTACGCGGTACCAAACGTTCATGTTGATGCGTATGCCGTGACGACAAACAATATCGTCACGGGCGCGTTTCGTGGATTTGGCGGACCGCAAGCGCATTTCCAAGCCGAATCGCAGATGAACAAACTTGCGGAAAAACTAGGCATCGACCCGGTAGAAATTCGTTTGCGGAATGTTTTGCGCGAAGGATCGTTGCTTTCGACGCAAACGCCGTTGCCGGGTGGACCGGTGAGTTTGCCGCAGGTCGTGCAAAAATGCGCCGATGAGTTTGGATGGAATCAATCGCCAGTCGCCAGTCGTCGGTCGTCAGTAAAATGCGGGCGTGGGTTTGCGGCGGGGTTGAAAAATATCGGATTCAGTTTTGGCTATCAGGAAAATGCGTGGGCAAAAGTTGAGCTTCACGGTAAGGCAAAAATCGATCAAGTGATTGTGTATCACGCCGCGGCTGAGGTCGGTCAAGGCACGCATACGGCCATCGCGCAAATGGCGGCAACCACGCTCGGTGTCCCGCTCGAAAAAATCGACATGCGCGTTTCCGATACGGCGACGAGCGGCAGTTCAGGGAGTGTGTCCGCCTCACGCATGACGTATATGGGCGGCAATGCAATCAAGGGTGCGTGTGAGCGTGCATTGAAAAAATGGAATGACGAGGAGCGCCCGGCGATTGCCGAGTTCACATATCTTGCGCCGCAAACCACCAATTTTGATCCCACCACGGGCGCATCCAAGCCGAACGTTGCCTATGGCTATGTCGCGCAAGCGGTTGAAGTTGAGGTTGACACGGAAACCGGGCAAGTGCGCGTGGTGCGGGTCACGAGCGCGCACGATGTCGGCAAGGCGATCAATCCCAGGTTGGTGCAGGGACAGATCGAGGGCGCGATAATTCAGGCGCAGGGTTGGACAATTCAGGAAAATTTTCAATCCAAGGATGGGCGCGTCCTAACACCGACGATGAGCACCTACTTGATCCCAGGAATTCTCGATGTACCGGAAAAAGTGGATTCGGTGATCATGGAATATCCCGATAGCGACGGACCCTGGGGCGCGCGTGGCATGGCGGAGATGCCATTCATTCCGCTTGCCCCGGCGATCATCGCGGCGGTGCATGATGCAACCGGCGTGTGGTTCGATGAATTTCCGTTGACACCGTGGCGGGTGCTTGCAAGTTTAAGAGAAAAATAGGACACAGACAAGTGTAGATGAACACGGATTTTATTTTTATCCGTGTTCATCTATGTCCCATTGAGGTTATATGATTGTCACCCGCGAATTACATGTCCAAACACCCGGCAGTTATGCGGTACTCGATATTACCAGCGCAATCGCGCAAGCCGTCGTCGAATCAAAACTTGCCGCTGGCATCGTCACGATCTTTTGTCCCGGATCAACTGGCGGCTTGACCACACTCGAATTCGAAGAAGGTGTCGTCGCCGATCTGAAGCAGGTATTGGACGAGATTACGCCACCCGACCGCGCGTATCGCCATCACTTGCGCTGGCATGATGACAACGGTCATTCGCATGTGCGCGCGGCATTACTGGGACCTTCGTTGACCGTGCCGTTTGTCGGTGGCGCGCTTACGCTCGGCGACTGGCAACAAATTGTATTTTGCGATTTCGATACCAGCCCGCGCCAACGGACGCTGATTGTCCAAGTAATGGGTGAAATCGCCCAACTGTGAATTTGCCTTACCGCGCCGGCGTCCACGTCTGCAACCAGACCGCATCCGTGCCAGTGTTCAACGGCAAGCGTTTCAGATCGGCGCGCGTATACGCGCCCATTTCGAAATGATAATCGCCTGCCGCGAGCGTCGCAGGCAAGGTCAAGGCGTGTAATTGGATAATCGTATCACCCGGCATCAGATCGTCCACAACCACATCTAAACCATCGTATTGCGCCACCACGTTTTGATCCGTATCGAGCAAGTGGACAAAGACCGCCATCTCCGGTGGACGTTGCAAAACCCGCCAATACGTGAGGACGTTGAGTTGTTCGCCCGGACGCGCCTGCGGATTCAAAATTTCATAACCTTGGAATTGCAATACATCACTCGCTTGCACGGGCGTGGTGAGCGGCACGCGCGTATTGGGTAGTGTGACAAGTCCGCCGCGCGCTGTCACCAGATGTTGCTCGAGTTGCGCGCGCGCCAACGCATACACGTGCAAGGGATGTTGCCCATCCGGGTCGGCGCGTGGATCGATATAGATCGGCGCATTGAGATTGAGAAACGCTTCCAACAGCGCGCGCGCGGGCGCGCCCACAATTTGAAACGCGATGCGCCAGCCGCGCGGATCGTTCGGCAAAATCAATGCGTTATTAACCGACCACCGCATTTCAACCTGGGTTGGCAGAGCGGGACGCCGCACATTGTTCTTGCGCCAGTCGTTGTAATAATCCATTACATAATTGACTGGCGTTGTGTCCGGCGAGCGGCGAATATAATTGCCCGCCGAATCGTAATACGCCAGCGTCATCCAATAAATGTTCGGGTTGTCGAGCCACACGGTAAACATATCGGTCGCGGTGCGCGCATAAATCGAAACCCCGAACGCGGCAACCACGATCACGATCAACGCATTGCCCCACGCGCGGCGCGGTTTGCCAACCAGCCATTGTTCCGCGCGCGCCCACGCCCATTCGACTGGCAGGACGGTGAGCGGCATCAACCCAGGCAAGATGCCGATGGAGCGCGTCCAACGCGGCGGATTTTCCGCCAGCACATTCGGCACCAGCATCGTCGCGATCACGATCAACGGCAGAACATATTCCGCTTTGCGCCAGCGCCAGACGCACAATGCCAGCGCCAAATAAAACACCACGCCTTCCGGCCCAACAAAAACCGGGCGTCCGGCGATATTCCGCACCCAGTTTTGATCGCCGCTAAATGTGAACATGCCGAGCGTATTGAGCACTTGCGGCACCAGCCCGCTCAAATCGCCTTGCGCAATCCAACTACGATCACTGAGATCACGAACGTGAAAATCAAATTCAGGATGCATCGCGATATATACAAACAACGGCACACTGATCGCGACCATCAACCCAGTATACACCGTGAACGCGCGCCATTGCTTGAACACCAATTCGCGGTTCGCGACGAGCGCGTAAAGTAAAAAAAGCACCACAATCGCCGGATAACCGCGTCCCGATAAAAATGTATACGAAGTCAGCCCTGCAAATATACCGCCGACAACTGCCGCCGACCAAGCGCGGCGCGGCGACTCGGCGCGCAGGATGAGCAACAGCGCAAGCAACGCGGGCGTCATCATCACCGCCTGCGAAATTTCGCGCAAACCCAGCCGACCAAAGAGCGTGGGCCACCATAACGCCGCGGTCAAGCCCGCCGCCAGCACACCCACCCGCCGACTGCGAAAGGCGACGCGCGCATACGCATACATCAACGCGATAAACACCATGCTCCACGCCGTCGAAGCGAAACGATGCGCGACGACGCTCTCGCCAATGCCGGTAAAAAATCCAGCCAGCACAAATTGATACAGCGCTTCGTTGCCTTCATTTTGCGGATAGAACGGCGCAAGGTTGCCGTGCAAAATTTCGACGGCGATATCGCCTTCATCCACTTCGTCGCCATGATACGGGAAATCCATGACGCGATATTCGCGCAAAAAAAATCCAGCGCACAAAATTACCATCAATCCGATCCACGCGAACTGTCTTTTCATCCGCTCCTCTTTTCGCGTGATGATTTTACCATACAACTTTTGGGTTGACAAAGAAAATGAACCGACTCTTTCCGAATTCCTTGATCCTCATCAAAGGCGCGGGCGATTTAGGCACGGGCGTCGCTTGGCGCTTGCACCGCGCCGGGTTTCCGGTGCTGATCACCGAACTCGCGCAACCCCTGGTCGTGCGGCGCACCGTCGCGTTTGCCAGCGCGGTGTACGCGGGCGCGATCACCGTCGAGGGCGTGACCGCGCGGCGCGCCGAATCGTTTGACGCGGCGCGCGAATTGTTGCGCGGCGACCTCATTCCCGTGCTGATCGATCCAGAAACACGCACGCGCGGATTTTTCAAACCAGCGATCCTCATTGACGCAGTAATGGCCAAGCACAATACCGGGACCCGGATTGACGACGCGCAGTTGGTGCTGGCGCTCGGACCTGGGTTTATGCCAACCCAGGATTGCCACGCCGTTATCGAAACCCAACGCGGACATGACCTGGGGCGCGTGTTGTGGACGCACGCCGCCGCGTCAGACACAGGCGAGCCGGGCGAGATTGGCGGCAAGCGCGGCGACCGTGTGTTGCGCGCGCCGAGTGCGGGAATGGTAGCGGGAATTGTGAAAATTGGCGAAGCGGTGAAACGGGGACAAACGGTTGCGCGCGTCAATGACCAAGACGTGATCGCGCCGTTTGATAGCATCTTGCGCGGCTTGGTGCACGATGGATTGATCGTACAAGCGGGAGCAAAAATCGGCGACATTGACCCGCGCGCGGCACGCGAGCATTGCTTTACGATCAGCGACAAGGCGCTGGCAATTGGCGGCGGCGCGCTGGAAGCGGCGTTGGTGTGGTTAAATGCACCCAGGACGCAGACAAACACGGACGAGTGCGGATAACCAAAAAGACCTGGAAAGTTTCGAGAAACCTCCCAGGTCGAATGGTTGCTACTGTCCCCATTTCAAAATCACGGTCCGAATCTCGCCGATATTTTCCAGCACATAATCTGGCGGCGCGGGCGCATCCGCAATTTGCTCGCGGCGCGTCACACCCGTCAACACCAGCGCGGTGCGCGCGCCTGCTTGCCGGCCCATCACCATATCCGTCTCCAGCCGATCCCCCACGACGAGACATTCCTGTGCCGGCACACCCATCCGCGCCACGCCCGCCTCAATGATCAGCGGCGAAGGTTTGCCTACGATCAACTCGCACCGCTTGCCGGTCGTCGCTTCCAGCGCGGCGATAATTCCCGCGCAATCAGGTAGTTCGCCGCCGTCAATCGGACACGTGCGATCACTATTCGTCGCGGCAAAATGCGCGCCGTGAAATTTGAGCGCTTGAAACGCGATATTCCATTTACGATAATCGAAGGTGCGATCAAACGCGGCAACGACATAATGAATCTGCGCGGGGTCATCACACAAGGTCATTCCGGCTTGGCGAATTTCTTCCAGCAGGGGCGGCTCACCGATCACAAACACGCGCGCGCCTGGCGCAACGCGCGCGAGATACGCGCCCATCACATGCCCGGATGTGATCACATCGTCGTTCGCCGCCGGAATGCCCAGCCGCCGTAATTTTGCCGCATACACACTGCCCGGTTCCAGCGGCTTGTTCGAGATGAACACAGTTTTCATGCCGCGCGCGCGAATCGCCGCGATGGTTTCCACCGCGCCGGGTAACGCGCGTTCGCTGAGATACACCGTGCCATCGAGATCAAAAATAAAACCACGAATTGGCTTGGTCATTCATTTTTCCTGAGCAAAAAAAATAAAACGTGAAACGAAACGCGCGATCGCACTGTGCGTTTCACGTTTTACGTTTCGCGCCGTGTCATTTATTTTGCGGGCGCGCCCAACCACTTGTCCACGATTTGACGAAAGATCGGCGCGGCAGTGACCGAACCCTCACCGCCGTGTTCCGCAAGAATCACAATTGCAATTTTGGGATTATCCGCCGGAGCGTACCCCGCAAACCAGGAATGCGGCTCGCCTGCTTTCAACACTTCCGCCGTCCCCGTTTTCCCCGCCGAGATCACTTTGGCACCGCGAAACGCTGAATATGCCGTGCCATCCTTGTCCGTCGTCACGCGCTTGAGCGCGTCTTTCAGCGTGGCAAGCGTATTCGCCGAAATGGGCAATTTGCCGCGTACTTCGGGCGGAAAGGTTTGCTCCGTGCTGTCCGCCAAACTGCTGATGCGCGCAACGAGATGCGGCTTGTAGAGTGTGCCACCGTTGGCAACCGCCGCGAGCATGTCTGCAATTTGTAATGGCGATGTCAGTAAATCGCCTTGCCCGATGACCAGGTTAATCGGATCGCCGGGTCGCCATTGCCCCACGTTTGGGTCAGGCACATTGCCCGCCGATTCCGCCAATTCGATCCCAGTTTCCGAACCCAAGCCAAACGCACGGGCAAAACTGGGCATTAAATTTTTGTCGAGCTGATCCAATTTTTGTCCAACCTGGTAAAACGTCACGTCGCACGATTGCGTGAGTGCGCTGGATAAAGTCAGCGTGCCGTGTCCATGTCCGGTGATCGGATAAATCCAGCACACCTTGCGATTACTGACCCCCAAGCCATCCCAAAATCCCGGATCGTTGAACAGCGTACTGGCGGTCATGCCGCCCTTTTCGATGGCGGCGGCATAGGTCACGATCTTGAACACCGAGCCGGGTGGAAACGCGCTTTGGACCGCACGATTCACCAGCGGATCGCCCGGATCGTTGAGCAATGCGCGAAAATCAGTCACGGTCATTTTTTGCGAGAGCCGGTTGAGATCGTACGACGGATGACTGGCAATTGCCAGGACGTTGCCATTGGCGATATCCAACACCACCGCCGCGCCGTTGCGCGCGCCCAACGCATCCTCGACGATTTTTTGCAAGTCCATGTCGAGCGTCGTATAAATGTTTTGGCTCGGCTTGGCAGGCACATTCGCCAGTGTCGCGGTAATGCCGCCGCCCGGCGAAAGGATTGCCAGCTTGCCACCGCGCTGTCCGGCGAGATATTGTTCGCCCCAGTATTCCAAACCCGACTTGCCGATCATGTCGCCTTCGCGATAGCCGCGCACCTGAAACTTGGCTAGTTCATCCGCGTTGATCAGCCCAACGTAACCGATGACATGCGCGCCCAGTGCGCCAAACGGATACGTGCGGATATCCTGGCTGGCGTCGGTATGGATGCCAGGCAATGTCAACGCATCGAGATTTTGCTTGACCTGGTCCGCTGTGAGCGAGCCAATTGGCGTGCGCCAATCGCCGGGGAATTTGCTGTACATTGCTTTGATGACGCCGGGTTGCAGATTGAAAATTTTCGCCAACGCGGCAAGTACCGCGCTTTCGTTTTTCATTTCAACCGGCACAACCTGGATCGAAATCATTTCTTGCGGTTGCGTGATCGGACGCCCTTTGCGATCAAAAATATCGGCGCGCGCCGGCACGGTGGGGTACAACTTGACACTGCCGCCCGCACTCAACTGCGAAAAAATCAGACCCGGATTCCACAGCACGCCCCAGCGATTGCGTTCCGCATCGCGACGCAGACGCATGGCATTGTCCTGTTGCAGAGTACCGACGACATTCGTTTCAAGCGTGACGCTAAACTTGGCTTCGGCTTCGTTGCCTTCTTCGTGCGCCGAGACGAACACGGGCTTGACCGTTTTGATCGTCGCTTCCACGACAATCCCTTTGTAACGCGCGACAAATTGATCCTGAGTTATGGTGGCTTGCGCTTCAGGCGCCAGCAAAGAGTACATCGCATTGTAATCGAATTCACTCCACGCTTTGAGAAACGCGCGCGCCGTGTCTTCCGCAAACAACACGGGCGTCGGCGTGAACGCCGGTGTGGGCGTAGACGAATCCACAATCGGCAAGGCGCTACAACCGATCGCGATAAATAGGAGGACACTCAAAGACATGGGGAGACATTGGCGCACCGCGCGAAGCGAGGAAAATGAATTCATAGTTTTCACCCGCGCAAATTATAGCCGACTTGGAATTTAGCGTCAATGTGAAATCCCAAGTGTTTACTTGATGCCACACGGGCTAGAGACCGATCCGAATCACTGGTGATGTCAAAGGAGAATTTTGTGCCGGTGGCTAGCGCTAAATCAATCAAAAATTGGTAGGATGCTTTCTGCAAGTTGCATCGTCAAACGAGTCGCTGGGCCGACGAACGTGATCCTGCGTTGGATCTTGGAATCTATTGTGAAAACGCGGTTTTTGCTTCGCCGGGATGCTTGTTGTATAATCAAGTTGCGCAAGTGTTCGAGGATGGAAGACAATGGCTGAGATTCAGGTTTTGTTGGTTGACGATCACGCGATTTTACGCGATGGGTTGCGCGCGTTGTTGGCGCTCAATGATGACATTAAAGTTGTGGCTGAAGCAAACGATGGCAACGAAGCAGTTGCCAGCGCACAACATTATCGTCCAGATGTAGTTGTAATGGATATGGCGATGCCAGGAATGGATGGTTTAGAGGCAACGCGCCAGATCATCAAAGACCAGCCCCAAATCAAAATCCTCGTCCTTAGCCAGCACGATGATGCGCGATACATTTTACCCGTCTTGCGCGCAGGTGCCTTGGGCTATTTGCTCAAACGGGCCGTGGGTGACGACTTGGTTATGGCAATTCGCACAGTGTATCGCGGCGAGTGTTATCTCCAGCCCTCCATTGCCAAAATGGTTTTGCACGATTATCAATTAACCAAAGAATTAACCCCTGAGAGTGATTTCGGTTTGACTCTACGTGAAAAACAAGTTCTCAAACTGGTCGCCGAGGGTCGCACGAGCCAAGAAATCGGCGTGCTTTTATTTCTAAGTAAAAAAACGGTGATGTGCCATCGCACCAATATTTATGAAAAATTAGGCACCCATAACCGCTCTGATCTGATCAAAACGGCGATGCGTTTAGGGTTGATCGAAAACGTCGCCTGATGGATTGGACAGGATGAGATTGTAACGCTGAACCGTAGCACCGTTTGCTACGGTTTTTTTATTGTACTCGCGAGTTTCGTCGAGGGAAGCGGTTTTGCAAATAGGTGGTAGATGGATTGAAATCTAGGTTGTTTTACCGATTGTGGCAGTCCGTCCAGTCGTTTAGAATATGCAGAGTGAGTCCGAATCGGATCGCGGATTTCCCCATGTTGCGCACTTGAAGAAGCTATGATTCCACCTCCCATCAAGATTCTCCTGATCGAGAGTAATGTAGCACTGGGTGCGCTCCTAACCGAGATTTTGCAATCGAGCGGTCTGGAAGTTATCGGCACAGCCACGACCGCAGACATGGCAATCCACTTGCTTGCACACCTCCAACCCGATGTGGTGGTTCTCGATGCGGATTTGTCGGATCGCTGTGGCATGAATGCCCTTGCGTTAATTCATGAAATTCATCCGGCGTTACCGGTGATCCTGTTGAATGATCAGGACGAGCGACATTATCACCAAGCCGCGCTGAATCGGGGCGCGCAAGCGTGCATCCGCAAAGACCTCAGTTCGACGGATCTCGTGCCAGCAGTTCACCAAGTTCATTTGAATGCGCAGAGTGTGAGATGAAAAGACGAGCAATTTTTATTGGCATTGGTGCAATCGTCCTTGTTGTCAGTATCGTACTGATCGGATGGCTTTTCGCGACGTGGCGCGCGCCTGTGCCGGTTGTGAGTGGCTCTTCCTGCCAAAATTGTCACGGCGACAAAGACCGGCTGGCTGGATTGAGTGAACAGCCAGACAAGTATTTTGTCGATCCGGCACAATTCTCAAAAGAAGCACACGCCGGGCTTGCGTGTACCACCTGCCACGGCGGCGACGCGACGAAAGACACTCCCCAAGAAGCCTGTTTGAATGGTCACGCCTACAAAAACCCCGCCGCGACTGAAGTAGTTTCCAAGACGTGCGGAACTTGCCATTCTGAAATCACCCAGCGTAGTTTGCAATCCATCCACACGAGTCTGGATGGGATTCGGCTGAGCTTGGTGGATCTCATGGGTGCAAAAGATGGGACCGCCAAGTTTCAAGCTACCTGCAACGATTGCCATACGACCTGCTCCAGTTGCCACATGGAAAATCCGGATCGGCGTAACATGTTATGGGCAAATGTCACCAGTCACCATTTTGCGGCGAGTTCCAATTCAAAGAATTGTGTCGCCTGTCACGCTGGCATGGGAGACACTTTTTTCGGAACGACGACCGCACCGAAACATGCCCCTAGCGTCATGGCTCAAGCCGGCATGCAGTGTGTGGATTGCCACGGCGATATGGCAGTGCATGGGAATGGCGTCAAAGTCTCATTCAGTATGCAATCGCCCAAACCCACGTGCCAAGAATGTCACAATCAGGCGACCCCACGGATCACCTCGGCCAAGAATACCTTGGTTGCGCCGCAATATTCATCAAGTACGCCGGCACATCAGATGCACTCGGATTCAGCAATTTCGTGCGAAGCGTGTCATACCGAATGGTATCCGAGTTGTTGGAATTGTCACGATGGCAAGCAAGATAAATCCACTCAAGTACTCTATCTTGCGGTAGACCCATTGTCGCACAAGATCACACCGGCGGCGCACTCACCAGCCACAACAGGTCCGACCGGTCTAATTCCATCGGACATTGGGGGCGGTTGGGCGATCAAGACCCGGCATAGTTGGGGCGCGTCACAAACGTGCGAAACTTGTCACACGAAAGCTGACATTTATATTACCGGCGTTGATCGCACAGCCCCGTTTGTTGGGTTTTGGGCGGCGAATCGTTCGAACGCTTCGTTCGTTGACGAAAAACTCGTCCAGATACTCTTGATTGATCCGAACAAACTAAAGCAAAGCGCGCACAAGGATCAAACTTGTAATGATTGTCATCAATCGCTGACGGATGCGGTCTGCGCGGATTGCCACGCCAAGACACTCAAGACGGGCAAGACAGTTTTGCCCGCAGACGGTGATTGGTCGCGGGCGAGTTACGTCGCGGCGAAGCAAAACCTGGATCAGTCATCAGACTTGATCCAAAAAGCCAAAGCCGCCGGCACGAATGTCGCTGACTGGGAGCGCCAGTGGAGCAATCTTGATACGAGTTATCTCCAAATGTCGAACGAATTTCATGCCAACCCAGGACTGACACTGGCGCAAATCAAGACCATTGGCTCCAATAGTCAAGCTCTGCTCAATAGCGTGCAGAGTGCCCAGGCTCTACAAACCGCTCAAAACCAAGCGTTGCCGGCTGGGGTGTTATTCTTCACTGGGGCGATTGGCGCGTTGGCCCTGGGTCTCGTCGTGCGCCGACAACAAAAAGGATAGGAGAAGATTCGATGATGCGTTGGAAAAATGTTCTTTTACTCGTCGCAATTTTTCTGTGTGGTCTCGTGGCGGGTGTTGGGATCGGCAACCTGTACGGCGGCAACGCGTACAATGCTCAACTCGAGCAAAAGGTCACGGATCTCCAAAACCGGTATCAAAACGTAAATGATAACTATATGACGCTTGTGCGTGAGTATAACAAACTCTTTTCCTTAAAGTCATCCACCGCCGACACGAGCACAGCGGCTGTGACTGCGCCCGTTGCCCCCAAGCCAACGACCGCTCCGGCGCAAGCACCTGCGGCATCTCCCACTGTTGCCAAGCCAGCTAGCACGGCAATCGTGCCGGCAACCTCCGCCGCTACCAAGCCGACCGTCGCGGCAACTGCCCCAGCCGCCAGTGGCAAGCCGAAACCTGATTTCAAAGCAGAAGCCATCGGCGGAACCGGACCGCTGGAAGGTGCGCCGCCGCTTCTCGTCAAGTTCAGCGATTTGTCCAGCGGCACGATCACAAGCTGGAAATGGGAATTTGGCGATGGCGAGACCAGTACGGACAAGAACCCTGAGCATACGTATCGCGACTGTCCCGGCGACAAGAAACTCTGCACGGTGAAGCTTACGGTTTGTGGGCCGGACGGCTGTACGACGGCGACTAAACCCGATTATCTTTGGGTCTCGGAAAGTTGTACGGGGTGCTAAACATGCTGACCATGTGCAGGGAACGGAGCAAAAGACGGCTTTTGTTCCTCATCGCGGCAATAGGGTTGCTTTGCTTGCTCGCGCTCACGCGTCCCGTGTTGGTTCTCGCCGGATCGCCTGGTGGCGATGCCACAACGCTACAAACCTGCACGGTCTGCCATGCGACCCCCGGTCTCAAAATGCAATTGACGAGCGGCGAGGTACTTTCCGCCGTCGTCGAGCCGCAAGCATTCAGCCAATCCGTGCATGGCAAGGTCTTGCAATGTACCGCGTGCCACCCAGACATTACCGGGTATCCGCATTTCGCGCGCGCGGTGGCGCGGCCCAGTGTGCGCGATATTCCATTCTTGATGCGAACCTATGCCACTTGTGGGAGTTGTCACCCAGCTGAGTACGATCAATACCTGGGAAGCACCCATGCCAAAGCCCTCGTTGCCGGCAAAGGCGATTCGGCCGTATGTAGCGATTGTCATGGGGTCCATGATATTGCATCGGCAAAACCGGCGACGGTTGGATTGGCGCTTGGACCCGCCGTGTCTAGTTGCGGCCAATGTCACAAGGAAGAATTCGAGCAATACAAAAACAGCGCACATGGTCAAGCCTTGCTGGAAAAAGGCGATCTGAATGTGCCATCGTGCGTGGATTGTCATGGCGCGCATAATATCCATCAAGCGAAAGACTCGGCCAGCTATCGCGCCCAGTCGGTTGCGCTTTGCTCCTCATGCCACGCCAATACCAAGTTAATGACCCAGTATGGTTTGTCTCCCGACATTTATAGCACCTATGTTTCCGATTTTCATGGGACTAGCGCGCAACTCTTCCCCGCCAAGTCAGGGCAAGCGCCCGAACAAGCCATGTGCTATGACTGTCACGGGGTTCACGCCATTGCCAGCACAGTCGGCTCGCAGGGGCTTGTCCTGCAAGCCAATTTATTGAAAACGTGTCAAAAATGTCACCCGGACGCCAATACAAATTTCCCGTCCGCGTGGTTGGGGCATCATCAGCCAACCCCGGATAGTTCTGCGCTCGTTTTTTGGATTCGCGGAATCTATAATGTGTTGATTGCTGGGGCCGTCCTGGTTATGATCGCGCACATCTCGCTTGACATTGGCCGCGTCTTGTTAAATACATTGCGCCAAAGGAATCATGGGCATGAGTAACACGCAAGACTCTTTTCTGCGTTTCTCGTTGAATGATCGTCTGCAACACATTCTGCTCATCGTCACTTTTAGTTTGCTGGCGCTGACCGGGGTGCCGCAAAAATATAGTAACCTGGACTGGGCGAAAACGCTCGTGAATATGATCGGTGGCATTGATGTCGTGCGCACCATTCACCACATCAGCGCCGTCGTTTTGCTCATCGTGTGTTTCTACCATCTCGCAAACGCGCTCTATCGCCTCGTTTTCAAACACGCCCGCTTGGAGATGTGGCCAAAGGTAAAAGATGCAACGGATGCTGTAGCGAATATCGCGTACTTTATCGGGTTCCGCAAGTTGCGCCCACGCTTTGATCGCTACAACTATATGGAGAAATTCGAGTACTGGGCGGTGGTCTGGGGCATGGGGGTCATGGCGTTGACTGGCTTGGCGCTGTGGTTTCCAATCTTCTTTACATCGCTCATCCCCGGCATTTTCATCCCGACGGCGAAATCCATTCACGGTGGCGAAGCCTTGCTCGCAGTTTCGGCGATTGTGCTTTGGCACTTGTACAACACGCATTTGAATCCACGTGTCTTTCCAATCAATTTATCCATGTTCACCGGGCGCGTGTCCAAAGTGGACATGATGCAAGAGCATCCAGTGGAATACGAGCGCAAAACTGGCGAGACCGTGCCTGAAGAAATGTTGCGCGGTCATGCGGCGCAGTCGTGGCTTGCCTTGGGAATCTCAGGGACACTAGGGGCGCTCCTGGTCATCCTCTTCGCGATGCTGATCGTCTGGGCAATTCGCCCACCCAGCCCAACCGTACCGGTCCCGATCAATCCGCCACTAGAACATACGAGCCTAACGCAACCGCCGGCACCGGTTTCGGCCGCAGTGCCACAACCGACCGTTCTGTGGGCGGCTGGCCAAGCCGCGCGCCCGGTCGCAAATTTTCAAGCCGAGGCGGTTGGCGGAACTGGTCGGTTAGAGGGTCCGCCGCCCCTGGTTGTACGTTTTACCGATCGGTCTGCCGGCGAGATTACGAGCTGGCTTTGGGACTTTGGCGATGGCGGCACGAATAGCGAAGCGAATCCGCAACACACCTATACGCAATGTCCCGGCGAGCAAGAACTCTGCACCGTGAGTCTCACAGTTTGTGGCCCTGGCGGTTGTGATACGTTAAAAAAAATAGATCATCTTTGGGTATCAGCCAAGAGCAAGAAACCTTAATCGGAGAAGCCCAATGGAAAACGTAAAGGAATTGATTTCGCTTGCCAATTCATTGCAACCCCTGAAAGAACGATTTAATCAGCATAAATCGGAATGGCGCTTTATGGCGTTGCTTTCACCTACGTGACCCAAGTGATACGAAAAAGGTACCCGTGCGGTACGCCAAGCAATTTCCGAAACATTTCCCAATTTGAGCCTTAGTCTCAACATCGTTTGGCTTCCGATGATGGAGACCGACAACGCCAGTACTGCGAGCCAAGTTGTCCAAAACGTTCCTGATCCGCGCGCCCAGCATTTCTTTGATCCGCAACAAATGGTCGGCAAAGCAATTGCCAAGAGTTTGGGAAGCGATGGCCATGTGGCGTGGGATGTTTACATGTTCTTTTCACCTGACAGTGAATGGATCGTCGATCCGCCTGCACCCGTCGCGTGGTTTTATCAACAAGGCAATGATGATTGGGCGGACCCAACCCATTTACGCGAAGATGAGGCACTGCCCACCGAGTTAACGCGTGTGATGCAAAATTTGGTCGTTAAAAACGCCGTCAAGTAAAATCGTTTCTGACCAAGTCGAGTTTGGATTTATGGTCATAATCAAGCCCCCAAAATATTCACGGAAAGCCGGGTTCCAGCAATTGCGCCCAATCCAGTTCTCACCAATTTTGAGGAGCGTGCGCGTTTCCCTTGAAGCGATCCTGGTCAGTAGTGTGGCCCTCGTTTTGCTCACAAGTTGTGCGACACCACCCGTAGTGTTGACCCCAACACTGGCGTCCAAGCCAGCAAGCACCTCACTGCCATCCGTCACGGTAACGCCAGGGTCAGCCACTGCGCCAGTGGCAACGACTTTGGCAACGGCACCGAAACCAACCGTGGATATTGACGATGTGCGGCTCTGGGGCACTGAACTCACCTTGGATGAATTCGTCGCAATGGCCAAGAGCGGCAAAGTTGATTATATCGAATGGTTTATGGAATATGATCGTCTGAGAGTCTTTACACTTGAGGGCAGCAAATACAACTATCGCAACGAAAAGACCAAACTAGATATGGCTAGGTATCTGGAAGAACATGGGGTCAAGATCGGTGATGGTGGGGTTCAACTCAATTATGAGACCTGACTCTGATAAGGCACACCAGCCCTAGTTTAGGGCTAGATTACTTTTGGCTTATTCCCCAACGGGAATGGCATACCAAGCGGCTACTAGGGCATATCCTTTGACGAGGGTCTTGCGTCTAACGTAGCGGCTTCTCCCAAATGGGGGGGACTCTGAAGACAGGATGTTCCCCCCCAAGCATCTGGAATTCGCAATGTCAAAAATCCTAATCGAATTTTTCAGTACCTGTCCTGGCTGAAGTTTGGTCGAGCAACAGATTGTTGCTCTCACCAAGACTGAACGCTGGCGCGATCAGGTACAACTGCAAATCTATTATTTGGATCAAGACCCAGCCGCCGGTCGCCAGTACGCGCCAATTACGAGCGCGACCGCAGTCATTAACCGGAAACAAAAACTGAACAATGTGACCAAAACCGCGTTGGCTCAAGCACTGGAACAAGTAAACGCCGAGTTGCGCGGGCCAAGTTAGGGATGAAAGACTAGCTATGGACACTTTGGTTTTTGCCGTTGGGGTTTCTGGCTTGACCGGGATCGTCGTTTGGGCTTTCGGCATGCGGCTCAAAGTGTGGCAATCCCGCCATACGTTTTTGAAAATTACGCGCGATGCACTCACCACGCGAACCAATGCGCTTGCCGGAATCATCGGCGTGTTGGGTTACCTCGTGATTTACTTTGGGTTAGGTAATCGCGTCCACTATTTCTACAACCGCTTGATTTTTACCGTGACAGCTCCCGAAGCAATCCTTGCAATCCTTTCAGCTTTATTGGTTGGTTTACTCTTTGCTCTTTTCGTGGCTAGTCTCAAGCAATTGGGACTCACCGAATCAAAAAAAGGAGGGTGGGGTGTCGCGGGCACACTTTTCGCGGTACTCGTCTCGTTCTGCCCTTGATGACTTCCAATTGTAGCAGCCCTAGTTGGGGCTGGAGGTGTTCTGGTTCTGACACACTATTGGCAAGTGTTTGCAATTGTTTCGATTGGTATTTTGATCGTCAGTATCTTTTATTTACTTGACACGCTAAAAAAAGGCGAACCGTGAGGCACCTGACCGCGACCGGTCTGATCCTAGTTAGGATCATGGTGTTCAGGAAACATCTATAGTGTTTAGGACGAATCTAGGTAATTATACCGATGTTCGGGCGCGCGCGGCTCGCTCTATAATAGAATTTGAGATCGAGGCATTGCCGGGTTCGTGGCTTGCATCGCAGAATGAATTGGCATTGTCGCGCAAAAGGAGGTGGTTACCAACCTTGAAATGAAGTTGATGTAAAGAAAATTTTTTGAAAGGAAAGGACGATCAATGCAGATCAAGAAACTATGGCCGATCTTTCTGCTGATCGCGGTGTGCGTGCTTGGATTAGGGTCCTTTGCAACTGTCCAGGCGGCTCCACTACAACAAACGGCAACCGCTTCCCTGACGGTCCTCAACCCCCAGGGCACGGTTCCGGTAGTGGGCAAATTCGCACCGCGTCTCAGCACGTTAGACGGCAAAAAAGTGGGCCTCTGGCTCATGTTGCCTAACACGTTCGAGTTCCAACCCGCCGGTGTGGCGTTCTATGACGAAATTGCAGTTCAGATGAAGAAACAATTCCCCACCGTCACACTCGTCATGCCGAAAGACTTTTCTTCCAATTTACCTGAAATCGCTTCGGCAAAAGTCATCACCGAAACTAAAGTTGATGCCGTAGTTCTCGGCATCGGTGGCTGATGAAGTTGCGCTCTTGCGATGGGTACCATCGCATCAACGCTCGAAAAAGCAGGTGTTCCTGTTTTCGTGATCCAGAACGACCGGTATGAAGACCGTATGCTTGCCGGAATCCAACAGAATGGTTTACCGGATATCGCGCGGTACATGGCGAATGAGAATTTGGAGTACACAGCGGAAGGTGGCAAGAAACTCGCCAGCATCGTTTATCCGCTGATCGTGGATGGATTGACCAAGTGGCAACCACAGTACCTTAAACAATCAGGCAACAATTGGGTGCCGACTGCGGACACGTTCACTTATTCTGGCGCAACGTACGACGAAGCTCTTGCCAAGTTCAATGCCGACTTTTTGAACACGATGTTCTGGGGCGATGGTCTGCCCCTGACCCCACCGACTCGCGAGAAGGTTGACGCGATGTTGGCGGCAACCCCCATGACGCCTACGTTCTCTCTCGGCAAATGGGGTGGCCCAAGTGCTGATTTCACAGTTGAAAAAGTTGCAATTAACGCGGTGATGGCTGGTGCCAAGCCCCAGTATTTCCCCGTTATTCTTGCGGCCATGCAATCGCTGGTTTCCCAGCCGTGGCAGAACCAAACTTGGGTCGTGCGCAGTCCCACTCCGTTGATTATCGTCAACGGGCCGATTGCACAGCAACTCAAGATAAACTCTGGCGCCGATGTGCTGGGATCCAATCCCAAGTATCCAGCGAATTCCTCCATCGCCCGTGCCGTTCACTTTGCGATGGTCAACATTGGCGGAGCCGGTCGTGGGTTGGAACCCTCGCACCTTATTGGCCCTGCTGGTGGGCTAGAAGCTTTCGTCGTCGCTGAAGCTGAAGATATTGAAGCGATGATGGGCAAAGGTTGGGAACCACTCAATGTTCAATTGGGTAAGCCCGCCGGTGAGAACGATGTGACGGTTCTCGGCGTTAACGATCTGGCGCTTGATGTGAGCTCTGACTTTACGACCACAGCGCACTATATCGACCCAGACCCGGCTAACTGGCCCTCGACGGCTGAAGCCTTCCAAAAGCGCACCGTTGGCGTGATGGTCGTCACCGAATTGCAGGCATCAATCCAGAGCGGATTGATCCCCGACCCGCGCTCAACTGCCAAGATATACACGCCGACCAAGGCGGATGTTCAAAAGTTCCTTTTTGAAAAAGCGCGTATCCCGCGCACAGAATTCAATCAGATGTTCTTGACCAATGCCGACGGCAGTGTCAAGGCGCCGACAGGCGCGATGACAGAAACGCTCAAGACATTGAAATCGGATGAGGCGGTTCCGGTTGCGGCAGGACCAGGTAATTTCTTGGTCATTGTCGCCGGCGGCCACTGAACCTGAAGTTCCTCGAGTTGGCTCGGTTCGAGCCAATGGATGAACGCTCCTGTGACCACCAAAGTTCAATTGCCCGCGAATTGGGACAAATTGGTCGGAACAGTGCAGTAAAAGTTTTGCAAGTCACAGCGAGGGCGGGCTAACCGTCCGTCCTCGCTGTCTAAAAAATGATTCCTGGAGGCGATCGAGTCCTGGTGGGCTCCGCGGTCTTCAAAACCGTTGAGAGGCGGCTTGAGTCGGCTCTGGTGGGTTCGATTCCCATCCGCTTCCG
>JBBIUF010000081.1:0-12963 GCA_037440365.1 Chloroflexota bacterium
CGATGGACTATCTCGTGCAAGGACGCGATTACCTCTTCAATCTCGCGGGACAAACGTCGCACCTCGATTCGATGCGCGATCCGTACACCGATTTGGAAATCAATGTCCGCTCGCAATTATCGATTCTCGAAGCGTGCCGCAAGCAAAATCCGCGCGTCAAGATCGTCTACGCTAGCACGCGCCAAATCTATGGCAAGCCCGATTACCTACCTGTCGATGAACGCCACCTGGTTCACCCGACCGATGTGAACGGCATCAACAAAATGGCGGGCGAGTGGTATCACATTCTCTACAACAATGTCTATAACATTCGCGCCGTGTCTCTGCGTTTGACGAACACCTACGGACCTGGGATGCGCGTCAAGGACACGCGCCAAACATTCCTGGGAATTTGGATCAAGAAATTGATCGACGGCGAGCCGATTGAAATCTGGGGCGATGGAATGCAGATTCGCGATTTCAACTACGTTGATGATGTGGTCGATGCGATTTTGCTTTCTGCCACGACTGAAGAAGCGAACGGGCAAATCTTCAACCTGGGAAGCGATGAAACGATCAACCTGCGCGATCTTGCCGCGTTGTGTGTCCAGGCGAATGAACAGGGCGATTACAAAATCATTCCGTTCCCGCCTGATCGCAAACCCATCGACATCGGCGATTATTACGCCGACTATCGCAAGATTCGCGGTAAGCTGGGCTGGCAACCGCGTATCAATCTGCGTGAGGGATTAAAACGGACGTTAGAGTTTTATCGCGCGAATAAAGAAAAATATTGGTAATGATGTAGGGACGAAGCGTGCTTCGCCCTTACCACAGGAAACACATGATCCCCTTTTTCGATCTCACCAAACAGTATGAATCAATTAAATCTGAAATTGACGATGCCACCGCGCGCGTTTTGAAAAGCGGCTGGTACATTCTCGGCAGTGAAGTGAAAGCGTTTGAAAAAGAATTTGCCGATTACGTTGGCGTCCAGTACGCGCTGGGCGTTGGCTCTGGCACGGAAGCGATCCACATTGCCCTACTCGCGCTCGGCGTCGGCGCGGGCGACGAAGTGATCACCGTGCCGAATACCGCCGTCGCTACCGTCGCCGCGATCGAATTGACCGGCGCGCGCGCCGTGCTAGTTGACGTTCGCCCCGACACAATGTTGATCAATGTCGATCAAATCGCACGCGCGATCACACCGCGCACCAAAGCGATCATTCCCGTGCATCTCTTCGGACAGTCCGCTGATCTCGATCCGATTTTTGAAATCGCCAAAGCCGCTTCGCGAAAGATATTTGTCTTGGAAGATTGCGCGCAAGCGCACGGCGCAACGTATCGCGGCAAACGCGTTGGATCGCTGGGCGACATCGCCGCGTTCAGTTTTTATCCAACGAAAAACCTGGGCGCGTACGGTGATGGTGGCGCAATTGTCACGAACAATTCAGAATTGTCTCAGCGCGTCGATCTGCTTCGGCAGTACGGCTGGCGCGAACGCTACACGAGCGAGATCAAGGGGATGAACTCGCGGCTCGATGAAATGCAAGCCGCGATCTTGCGCGTCAAACTCCGCCATCTCGATCAATGGAACGCGGCGCGGCGCGAACGCGCGGCGTTGTATACCGAACTCGTTCGCACCGTCACGCTTCCGCGCGAAATGCCGTATGGTCAAGCGGTCTATCATCTTTACGTCGTACAAACGCCGCAACGCGATGAACTCGTCGCGTATCTTAAAACGCGCGGCATCGGCACGATGATCCAATATCCGCATACGATTCATTTGCAACCGGCCTATGCCAACCTGGGCTATCGTGCAGGCAGTCTGCCGGTCTCTGAGCGACTCGCGCGCGAAATTGTGTCTCTGCCATTGTATCCCGAACTCGCGCTCGAGGCTGTGCGCGGAGTTGCCCAAGCCGTGAACGAATTCAAATAGCGACGAAAGACGAACGACCAACAACGGAATCATTCGTCCTTTGTCCGTTGTCTTTTTTTCAAACGTGAAAACTTTAATGGCTCGCCTGAAACTCCATCCGCGCTGGTTCGCTTACGCGACTGTCCTGGTCGCGTTTGTTTTGCGCGCCTATCGTCTCGCTGATAAAAATATCTGGTGGGACGAAGGTTGGAGCGTGTGGCTCTCGCAAAAAGATTTGGCGTGGATTGCGCTCCGTACTGCCGCCGATGAACATCCGCCGTTGCATTATTGGCTGTTGCATTTTTGGAATGGTCTTGCCGGCACCAGCGCGTTTGCCGGACGCTTTGTATCGCTCGCGTTCGGAGTGCTGACCGTCGCGTTGCTCTATCGCATCGGCAAGCGCGTGGGCGGCGCGTGGCTTGGCGTGCTTGCCGCGCTATTGCTCGCCATCGCGCGCTTTCATATTTGGTGGTCACAAGACATCAAGAATTATACGCCTTCGATTTTCTTTGCGTTCGCGGCGGTGTGGTTCATGCTGGATGTCATACCTGCCCTGGCGGGCGGCGCCAGGGTTGCGAGCGACCGCGAAGCGGTAAAGCAATCTCCATTTCGGCATTGGGGGATTGCTTCATCGCCTAGCTCGCGGCTCGCCATGACAATCATCGGCTACGCGCTCTGCGCCGCGCTTGCCCTGTGGACGCATTATCTCGCCGCGCTCGTCCTCATCGCGCTAAACATCTACGCGCTTCTAGTCCTTTGTCGTTTGTCGTTCGTCAATCATCGTTGGCTCATTGGCTCATTGAGAAATTGGTTCATTGCAAATCTGATCGCCGCCGCGCTTTTTGCACCCTGGTTGTACCTCTATTTGCAAAACGCCGCATCGTGGAGCGCCGCGCCCCCATTCGATTTCACGATTTTCCTCAAACTCGTCGCCACGGTTCTGCCGCTTGGCGTCACAACGAACATTGACGCTTATGCCGCACTGACGATTGTATTTTCCGCGCTCGCCGCAATGGGAATTTTTGCAAATTCAAAATTAAAAATTCTCAGCTCAAAATCGGACCCAGCGCATTTTGAATTACGCATTTTGAATTACGCATGGCTCTTTGCTTTGATCGTCGTCTTTCCGCCGCTTCTGGTCTACGCGCTCTCGCTGACGCCGGTTTCATTCTTTGCACCGAAAATCCAAGCGCGCTATTTGCTGGTGCTATCACCTGCGTATGTATTGTTGCTCGCGTTCGGCGTAAAATTTCTTTCGCGGTTGGCGCGCGCTTTTGCGGTGATCGCGATCCTGGTTGTGATCGGCGCAAGCGCGTTGGTGTTGAACGATTATTACGCCGCGCGGCGGCTCACCGACGATTACGCGACGCTCGCCAATACGATCAACGCGTTTGCGCGGCAAGGTGACCTGGTTTTGCTGGACACCGATCAGGAATGGCCCACGGTGCTCTATTACTTGCGCGCGCCCTTGGATTGGCTGGGTGTGCCGAACGGCAAGCTGATGACAACCGGCGATGCGGATACGTTGGTGCAACGCGCGCTCAATCGCAACTTGGCGGTGTGGCTGGTTACTAATTCTGACGCGCTCGCGACCGATCCACAAAAAATGATCGAAACGCAACTCGCGCGAAAATTAAGTAAACAGTACGAGCGCGCCGTTGGCGACAAGCGGCTCGCGCTTTACGCCAGCGATTCGCGGGATTGGATCAATGTTGCGCCAGAAAATTTTGCGCCGCAATATCTGCGCGTTGAAAGCATCAACCATACGTTGCAACTTTTAGGCTTTGATCTGCCGACGCGCGAGGTCAATGCAGGAGACACGTTGCGCCTGGTCACATATTGGCGCGCGACTGATCCGGCAATGACGAACGTTCGGTTGACTGGGTTCATCACAACGACTTTGCAAATGCCGCGTGGGAATATTTTGCGCTATGAAAATGATTTTGTAATTCCACCGGATGCGCGCGGTGATTTTTCCCTGGTTGTGGGTAATGTCGAATTGGCGCGGATCAACATTGCGCCCCGCGCCGAGTTAGCGCCCGTGCACGACATGGCGCATCCAACGGATTTTCGTTTGGGTGAGGCTCTGCACCTGGCGGGATACGATTTGCCGCAAACAAAATTTCGCGCTGGTGACACGGTTCCGCTAATCTTGTATTGGCGCGCGGATCACCCCGTCGAAAAAAATTATACGGCGTTTGTGCATCTCGTCGGCGCGCAATTCAATCCGCGCCAAAACAATCCACTCTGGGGGCAGATGGATCGTGCGCCCACGCCGCCGACGAGCGCGTGGTTGCCTCGCGATCTTGTGCCGGATGTTTACTCGATCACCCTGGATGCCACCGCGCCGCCGGGTAAATATCAAATCGAAATTGGAATGTATGATCCGGCAACCGGGACGCGTTTGCCCACCGACCAGGGTGATCGTGTGATCATCGCGGAGATTGAGGTGCGCTGAAATGCGACGGCAGATGCTGGGCCAAAAAGCCATCGTGGGTTCTTCGCCTGTGTGGTTGACTAAAATTTGGGTTGACGCTACACTGAACGCACGCGGAATTGAGGAGGCAAGTTTGAAGCGCGTTTTGTTTTTGATGATGCTGGGGTTGGTGTTAAGCGCATGTTCATCGGGCGCGTTGTTGAGCAACGTCACGCTTAACCCTGACGGGATTTCGCCGTTCGCGGGTAGCCCAAACCTGGCGACGACGATCCATTACACGGTTGGGCGCGATGCATTTGTCTCGATCTATTTGCTTGATGCGGCGGGCGCGCGGCATGATTTTCGCGCGGCGCAACCGCGCGCGGCAGGCGCATACGATTCGCTGTTTAACGGCGCAATCAACAACCGCGTCTTGCCCGATGGCAAATACACGCTTGTCGTCGAAGCGAAAGACGCGGCAGGACAAACCGCAAAAATTGAAAAAGCGTTGACGATCACGCAAGCCGATTCGACGCCGCCCGAGTTACTCAACTTTACCGTGTTCCCGGATACGTTCACGCCAAACCAGGATGGAATCCAAGACCGCGTAGCGATTCGTTATTTTTTGACCAAGCCAGCCAAGGTGGATGTGTATTTGACGAACGGCCGGGATCGTTTTGAAGTTGCCGAAAAGAAAACAACGCTGTGCCTCAAAGATGAATTGAGTTGCATGGGCGCGCACGAGTACGATTATGATGGCGGCATTGATCTGCTTGCCACGCCGCCGCCGGATGGCACATATACGGTGATTGCGGAAGCGGTGGACGCGATCGGCAATCGCACCCGCGCCGAAAAACAATTGACGATCAAAGACGGCGGGATTCCGCGCGCGACGATCAAAAATTCCGGCGTAGAGTGGTCGCCCTTGCCGTTACCCTCAACCCAGCTCGCGCAGAATGCATTGCAAGTTCCACTGGGCGGCACACTCTCATTCACCGTCACGGTGCAAAATATTGGACCCGTGCCGATTCGCACAAGCGGACCAGAACCGGGGACGCTCTACACGACAAGCGAAAATTTCAATACGAAACAGGCGTTTGAAGAACCCGGCGTGTGGCGGGTTGGGCTTGATTCGGAAGGCAATAGCGTCGGTCGGTCGTATCCGTATCGCTGGCAGATCGGTTCAAGCAAGGAATTGAAACACGTGACGATAGACGGCAAAGAGTATTTATATTTGATGCCAGGTCAACGGGTCACCGTGAGCGGCTCGGTGAAAATTGTGGACAAGCCGCCGCGGATCAATGTTTATTACTGGGTTGGCTTGGTACAGGAAGACGTGCGTATCGTCGAAGATCGCGTCGAGCCGCGCGTCGTCACGGTAGAGTATTAAACGCGATCCAGGGACGGGCGCTCAAACCCGTCCCTGTAATTTTCATGCGATTGAGAGTATAATTTCGCCGCGCCTAGTTTGACTAGGACGAAAGGAGCGCATGTCATCCTCTAATTCATTCCTGGGTTCGCTTGCGGATCTACTCTCGCGCTTGTTCGGTTCTGCGCCGCGAGCGAAACCGCCGCCAACTCCCACGCCGCCGCCGCAACCATCGCCCCAGCCCAAGCCGGACGACGGCGTGCTCAAGCCGCAGACGCCGCGCGTGATGCTGGTCGTGTATAACCCGGTGGTGGATGCCGCGAGCGGGAAAAAACTGATCGAGACGCTGAACTGGAACGATCCCGATCAACTTGCGGCGGGATATATTGCCGATATTGCCGAGTGTAGTGGCGGCTTGGTCGCCTATCAAATTGTCGATCGCGTTGAGGTGGACGAACTGCCAATCAAAGCCGATGGCTTTCGATATAGCGCGGCGCAGTACGTCAACGTGGCGCGCACCAATATCGGTGCGCACGATCCCGACGCGGTGGATTATGGCGCGATAATGTCCAAGTTTAACGTGCTTGCGCGCGTTGCGGCAAACGAATTGGACGAAGTGTGGCTGTTTGGCGGTCCCTACTTTGGTTTCTGGGAAGCGGCAATGGGCGGCGCGGGCGCGTTCTTTTGCAACGGCGGTCCGTTGGACAACACCGCGAGTTGTCCGCGCAAGTTTGTTGTGATGGGCTTTAGCTACGAGCGCGGCATCGGCGAAATGCTCGAAGACCTGGGACATCGCGCCGAAACAACCCTGGCGCATTTGTTCGGCTCGGATCAGTTTTGGAATTGGGCGTATACGCGCCCGAAGGAGCGGAATCCGAAAACGATCACGCCGCCGCTCAACTTACTCGAACGCTTTTTGTGTTTCGATCAAATTGCGCCGGGGCAAGCCAATGTTGGCACATTGCATTATGCGCCGCCGAGCCAAATTGATTATGAATGGGGCAACCCGAACGCGGTGCAATCGTGCGCGGACGATTGGCTCCAGTTTCCCAATTTACCGGAGCCGCCGAATTATCGCGCCGTGACACGCGCCGATTGGGGCGGCGGCGAAATTCGCGCGCACCACAAATGGTGGTTGACGCATTTGCCCAAGGTCGCGGGCGTGACGAATGGCGTCGCTAATAATTGGTGGCGGTATGTTCTCGATCCTAACGAGGTTAAATGATGTTGGACTGGGCTCTGGTTCGCAATAAAACAATTTCGATTGCAGACTATGCACAGCAATTCACCGTGGCTGATTTGCGCCAGCAGACCCGCGCCATGGTCAATCAAATGTTAGCGTTGCTCGAAACGTGCCAGGACGCCGATGTAATCTTTGTCCCGGTTGACTTGAACGCGCATGACACGTTTGCCGCGAATGCAAGCGAACTCGAAATCGCGTGGACGCTAGGTCATCTGATCGCGCATGTTACCGCGACCGCGGAAGAGGCGGCGTTTATTGCGGCGGAGTTGGCGCGCGGGGTGCCGTCGCGTGGCGGGCGCTCGCGTGTTGAAGTGCCCTGGCGAACGATCACAACCGTAGCGCAATGTCGCGCGCGGTTACTGGAAAGTTTGCGGATGCGCCTAGCCACGCTGGAGGTGTGGCCCGATCAACCCGATCTGAGCAATGTGTATCGCATCCATGAAAGTTTTCCAGAATTAAACGCACTCACGCGGTTTGTGTTTGGGCTCAAGCATGACGATGATCACCTGGCGCAAATTGCGGATGTGGTTAATCAGGCGCGCGCGGCGCGACAATAACTGGGCGTTGAATTGAAACGCGACTCGCTGAAAGGCGAGCCGCGTTTTCTGTTTACGCGCGTTTGCGATACGCGCCAAACGTGGGTAGTTGTTTCAGTAATATTTTTTGCAACCGTTCACTGGTTGGGCTGAGCAGATAATTGCCGCTGTTTCGATGCAAAATTGGAATGCGGCGTTTGTGCGCCGCAAAGTGTTCGCGCATTTCTGCTGAGCGAATGGCGTAGCTTTCAAACTCGGCTTGCCACAGCGTAAACAGCGCGTCGTAGATGCGCACAAATTCGCGGCGAAATGTTGCAGTGACAGAACCCAGGTTGCTGATCACCCAGCACGTGGGTTCAGATTCCCAATCGTATGCCAAGCCAATAAAACGACCCGCCGCGGTGACATACGGAAAAAATGGAAATTGGCGGCAACTGGTGGCGCGAAATTTTCTTTGACAGTGTGCGGGACCTTGACACGCGAGTAATAGCATATGCTCTGGTGTTTCCGCGCGGAGATCGTTCGGATCGGTTAGGTTGGTGGGACATTCATCGCCGCGCCATTCATGCCACAGATCGGTTGCCGGTTGCAGATAATCCCATTCTTGCCGATACGCCGCAGGCACCGCGTAGCAAATATCGCAACAAAACGGAATGCCGCGCGGATTGTGCGGCGCGCACCGTTTGCCGCAATCGAAACGGGTGACGGGCGCATCAAAGCGCCGATACAATTCACGCATGTTGAGTTTAGGTGTGGGCGCGATCATCTTGCCTCGGATGAAATCAAGCGCGCCAATGTTTCGGCGCGCTTGAAATTCGGAATGTCTCGTGCGATTTACCGAGCGGAGTAGCCCGCCAAACTCAAGTTATCAAAGTTGACCAGGAATTCGCGCGCGCCGATTGCCCACTTTTTCCATGCCGCGAAATATATAGTGATCGTATCGCTTGGCGCGGTGAACGTATATGTGGTGGCGTTGATTTGTGGCGGCGTTTCGCGATACCCGACATTTTGCCACGGGAAGACTTGCCAATTGTTGACCGAGTTCCACGCGCCGCAACTGGGGTCTGCGCTCGGCAGATAGCCCCACTGCGCCGCCCAGCTCCAATCGGTTGTGTGCTGGTCGCCTTCGGTAATGCGGAGCGCGCCGTTGGCGTTGAGATAATACGTTGCGTCGCGCGTCAAGCCAGTCACAACCTGACAGATGCCGGCATAGCGATCCGATTCGGCATACGGATCAAACTCGCCGTGACCCAGCGTGCTGATTTCGATCAACTGCGAATGTTTGCCGCTGGCGACCACCGGCTTCCAGGTGTCATCGTACAATTGCTCGATCACATTGCGTCCGCCGTTGTTGAACGCGCCCCATTTTAGCGCGACGCCTTCCGGGGCAAAACCGTCTTCAAAATCGCGGTTCTGCAAAAATTCCGCAATCGCTTTGACTTGGACTGCTTGAAGAATGCCGGTCGTCTTTCCAGTTTCGTTGCGGACATCCACTTGGATCAAATGCGTGCCGGCTGTCATCGGCGTCCAAACGAAATCGACCGTCTTGGCTAACATGCCGACGGCGTTGGTGGATGTGCCTACCACGTTGCCATCGTCGGTTAATTTGATTTCGGCAACGCCAATGGCATCCGTCGCGGTGACGCGCACGGTGAATGGCTTGGTGGTGTAAACATAGGGCGGTAGGGTAATGTTGAACGCAGGTGTAGTGTCCCCGACGCCTGTCGTGGGCATTTGTCCGGTGAGACTGATGCCATCGAGATTCACGAACAAGGTGCGATAATTCGTCGGGAATTTTTTCAAGGCGCGAATGAACAGTGTGAGTTTATTCGACGGCGCGACAAGCGTCGTCGTATAGCGTGAGAGCGCGCCTTGATCGTCTTCGTTATAGGTTGTGTTCCAAGGGAGATCGTTCCACAGTACCTTGCCCCAGTCTGTGCCGCCGTTGGGGTCAATGCCCCATTGCACGATATAGCTCCAATTGTTCTTATCCAAGTCGTTGGGCAACACGCGCATCATGCCATTCAGCGTTAGTGTGTAGGCTGTGCCAGCGGTAACTGCCACGGTTTGATAAATGCCGGAATAGCGATTGGGATCGGTCACAAAATAGTTCATGGTGCTGAGGCGGAGGAATTGCGAATGTTTGCCGTCGGCGAGAAAACGCGTGCCGGTATCATCGCGGTAGATGTAATCCGCCGCGCCGCCGTTGTTGAATGCTGTCCAGCCAAGCGCCACGCCGTTATCGGCAAAGCCTTCTTCAAACGATCCGTTGCTTAAACGCTCACCAAAACCGCCGGCGTGGGTGATGTCAGGCGCAACCAGCCATATGAGCGCGAAAAATAAACCGACAACGATCAAGCGGCGGAGCACGGATGTGTGGGCGACTGATTTCATGAATGCCTCCATCTGAACTGAAAACGCAAAGCGTGAAACACCGAATTACGTTTTACGTTTCACGCTTTGCGTTCTATTTTTCCAACTTGGCGCGTTGTTTTTCTTCGTACACTTCGCGGGCTTTTTGCGGTAGCACGCGTCCCACGTACCGCGAGCGCGTGCGCCCGTTTTCTTTCCAATACGCGTACCAGTAGGGTCCGTGGGGACAGCGCGTGCAATTTTGTTTGCCACAGCGCACGGTTTCATAGCGAAACGTAATCGAGCCAAAGGATTGCTCCGCGTGCACCCCCGCTTTGGGCTGACCCGCGCGGCGTTCTTGCACAACGCGATGCAGGCGCTCGTCAATTTGGCGCAGTTGCTCAATTTCTTTTTCGCTGAGATTGGTCAGTGGGCTGGGGGCTGAATTCTTTTTGCGTGGCATTAGCATCACCCTGGCGGCTGGTTCAAAACCTTGTTCCTTGGTGCGGAATTACTTGTATTATACCACACCGTTACCTAAGAAGTCAAGCGTATGGTGAGGCAGGGCTTAGCGCTTGGTGCCATTGACCCAATGTGGATCGTCCTTGTCGTGGAACCACCATGCGTCCCAGCGGGTCGCCAAAATTTCATCCGCCAGTGCTTTTCCCGCGTCGGTGCGCAAGCGCGCAAGCAAAGACGGAATCCAATCGTCTGCCGTGGATCCGCCGAGATCATGTTGTTCTTTCAGCGCGAGTAGTAATTCGAGTTGATCGGCGTCTTTGGCGATCTGCGCCTCGCGCGTTTCCGCGGCTTCAAATTCGCGGATGTGCGCGGCAATGTCGGGACCGTGCGGCCATTCGCGTTCGCCATCGCGCAACACGCGATCCAAATCTTCGGTGACATATTTGCGATGCACGTAATTATGGTCGGCGGTGCGCGCTTCTGGCAAATCGTGAAACAGTACGAGATACATCAGCCGCAACTCGTCCACGGGTTCCTGGCTCATGTGCGCCAGCACATACGCCACATGCAACATGCGATAGATGTGTTCCGCGACCGATTGCTCGCCGTGACCTAGAAACCAAAATCCGGTGCGCGGCGTGTGATTCAACATGCCCACTTCGTTTAGATAATTTGCGCGTTGGCTCATGCGTTCCTCCGTGCGGATATTCTAGCGGGAATGCCGCGCCTGTCAATGCGCGTAATGGAATGCCGCTTTACGTTTTACGCTTGACCGATATAATGCACCGAAATGAAAACTCGACTCCTTGCCATTTACATGCGCCTGCTCACGCGCTTTGGCGCGCAACATTGGTGGCCCCATCAAGGCGGTGGCGTATTTGAAATCATCGTGGGCGCAATTCTCACGCAGAACACGGCCTGGACGAATGTCGAAAAGGCGCTGGATAATTTACGCGCCGCGCACTTGCTCACGCCGGAAAACCTACACCAGGTTTCTACCGCGCGGCTCGCGCAATTGATTCGACCATCGGGCTATTTCAATCTCAAAGCGAAAAAATTGCAAGCGTTCACCCAATTCCTGTTCGCTCAACATCAGGGCGATGTGGCGCATCTCTGCGCAACCGCTCCGGCAATTCTGCGGGACGAATTGCTCGCGGTCTATGGCATTGGCCCAGAGACGGCAGATTCGATCCTCCTCTACGCCGCGCAACAACCGAGCTTTGTTGTGGATGCGTATACGCGCCGCATCTTGGCGCGCCTGGGTCTCGCGCGCGCCGATGCAACGTATGCCGAATTACAAACCATGTTGATGACGCACTTGCCGCACGACGTGGCTTTGTTCAACGAGTATCACGCGCTCATCGTTGCGCTGGGCAAAGACACGTGCCGCAAAACTAGACCACGTTGCGCCGCGTGCGTGTTGCAAGACATCTGTCCCGCGTCCCGGCACGCGCGTTTTGATTGACATTTGTTTCGCTTTGGGCGATAATAGCGGCGACATTGGGAGGCAACTGTGGACGACCAAGTAACGCTCATTGCATACGTAGACCAGGTGCGCGAACTCATTCATCATGACCGCAATGATGAAGCACTTGCTATCTGCAAACACATTTTGCGTTATCAACCCAAATACATCGAAATCTATCGCCAAATGGCGCAAGCAAGTTTGCAAAAAGACAACTTGGACGACGCGAAAGAATTATTTCGCCGTGTCCTAAGCGCCGATCCCGAAAATATATTTGCTTATGCCGGCTTGTCCGAAATTTTGGAACAGGAACATTTGATTGCCGAAGCCGTGTGGCATATGGAACGCGCGTTTGAACTCAACCCGGGCAACGCGGATTTACGAAAAGAATTATTGCGTCTCTATGCCGAATTGGACGGTAAATCGCGTCCGCGGCTTAAACTGACGCCGGTTGCGCTCGCGCGGTTGTATGTGAGTGAAGGGTTGCTCGCGCAAGCGATTCAAGAATTGCAAACCCTCGTTGCCAATGTGCCAACGCGGTATGACGCGCGTGTTGCGCTTGCCGAAACCTTGTGGCGTGCAAGCCATATGCGCGAAGCGGCAGAGGTCGCCCAAAATTTACTCGAGTCGTTGCCGTACTGCCTCAAAGCTAATTTGATTCTTGGCACAGCTTGGAAAGAAGCCGGCGTCCCCGAAGGCGATCAATACCTCCAATGCGCACAAACGCTTGACCCAATGAACCAGACCGCGCAACAATTGCTCGGTCTCCGCTCGCCGCTCTTGCCGACAAATGTGCGGGTGCCGCGTTACGTTCAAGTTGCGCCGCCGGTTGATGCGCCAGCTCAAGTGCCTGCGCCAACGTCTGCCTTTGATTTTTCCTTTGCCGAGCCAGCGTCTGCCGAAACAAGCGAATCAACGGTGGTGGCGCCACTGGTTGAGCCAGCTGTCAAGCCGGATATTGCCGATACAAACCTGCCGCCTTGGTTGCGCGAATCTGCCGAGACGAGCGCGACGATTGCGCCGACCGAATCGCCCTTGACGGATTTGCCGCCCTGGTTAGAAGAATCAGCGACAACGTCGGCAACTGAAACGTCAGCCGCAATAAATGAGCAAGCTACAATTGAAACGACAGCAGAAACACCTGCGGTAGCAGAATCTATTGAAACAACGCCTGCGTGGTTGCAAGATGTGCAAGCATCGCCGAGCGAAGCGCCTGTTGCGCC
>JBBIUF010000081.1:13063-18594 GCA_037440365.1 Chloroflexota bacterium
TGCAAGCATCGCCGAGCGAAGCGCCTGTTGCGCCCGCCGCGCCAATTGTGGAAACGCCACACGCCGAAGCACCAGTCGCGCCAACTGCGGAAACGTCAGGCATCGAAAAATTTGTTGAAACAACGCCCGCATGGTTGCAAGATTTGCAAGCATCGCCGAGCGAAGCGCCTGTTGCGCCCGCCGCGCCAATTATGGAAACGCCAGCTGTTCCCCAAAAGGCGTATGTTGTCGAACCGGCGCACGTTTCGCAATGGATCCGCGATTTGCAAGCCCAGTCTCATGTTGTAGCGCAAGAGCCAGAGCATCAAGTTCAAGCCGCGCCGGTTGAAACACCGCCCGAGTCAATTAGCGTGCCTGCCGCGCCGATCGCGGCAATGGTTCCACCGCCAACTGTGAGCGAAACCGCAACTAGGCCTGCCGCGCCCATTGTACCTGCGGCGGTTCGCAAACCCAAGCGCGCGGTGAAAGGCGCAGAACGACTCGCACAAGCACGTGCCTATCGCGATGCCAATCAATTGCCTGCCGCGTTGGGCGAATATGATTTTGTCGTGCAACACGCGCCCCGGTTAGTCAAGGATGTCATTGCCGACTTGGAGGCGTTGCTTGAACATATTGATGCGCCGCTTGAAGCGCATCGTATCCTGGGCGATGCGTATACGCGCGCGGATCGTTTGAGTGAAGCGTTGGAGCGGTACCGCTTTGTGTTAGAACATGGCACGAGTCGGTGACGTTTAATTTATAATTTTTTAATTGGAGGATACGTTGCAACAAACGCTCGTAATTGTTAAACCCGACGGAGTCCAGCGCGGACTCGTTGGAAAAATTTTGACCCGCTTTGAAGAACGTGGAATGAAAATTGTGGCGCTCAAGATGCTTCAGGTTAGCCGCGCGTTGGCGGAACAGCACTATGCCGTGCACCAGGGCAAATTCTTTTACGATGGCTTGGTCAGTTACATTTCGTCCAGCCCGGTTGTCGCGATGGTCTTGGAAGGGCACGAAGCCATTGGTGCAGTGCGTGCGATGGTCGGCGCAACGCGACCCTGGGAAGCCGCGGCAGGCACCATTCGCGGCGATTATGCGATGATGGGCTTGCGTAACCTGATCCATGCGTCCGATGCGCCGGAAACGGCGGCGAAGGAAATCGCGTTGTGGTTTACCCCGGCGGAACTGACGGCGTATACGCGCGAGATTGATCGTTGGGTGAACGAATAAAAAGCGCGCGGGATCAACCAGCCCAAGATAAAAAAATCCGATGCAAATTTTTGCATCGGATTTTCATTTCAAAAATGGCGGGTGACGCTTATTGCATTCGCACAACAACGGGCGCGTGTTCCCAGATTTCTTCGAGCCGATAATAATCGCGCATAGCTGGGCTAAACACATGCACAATCACGCCGTTATAGTCGAGCAACATCCAGCCGGAATCCGGTGTGCCTTCAATGCCCAGCGGCAAGATCGTTTGCTTTTTAAGTTGTTTTTGCAGATCGTCTGCAATTGCGCTGATCTGGCGGTTACTGTCCGCGCTCGCGATAACAAAATAATCGGCAATGACCGACACCGGACGGGTGTCCAACAATAAAATGTCCGCCCCTTTTTTATCCGAGATCCAATCAACAATCAAACGTGCCAGTTCAATCGGTTCCAGAGTTACATCCTCCCCACAAGATTGATGAGATAGTAGCGCGGATTGGGGCAAGTGTCAAGTCGCGTGGCGATGTGTCGCGATGAGCGAGGACATTGACACGGTTTGCCCCGAATGTTATACTTTTTGCGCGCGGGGGATCGAGTCAGACGGCGCACGGTAATTGTGCTATAATTGAAAACGGACGACGATTCGGAAAATTCAAGGAGGCAGTAATGCTAAGCAAAACGATTGAGCAAGCGCTCAATACGCAAATTCAAAAAGAATTTTATTCGGCGTACTTGTATCTGGCGATGGCGGCATATTTCGAGTCGCACAATATGCCTGGTTCGGCTCAATGGATGCGTACGCAACATGATGAAGAAACCGTGCACGCGCTGAAATTTTTTGACTATGTGAATGATCGCGGCGGGCACGTTGCATTGCAAGCGTTGGAACAACCGCCCGTCGATTTCGCGTCGGTGGTGGCGGTCTGGGAACAGACGCTCGCGCATGAACAAGGCGTGACTGCTTCGATCAACGCGCTCTACAATTTGGCGGTGCAAGAGCATGATCCCGCCACGCAAGCCGTGTTGCAGTGGTTTATCACCGAGCAAGTGGAAGAAGAAAAAAATGCGACGTTGATGCTGGAGCGTTTCAAACAAGCTGGGAGTAACGTCGCGTCGCTCTTGTTGTTTGACGGCCATTTCACCAAGCGCGGTTAATTCTACCACTGCGCTTGTGAATGTGTATCATAAAAGCACAAAGACACAAGAATTTATAGGTGTGCCTTTGTGCTTTTGTGATTGAATGGTTTCTAATTGAATGAATAATCAACCGGGCACGTTGACGTTGATCGGTTCGGGCGAACTGGGTGAGACGATGGCGAAAACCCATCGCGCGTTGCTGGCGCGCGTGACGCCGCCCGTGAGCGCGGCTTTTCTGGACACGCCGGCTGGCTTTGAAGTGAACGCCGACGAAATTTCGGCGAAAGCGGCCGAGTATTTCAAGCAACGCTTTGACGTGCCGCTGGTCGTCGCGTCATACAAAAACAAGAATGACGCCACCGCATTTCAGGTTCAAGCCGCCTTGCGCGTGTTGCGCCACGCCAATTTTATTTTCGCCGGTCCCGGCAGTCCCAGTTACGCGGTACATCATTGGCGCGGTGCCGTGATCTGGGACGCGCTGGTGGCGCAATGGATGACCGGTGCGCAGTTGGTGTTTGCGAGCGCGGGCGCAATCGCGTTAGGGTGTTGCGCGATTCCAGTGTACGAAATTTATAAAGCGGGTCACGCGGTGGATTGGATTGACGGGCTCGATTTGCTCGGTGCGTTTGGTTTGAAACTTGCCATCGTCCCGCATTGGAATAATGCCGAGGGGCGCACGTATGACACGCGATTTTGTTTTATGGGCGCGGCGCGTCTCAAGTTACTCGAAGCTAAATTGCCATATGATGTGGTGATGCTGGGGATTGACGAACACACCGCGTTCACGCTCGACCTCGCGGCGCAAACCGGCGAGGTGAGCGGCGCAGGTGTCGTGACGGTGCGCTATGCTGGACGCGAAACGATCTATCCGGCGGGCGCGATAATTCCGTTTACGCAACTGCGCGCGCACAGTCTTGGCACTGTGGCAGAGCCAAGCGAAATTGTTGCGCCTGTGGTGAATGCGCCTCCACCGGAATTGAATGTGACGACGCTTTACCTTGATCAACTCGCGCGCGCGATGAAAGAAACGGACGAGCCGAGCGCGCAACGCGAATTGATCGATCACGCGCATGATGCGATGCACGAATTGGCGCATGATTGGCGGGACGCTGACACACTCTTGCCCGCGCAAAACCTCGCGCCGCTGGTCGAGTTGTTGATCACCACACGCGCGCAATTGCGCGCCGCGAAACAATTCGCGCTCGCGGATCAAGTGCGCCGGTCGCTCACGGAAATGGGCGTTGTGTTGGAAGACACGCCGCAAGGCACAACGTGGAAAACGACAACACATAAAAACGGTAATGCATAAACGCATGAGCATGACGATAAATTTGTTGACGTGAATGGAGATGCGATGACGCCGGATGAAATTTTGACAGCGATTCAGCGCAAGCATACGAATTTGGTGGACGCGTTGGCGGACATTTCCGATGCCGATTTGGTTACCGGTCAATTAAGCGATGCCTGGACGGTGAAAGATTTAATGGCGCATGTCGCCCTGTGGTATCGCGTGGCGATCAAATTTATCGCCGAGTACAAACGCGAGGGCGCACCGAAACCGTTGGGCTTGAAAGACGACGCGGCGATCAATGCGTATAATCAGCGGGAAATAGAAATGCGCCGCGCGTGGACGCTCGCCCAAGTGCGCGATGAGTTTGATGCGGCATATCGCAATTTGCTCGCGGTAGTGCGAACCTTGTCGGATGCTGATTTGCAAAAACCGTTGCCGATGTTTGATTGGCAAGCGGGAACAGCGACGTTGGAACAAATCATCGCGGCCAATTCGTACGAGCATGAGCCGGAACATACCGCTCAAGTCAACCGCTTCAAGACTAGATTACGAGGCGAGTAAAGTGGTTTCTGTGTTCAAAGATCATGTGGTCGTGATCACGGGCGCGTCGCGTGGCATTGGACGCGAGCTGGCGCTCCAGCTTGCGGCGCACGGCGCATGGCTCGCGCTTGCCGCGCGCGATGGCGAACGCTTGCAAGCCGTCGCCGCCGAATGCGCGCAACTCGACGCGCGCGTCGTGGCGATTCCCACGGATGTCGGCGTACAGCGTGATTGCGAAAATCTAATCGCGCGCACCGTCACCGAATTTGGGCGCATTGACACGTTGATCAACAACGCGGCGTTTGGCATGTGGGCGCAATTTGATCAGATCGCCGATCCAGCGTTTTTCGAATCCTTGATGCGCGTCAATTATCTCGGCACAGTCTTTTGCACATTTTATGCATTGCCGCATTTGAAGCGCACGCGCGGGCGCATTGTCGGCGTATCATCGCTCGCGGGCAAAACCGGTGTGCCGATGCGGAGTGGTTATGCGGCGAGCAAACATGCCATGGGCGGCTTGCTCGATACTCTGCGGATCGAATTGATGGATAGTGGCGTGACGGTGACGCTCGCCCTGCCGGATTTTGTGGCGACCGAAATTCGCAAATATAATTTGGGCGTGGATGGCAAACCGCTCGGCGCGAGTCCAACGCACGAAGAAAAAATGATGAGCGCGGCTGAGTGCGCGCGGCGGATTATTCAGGGCGCGGCGAAGCGCGAACGCGAAACGCAAATCACGCCGCGCGGCAGTTGGATCGCGTTGGGCAAACTCATTGCGCCGGGCTGGGTGGATCGACTCGCGCGGCGCGCGATCAAACAAGGACATTAGCCAACATGAAAACTGAACTCATGGCCAAGCTCGCCGCCAACCGCGATCACGTGTTGAACCTGGTTGACGGTTTGCGCGAAGAAGAGATTACCTCTGTTCCCGTGATCGGCGAGTGGACGATCAAAGATGCCATTGGGCATGTGTCGTACTGGGAACAAGTGATTCACGAGCATGTGCGCCAAGCGATCCGCGAAGGCAAGCCGCGCCCGCAAACGCGCGACGAACTTGATGATATCGCGAATCCGCGTCAAGCGGCAAAACGCAAAGATTGGTCGTGGGCGCGTGTGCGCGCTGAATTTCTAGACACGCGCAATGGGTTGATCGCGCACTTGGAAACCTTGACCGAAATTGAACTGATGGCGCAAGTGCCAAGCCCGTGGTGGGGCGAACAGCGTTTCTATTCCGTCGGCGACATGATCGAGTCAGATACGCTTGGTCACGCGAACGAACACGTCGAACAAATCCAAGCGTGGCGGGCAGGGCGATAGATGGCACACGTTCAAATGTATTGGCGCGCGACTTGAAGCACGTGCCGTCACGCGC
>JBBIUF010000082.1:0-18485 GCA_037440365.1 Chloroflexota bacterium
TGTAGAGGCCGGCCTGGCTCAGCTTAATGGTCTTGCTGTTGGTGAGCGTAATCGGGCTGGACGGACTACCATTCGCCAATGCGCCGCCCTCACCATCAGAATGATTCGCCGAAAAAGTACTGCTATCGACGCTTGCCGGTCCATACGTGAAAAATGCGCCGCCCCATGAATTCGCACCATTATCGTGAAAGGTGCTGTGGCTCACGGTCATGACGCAATTGGTATTGTTGTAAATGCTCCCGCCAAAAGTTGCCGTGTTACTATACAATGTGCTGTTGGCAACCGTCACCGTGCCATTATTGATAATCGCGCCGCCATAGCTTGCCGTGTTACTGTAAAAGCTAGTCGCGGTCACCGTCAATGCGCCCGAGTTATACACGCCCGCGCCATTACAGCCGCTACAATACCCTTGGGTCACGCTGAGGTTTTGCAGGGTCGCGGTCACCCCCCCATTCACGACCAATACGCGCACGGCGTTATTTCCACTCAGGATGACGTTATGCGTCTCGCCGTCAATTGTCATATTCTTGTCAATCGTTAGATGCGTGCTGGCAAGCGTGATGGTCATATCGCCGCTAAAGTTGATCGTGTCGCCACTGGATGCCGCCGCAAGCGCATCACGCAACCGACAGGTATTGAGATTGCCTGGGTTGCAATTAGCGGCAACTGCCGTTCCATCATCGCCATTGTTGTTCACCGTCCACGGTCCCGCCGCTTGCGCGACCGCTGGAAAACCGAGTTGCATAAAACCAACCCACGCCAACAAAACCAAGCCGAAACATTTAAGCAAAACCTGGGACAATTTGGGCGACATTGCAATCTCCTGTGATTGGATTCGCGGAATGGAAAACAAAAACCTGCCGAAAGCAGGGCGAACACGTGCAGGCCCATCGGCAGGTAAAAAAAATTCCGTGCGCCGCATCGCGCACAAGAAGACGCATGGCATTATAATCCAATCCAGAATTTGCGCCAATCATCAGCCAGTTGCTGGGAGCATCACCACCTGGGGAATGTGCGCGCGTGTCGGATGCGCCTGCACCAACACGTTCGCTCCGAAAACGGAATACGCACGCTCCGCCGATAAAACCTCTTGCGGCGATCCTTCGATCACGATGCGCCCATCGTCCAACCACATCAAGCGATCAAAGTACAGCGCGGCGAGATCAAGTCGTGCATCGTCGCCAAAACCGCAAGCCATTTTCACGATTGAGTTTGCGGACGAGTCCCAAAATTTCGATCTGATGATTCACGTCGAGATACACCGTCGGCTCACGAGCAATAAAATTTGCGGCTCTTGCGCCAACGCCATTGCGATCACCACCGTGCGCCCCAGCAACACCATTTCGCGCACGGCGGACGCGAATGGCACATGCAATTCCTGGGACGCCAGCACAATCTTGCGCGCCACCGCGCGGCGATCATACCCAGCCAGGTTATTGCCTTGCAATGTCACTTACCCCGCTCCGAGCGATAATACAGATACAGCAAGCCCGCCGCGAGCGCAGAGCCGAGATGCCACACGGCATGACCTTGGAGCCAACTCGTTGGCGAACACCAGACGCCGCTTTCGTCCAGCATCCAAATCGCATCCGCGATGCCGAGACTGACAATCGCGCCGATGAGATAGCGCGTCCGCATCCTGGGTCGCTCGATCAACAAAATTAGCGCTTCGAGCGCGAGGATCGCATAAATCATCGCAGTAAACACCTGGCGGCGCATTTCAGGATTGACGATGATCAAGTAACCCAACATTGCATTCATCACAACATACGCCAACGCAAACATGACCGGACGAATCGGACGCAAGCGCAGATAATTGTAGACGAGCGCGAAACTCGCGAACAGATACATGCCCATCACGTCGAACCACTGCCCGACAAACGTTAGCGATGCGTGATAAAAAAACGAGCCGACACCGATTACAATAGTCGAAACACCCAGAATCATTGGAAACGCGCGCTGGGTTTGCATGGCGTTTGCGCGCAAACCGCGCCGCCAATCGTCACGCGCGTTTGCAAGGATCAACAAGCCAACTAAGACAAATGCTAGGTTGGAATAAGCATTAATCGGTTGGCGAATGAACCCAGCGCGTTGTGCCTCGCAGAAACAATGATCGGGCATGCAGGTTGCTGGTTGCCAAGTCGCCCACGCCGATGGCGCAAAATACAACGCAAGCGAGACGAGTGCAACAAGCATAAAAATCGAAACTGGCGCAAGGAATAGTTTCATGCGTGAATCAAGCATAGAGTGTAATCCGCATTGGTAAATTACCAGCGTGCATGATGCTCTTCTGCAAATCCGATCAAACCGTTCAGCCGAATCTCCTCGCCGTCGTCTGCCACAACCCGCCCAGTATAACGCCCGAACATCTGATGCACCTCGCTGAAAATCACCACCATGTCGGTGCGCGCGAGCCGTTCTTTGAACGGCACAAATTCCAGCTCGAGCCGTCCCTGGTTATCGGTAAATTTCCACGGCGCGGAATAATTGCGCGGATCGTACGCAAACGTGACCTGGTCGAGTTTATGAATTCGCCCGTTGAGAATCAGCGCATTCTCCGTCGCCGCCGACAAATCGCCAAAACCGCAACCCAGGTTCAAGCCCACCGTGCGCCCATCCGGCAAAAACCCAGAGGTGCTTGCCCAGTTCCAAAAGCCATGATACTCCCAAACGCCGCGTCCCCAATCGAGCGAGCCACAACAATCGTTGGCGTGCAGTTCTTGGCGCGTGTCGCCAGATTGAATCCAACCCGTCGCTGGCATCGCATTGATTTTGCGATTGTAATAAAAACGCTTTTGCCCAATCGGAATCACAATCGTCATGGATTCATGATCGGCAGGACAACGCAGATCAATCTCCGCCGCGATGCCCTTGCCACCATCGAACGCGCGCCAATCGAGTGACAGGTGGCGTCCTTGCGGCGTCACGCGAAAATCAATCCGCGCGCGCGCATCGGCAAAATGCGAATCGCTTACGGTACTGTTGCGCGGCAAAACCAGCCCTTGCGCCAGCGGGATCACTAGACCTTCTTCGTGCAACGCCCCTGTCGCAAAATCAAGCGTATAGACAAATAGATTGCCCGCATAACCCAGGTCAGCAATCGTCACTGAAAAAAATTGTTCCGGCGTGAACACGGCGTAATAATCCCAGCGTTTGACGCGCAAGAATTGGAGCGCGCGAAATGGAAATTCGTAAAACGCGGCGCACTCTAAATTGCAATCGAGTTGTGGCTGACGCGACCAGCCAACTTGGGTGAGGCGTCCCTGGTCGTCGAGTAACTTGCCGGGTTGTGTAATTTCTTTTTGCATACAAACCTCCTGATTACTTGCACCGACTCTGATATTCGCCCTCGAGACGACAAGGGGGCGCAGTCTCGGTAGGTTTCAATTCGGCAAGCAGATCGAAAAACTTGGAATCGGGATTATCCGTGTTCGTCAATTTGACGACATACATCGGTTGCAACAAAACGTGATCGGAAGCACGTACGGAATATATCCCTTTGGGTCCTTGAAAACTTGAACCTTCAAACGCTGTGATCAATTTATCCGCCGCTGGATCGCCCTGCGTCGTGTTCAACCCCGCGATCAAAAGTTGCGCCGCCGTGAATCCACTTTCCGTAAAAATGTCTGGCGGCGTTTTGAATTTCGACACGTGATTTTGAACGAGCCAATCGTTGATCGTCGTCTTGGGTAACGTATAGTGATACGTCACCATGCCCGTCACACCCAGCGCCGCCGAATACCCGGTTTTGATCGTCGCGTTATCGCCGATGCCGGTAAACACATGGAACGATTTGAACATGCCGAGTTGTTGCATCTGCGCGAACAAGGATGTGACGCCCATGCCTGACCATGTGACAATTACGCTGTCCGGTTTCGCGTTAAGCACTTGACGCAAATGCGGCGTGAAATCGAGCGTGCTGGGCGGAATCAAAACCGTGCCGAATTGGTCGGGCGTATCATTCAAAACAAATGTGCCGCCATTCGCCTTGACGGCTTGATATAACCTGGGCGTGGAAACATAACCGACCGCATCGGCAGGCGCAATCTGCACAAACGTCTTGCCGAGTTTCGCCAACGCGGCTTGACCCGCCAACCAATCTTGATCCGTCGTGCGCGAGGTGCGAAACACATACGGATTAAATCGCGCGCCCGTTAAATCTGCACTCGCCGCGGGCGCAACAATCAAAATTTTTTTCGCTTGCTTAACCACGTCGGCAACCGCCAAGGTCACTTCGGAACTCGGCGCGCCGATCAAGACATCCACGTGATCTTTTTCGATCAGATCGCGCGCGGCTTGCACGCCAGTCGCCGCATCCGATTGGGTATCGCGGATCACAATTTCGATTGCGCGTCCGGCAATGGTATTTTTGCCATTCGTTGCATAGGACAAACCGAGCGCAAAACCATTCTCAAGCATCGCGCCATACGCCGCCAACTCACCGTCACGATCGGTGAGCAAGCCAATTTTGATTGATTGTGTGGCGGCTAATGCTGGAGTAGGCACCGGCGAAACGGGCGCGCCCAGCGCACGCGGCGGAACGGGTGTGGCTGTCACAGATACAATTCGCGCCGGCTTGGGCGTTGGGGTTGCATCTGCCGCCTCACACGCGGACAAGACAAACATTAGAATCATCAAACTAGAAAAAACAAATCGTCGCATTACCTCTCCTTGTCGGCAACAGTGTACCGCGCGGCGCGTTCCTGTCAAATGCGACAAAAAATGCGGCACAAGAAATTTTGTGCCGCATGACCAGCCAGTTTATTTTTGCATTGCCGCACGCAGAAGCGTTAACCGTTTGCGCCATGCGGCTTGCCAATCGAATTTCTTGGCGCGCCAGGTTCCGACAATTCCATACGGGACGAACAAGACGAGAAAGATATAAATCAAGCCGAACACGAGTTGCCAGATCGAACCTAACCAGGCATTGAGCGTATAACCCATCAATTCAAGCACCCCCGCGCCAAGCATCGGTCCAATCAACGTTCCTGAGCCGCCGATGATCGCCATCAACAACGCGTTGATCGTCGTGCCGACATCCATCGTCAACGGGGTCGCGCTCAGGTTCCACAGCGCGTTCAACGCGCCCGCCAGCGCGGCGATAATCCCAGAAATAATGGTTGCCTGCACCTTGAACACCAGCGTATTAAAGCCAATGGAAGTGGCGCGCGCTTCGTTCTCACGGATCGCCGCCCACACGCGCCCCGAGGGCGAATCGACAAATAACTTGACGAGCAGATACATGCTCACCGCAAACGCGAGTGAAAGAAAATAAAACTCGACGCGGTGCAACGCCGGATTGATCGCATCCGGGACAGGAATCCCATGCAAACCATCTTCCGCGCCCGTATAGTTTTTGAAATCGGTGGCTTCGACGAGAATAAAGGCAACCGTCGCAAACGCCAGGGTCACCATCGCAAAGTAGACGCCATGCACGCGCAACGACAACACGCCGATCACCAGACTTTCCACTGCCGCGATCACGATCACGGCAACGATCGCCGCGGGAACCGACCAATGTCCGTATTTGACGAGGATGCCGAGCGTATACGCGCCCGTGCCAAAAAAGAGCGCGTGTCCAAACGACAAGATGCCGATATGACCCATCAAAATATCATAGCTCAACGCAAAAACGGCGAGAATGAATACCTGGATCATCAAACCCTGCGTGAACAAGGGCGTGCCTTTGTTAACTGGCTCGCCGGTGAACAGCGCCATAGCAAACGGAAACGCCATCAACGCGAACAGCAATGCCAGCGCGCCCAAATTCCTTTTCCAAAATGGTTGTTTGAGTTGTCTAGTGTCTGTCATCTGTCGTTTGCTCTCAATCCTTCTTGCCGAAAATACCCGTCGGCTTTAAGAACAATACCACCGCCATAATCAACACCGTCGAAGCGCGCGCAATCGCCGGCGAGCCCGAGATCGCATCGGTCATCCACGGCAATTGAATGCCGGCTAGCACGATGTGATCGCCATACGCGCGCGCGAGTCCAAGCAAGAGCGCGCCCACCGCCGCGCCCGGGATACTGCCCAGCCCGCCGATGACGACGACGATAAACGCTTGCAATTGAAATTCCATCGCCATTCCCGGATACACGCCCAGGAACGGTGCGGCGACCACGCCGCCCAAACCCGCCAACCCCGCGCCAATCGCAAAGACCAGGGTGAAAATGCGGCGCACGTTAATCCCCAACGCCTCAACCATTTCGCTGTCCTGCACGCCCGCGCGAATGATCATGCCCAAGCGCGAACGTTGCAAGAGCAAGACGATCGCGGCAAACATGACCACGCCGGTAAGAATAATAAATAAGCGATAACTGGGGAATGGTCTGCCAAACACATTAATCGAATCGCAATGCTGGCTGAACCACGTCAACAAATCGGGGGATGGACAATCTTGCCCCGACGCGGTAAACCAGGTCGGAATATCCATGAACGCGCCCGCCGGTCCCCACACCTGGCGCACGATCTGATCGAACACAAAGACCAGTCCGAGCGTGAGCAAGATTTGATAAATCGGGCGGGAGTACAATGGGCGAATCAAACCCCATTCCATCAGTGCGCCGACCATCGCACCGGTAACTGCACCTGCGCCCAGCGCCATGAGAAAGCGTAGATTGCTTTCAGTGTTCAAAATGATTTGTTCGGCAATATCACGCAAGAACAGGAGCGCCAGCGCGGCTAACGCCAAGCCGATCACCATCGCGAGCGTGCGTTGTACCGATGCCGCGATCCGATCACGCGACGGCGACGCCACCGCGACTGCCGCGACGACGCCCGCGAGCAATGCCCCTGCCACGCGCACAAACATCGTCGCCATCGGCTCTTCGGCTTCCGCCGTCGCAATCACCTTGCCCGTCATCGTCGTGCCCATCGCCACTAGTTTGTCCAGCGGAAAATCGCGCAAGGCAATCAGCATCAACGCAAACGCGATTACGCCAGCCACCACGCGCGCCCAACGCGGCAAGGTGATCACGCGCGCGATCAGTGGATTGAGCAACAAGCCCGCGGCGAGAATGAGCAGGATCGGCGCGGTGTTGAAAATCAAACGCGGATTCGTATAAAACGTCCAACCGGCATACGCGCCGAGCATGAACAGCGAGCCGTGCGCGAAATTCAACACATCCATCAAGCCAAAAATGAGCGAGACGCCGGACGCGACCAAAAAGTAGAGCGCCGCCAACGTGATGCCAGACAACAAAACACTGGCGATGGTTGCCGGGCTCATTCCGTTAAACGCCAACACGATCACCACCAGGACGCTCAAGCCCGTGACCATCGAGTTACGATTGCTTTTGATAAATTCCATTACGCCGCTCCCAGGTATCGCTGAACCGTCGCGCGATCGTTCACCAGGTCTTGCATCGCGCCAGACTTGATCGTTTTGCCGTCGTCCACAAGATAATAATGATCCGCGAGTTGGCTCGCCATGCGGAAATTCTGCTCGACGAGCAACACGGTCGTGTGCGCGCTCAGACTGCGAATGGATTCCATGAGTTGTTCGATCAAGACCGGCGCGAGGCCTTCGCTCGGTTCGTCAATCAACAACAAGCGATTGTCCGGCACCAACGCGCGTGCAATCGCCAACATTTGCTGTTGCCCGCCTGACAGTTGTCCACCCGATAATTTGATCAGCCGTTTCAAATCTGGGAACAAACTAAAAATCATATCCGAACGTTTGGCGAGATCGCCATTCTTACGTTCCGCGATTTTCAAATTTTCGGCGACGGTGAGCGCGCGAAAGATGGCGCGGTTCTCCGGCACATAGCCGATCCCCAACGCGGCAATATCATAGGGCCGCCTGCCGCGAATATCCGCGCCTTCAAATAACACGCGCCCTTCACGCGGCGGACGCAAGCCGATCACGGATTTCAACGTGGTGGTTTTACCCGCGCCGTTGCGTCCCAGCAACGCGGTAATGCTCCCCGTCGGCACTTGAAGCGATACGCCTTCCAAGATGTGAAACTGCCCGATGAACGTTTGAATCGAATCAACTTCGAGAATGTTTGTCATAGTTTGACCAGTGGATAGTAGATGGTGCCTAGGGCAACACACAAACCACTCGACATGCGCCCCTAGTTATACAATTCGCCGAGATATGCTTTTTGCACTTGCGCATTCGCCGAAATTTGCGCGGGCGTGCCTTCCGCCAACACCTTGCCATAGTGCATCACGGTGATCGCATCGGACACGTTCATTACCAAATCCATGTTGTGTTCGACCAGCAGGATGGTTTTATTGCCATGCTTGCGAATGTCGGCGATCAGCGCGATGAGTTGCGGCACCTGCTCCGATGCCATACCCGCCGTCGGTTCATCCAACAACAAGACCTGAGGATCGGACGCAAGCAGAATTCCAATTTCGAGTTTGCGTTTATCGCCATGCGGCAGTACGCTCGCCAATAAATTTTCTTTGCCTTGCAAACTGACTTGTGCCAAAACTTGGAACGCGCGCTCTTCGTACACGCGAAAGCGAGCGGCGGGCGCGAACAGGTTCAAACTGTCGCGGCCCATTGCTTGCGCGGCAAGCCGCACATTTTCAAACACGGTCAAATTGGGAAACACGTTCGTGATCTGAAAGGATCGCCCAATCCCAAGGTGCGCAATGCGATGCGGTGGTTGCGCGGTAATATCGCGTCCGCGAAATTTGACGCGCCCCGCGCTTGGCTTGAAAATGCCGCTCAGCAAATTGAACAGTGTTGTCTTGCCCGCGCCATTGGGTCCAATGATCGAATGGAGCGAACCTGCGCGCGCGCGTAACGACACATCTTCCACAGCGACGAGTCCGCCAAAATCTTTGCGTAAATGATCCGCTTCGAGAATAATTTGATCGTCCATAATCCATCCATACTCTGCCCCGTCAATGACGGGGCAGAGTAAGTGTGAGTAATTACTTTTTCGGGCAACGGCTGGCGTAATCGCCTTCGAGCGTGCACGAGGGTGTAATGTCATCCGGTTTGATTTCTGACACGAGTTTCAGAAACTTGCTATCCGGATCGGTCACATTGTCGAGCATCGCAATATACAGCGATTGCAACATGACGTGATCGTACGGGCGAATCGAGTACTTGCCCTTGGGTCCGTCGAATGAGAAATTGCCTTCGTAAACCTTGATCAACTTGTCTGGGTCCGCGTCGCCGTTCGTGGCTTTCAAACCTGCCACCAACATCTGCGCGGTAGCGAAACCATTTTCGGTAAACAGATCGGGCACCGATTTGTATTTATCTTTGTGGTGTTGCACGAGCCAGTCGTTGATTGGATTGTTCGGGAAGCTATAGTGATAGACGTTGATGCCGGTTGCGCCGATGGCGTAACTAAAACTGGCTTTGAGGCTCGCATTGTCAGCCAACCCGGTGTACACCTTCATCGCTTTGAATACGCCCAGTTGTTGCATTTGCGTGAACAGGGGAACGAAACCAGCACCCGCCCAGGTCACCACCAGCACGTCCGCCTTGGCGTCAAGTGCTTTTTGCAGATACGGCGTAAAGTCTTTCGCATCTTGCGGAATGTAAATCGCGCCAACCTTGTCCGCCGAATCGTTCACAGGGAAAGTACCGCCGCCGGACTTGATGGCATTGTAGAACCCTTGCGCCGAGCCGTAACCGAAAGCGTAATCCGGCGCAATTTGGACAAACGTCTTGCCCAATTTCAGCAACGCGGCTTTACTTGCCAGCGCGTCTTGTTCGTTCGAGCGGCCGGTGCGAAAGACATACGGGTTGAAATTCTTGCCGGTGATTTCCGTGCCAGCGGCTGGCGCGGCGATGTAGATTTTCTTGTATTGCTTGGCGAGTTCGTTCACGCCCAGCGCCACGCCTGAGCTGGGAACCCCAACAAGAATATCCACATTTTCTTTTTCGAGCAAATCACGCGCGACCTGGGTTCCCACATCGGGCTTGGACGCGGTGTCTTTGGTGACGACCTGGATCGGACGACCGGCAACGGTATTCGTGCCGCCCGTCGCGTATTCCAAGCCCAGCGCAAAACCGTTCTCAAGCATGGGGCCATAAATCGCGAGCGCACCGGTTTGATCGGTGAGCAAACCAACCTTGATTGGCTTGCCAGCGGGTGCCGCTGTAGTTGGAGCAACCGTCGGCTTGGGCGCATCCGTCGGTTTGGGCGCGGCGGTGGGTTGTGCGGCAGGCGCGCTCGTCGGCGCGGGGGCTTGAGTTGGTGCAGCGGTGGGCGCGGGCGAGGGCGCGCACGCGACAGCAAATGCAAACAGCGCAATCAGCGCAACGAACAAAAGAACCTTTTTCATTCTGCTTCTCCTCCAAAAAATTATCGATCGTAGATTGTAGATTTCAAATTTCAGTGCGTTGCGACAGACTCGCAATCTGAAATCTGAATTTCGCGTTGCCTTGCGTTTTTCACTGGTCGCTTGAAGATCACCTCCTTCATCCGCCACGGCTCGCATTATCCTTGTTTTGCCAGAAATCCACAAATCAGACTATTGAATACCTCGAATTTTTCCCAGCACAAGGCGTGTCCCGAACCAGGCACAACAACATACTCGGCGTGTGAAATTTTGCGCGCGATCAGATCGGCGTAGTGACGCGGCTTGAGCGTATCCGCTTCACCGACCAGCACCAGGGTGGGCGCAGTAATGCGATACAATTGATCGGTCACATTGAACTGTAAAAACGCTTGGCACAAATTGATCACCGCATCAAAATCGAGCGCGGCATACCGCACCCGCGCCTGCGCCAACAGCGGCACATTGGCGGCGATCCAGGCTTCGCTGAAATTGAACGGATAGGTCACTTGGAAAAACAGATCGCTATCCTTGCGTTGCGCCGCCGCGATCCACATCTCGGCAATGCCGCGCAACTGAACCCCGATCTCACTCACTGCCGATGCAACGATCAAACTCTGCGTGCGTGCGGGGTATTTCAGCGCAAACGTCAGGCTCACTTCTGCGCCATACGAAATTCCGGCAATGTGCGCGCGCTCAACCTTTAACGCCGTCAGCAACGCCGCTAGATCGTCCGCGTGTTGCTCCATCGCGTAGGGTGCGCGCGGATGCTCCGATTGCCATTGACCGCGACAATCGTACAACAACACCCGATATTTTTTTGCCAGCACGGGCAGTTGGTAGACCCAACTCGCCGTGCTCATCAAAATTCCATTCGAGAGCACTAGCACATCGGCGGGTTTGTCCCAGCCATGTTGCTCGTAATACAGACTGATCCCGTTCGCTTGAATCAAAGGCATTTTGTATTTTACCGATCCCTAACCCGCTGGCTCGAACGCGAGAAAAGTTTTTTTGGCTTCGCCTTCGCCGCGTTCCACAAAAGCAATTTTCAACGGCATTCCAATTTTGATCTGCTCTGGCTTTTTCACGTCCACGCCAAGAATCTGCGCGCTGATTTTTGGACCTTCGGCAAGTTGGACGATGCCAGCGCAGTACGGATTTTTGCGATCATATCCGGCGGCGATCATTGCCGTGGGCGCGATGTACACAATCGTGAACGCGGCCAGTTTGCCTGCGCCGGACATTTCGATCCATTCCATATCGTCGGCGTGCGTCGTCTCCGAGATCGGACGCGGCGGCGCATACACCTCGCCGGTTGAGCGACAGCGCGTGCCGACTAGTTTATGGTCATTCAACGCTTTGTAAAATTGCGCGCTAGTAAATTCATTTTCAGGCATCGCCTCATCTCCGTTCAAAAATATGCACCGTGCAAGTCTGCCCAGTCCCGCCAACATTATGCGTCAAGCCCAGGTTGAGCTCGCCTTGCACTTGACGCGCGCCCGCCACGCCGCGCAATTGTTTCCAGATTTCGATCACCTGACCCACACCACTCGCCCCGACGGGATGGCCTTTGGATTTCAAGCCACCCGACGTGTTGATCGGACGCGAACCATGCCGCGCTGTTTGTCCTGCATCCGCCGCCTGCCAACCGCGACCTGGTTCGAAAAATCCCAGGTCTTCGGTTGCAATAATTTCAGCTATCGTAAAACAATCGTGGACTTCGGCGATCTTGATGTCGGCGGGCTTAATCTGCGCCATCGCGTATGCTTGCTCACCCGCCAATTGCGCCGCGGGGATCGCCGTGAGCGTTGAGCGATCATGCAACGCGCCGTCACTCGCCTGTCCTGATCCGATCACATACAACGGATGATCCGTAAACCGTTTGGCCATGTCTTCGCTTACGAGCAACACCGTCGCCGCGCCATCCGAGATCGGCGAACAATCGAACAAGCGCAGGGGCCACGCGATCAACGGGTTGGCGCGGTCGTCGCGCATAAATTCCATTTCGTTTGACCAGGTCGGAATCGGCAAGCCTTTTTTCTCCGCGCTTTTTTTACGCGCTTGCATAATATCCGCAATGCGTTGCCCGAACTGCGCCTTGTCATTCAGCGCGCCGTTCTCGTGATTCTTCATGCCCACCCGCAAAAATGTATCGGGTGTGCAATCGTACGCATGCATATACGCCGTGCCCATCGCCGCATAGAAACCAGGGAACGTAAACCCAGCGGGAATTTCATAAATCGTATCGCCTGCGGTCGCCAACGAGTCAGTCACTTTTTCCGTTGGCAAACTACTCATTTTTTCGATCCCGCCCACCAACACCACATCATACAAACCCGATGCAACCGCAAGGATGCCTTGGCGCAACGCCACGCCGCCGCTCGCGCACGCATCTTCCACGCGCGTGGCTGGGCGCGGCGACAAACCAACCCAGCTGGTCATGATTGGCGCAGTGTGACCTTGGCCTTCAAACAAATCGCTCGAATAGTTGCCCACATACACGGCTTCGATGTCGTTCGGATCCAAGCCCTGATCCACCGTGCCGCGCATTTCTTGAAACGCCTGCACAAACAGATCGCGCGTCGTCAATTCGGGAAATGTGCCAAACTTGCTCATGCCGGCGCCCACCACCGCGACACCCCGTCCCAATTTTCGCTTTACCATTCAAGCTCCTTTACGTGCCAACAACGATCCCACCGTCCACGCTCAGCACCGTGCCCGAAATAAAACTGGCTTCGTCGGACGCGAGAAAAACATACGCATTCGCAATATCCACCGGCTCGCCCATGCGTCCGAGCGGCGTGCGTGCTTTCATGCCTTCGATCACTTTTTCCGGCATGGACTTGACCATCTCGGTCGCGATAAACCCAGGCGCAATCGCGTTCACGCGAATTTTATATTTACCCAGTTCGCGCGCCCACACATGCGTCATGCCGATCACGCCCGACTTGGTCGCCACGTAATTGGTCTGACCAAAGTTGCCATACAAGCCGACGACGGACGACGCATTCAAAATCACGCCGCCGCCTTGCTTGACCATTTGCGGGACCACGGCTTGCGTGCAATTGAACACGCCTTTCAAGTTGACCGAGATCACCAGATCGAAATCGGCTTCGGACATTTGCCCGGTTAGCACACCATCTTTGAATTTCACCAATTGACCATCGCGCAAAATTCCGGCGTTGTTCACTAACACATCCACGCGGCCATATTTTGCGACAACGTCATCCACGAATTTTTGAACCGCTTGGCGATCAGCCACATTCACAACTGCAAAACTAGCTTCGGGTCCCAGCGTTTTCACGACGGCTTCCCCCGCTTCTTTGGCAACATCACAGATCACCACCTGCGCGCCTTCTTCTGCAAATCGTTCCGCGGTCGCTTTACCAATACCTGCCGCGCCGCCCGTCACAATCACCACCTTGTCTTTCAATCGCATTTCAATTACCTCCGAATTTTATTTCACACGTTATTGCCAACCATCCAGGACAACGACACGTCATACAACATCTTTGGCTTTAACCAGCGCTTCACCTTCACACACAATTTCACCGCGCGGATTGTGGCACACGGTTCGTAGGTTCACTAGATTTTTTTCTGGACGCAAGCGCACAATCGCGACGGTTGCCGTAATTTTTTCACCGATGCGCGCGGGCAATGGAAATTCGAGATGCTGTTTCAGATAATTTGTGCCGCGCCCCGGCAACGTGGTGCCGAGCAAAAACGAAAACAGACCGCCGAGCAATGGCGCCGGCACGACGCCTTGTGTAACCCGCGCGCCGGATAGCGCGACATATTCCGCGAGATCCGCTTCACTAAATATTCGTTCTGATGATGCAATTTGTCCCAGCTCAAATAGTTTCATCGTTTCAAAAATTCCATCATACCGTTACGCGCTTCGTCCGTGATCACTTGCTCAACAAACTGCGCGCGTTCAGCATCCAGTTTCCGCGCTAGTACCGCGCCGTCATTCCACAGCAAGCGTTTCGTCCGCGTAATGCTTCCTGGTTTCTTTTGCGCAATGTTTTGCGCGCTTGAAAATGCTTCCGCGCGAATCTCGTCTACCGCGACAATCCGATTTGCCATGCCCCACGCAACCGCTTGCTCTGCCGTGATTGTCTGATTCAGCATTAGAATTTCGCTTGCGCGTTTCTGTCCAATGATCATCGGAAGCATTGCCGTCCAGCCGCCATCAGGGCTGAAACCGACAAGGCTGTAAAACGGCGTAAAAGTCACGTGTGGCGAAACGAGCATGATGTCAGATGCCAGCACCAAGCCGAGCGAGCCACCCGTCACGATTCCATGCACCGCCGCGATCACCGGCGCTGGAAATTGCGCGAGCGCGAGAATCGTTTGGTTCAATGCGCCGACAATGTCGTTCGCAAAAGCAGAGAGATTCAGCGCATCCGCAAATGCGCGCACATCGCCACCAGTCGAAAACGATTTGCCATTCGCTTGCAACACCAATGCACGCAACCCAGGTTGATCACGGAGCGCATCAAGCGTTGCCAACAGCTCGCGCAAAAATTCCGGCACCAGCGCATTGTGGCGTTCTACGCGATTGAGCGTAACAATGCCGATGCCATCGCGTGTTTCAGTGAGAACGAGTCCGCTCATTGCGCCAACCGCACGCGCATCTCACCCTGGCAACCCAATTCGCCGTTCGGGCGCGTGACCAACGTTTCGAGTCGCGCCGTGCGCGCATCGGTTTCAAGCACACGCACCGTCACCGTTATTTCTTCACCCGCAAAACTCGGCGCGGGAAACATGAGGTCTTGCGCGATTTGTTCCGCCTTGGGCAAATGCGCGCTCACGCAACCGCAAATCAAACTGTAGAGAAACATGCCATGCGCGACCGTTTTGCCAAACGTCGTGCGCGCGGCAAACTCTGGATCAACATGAATCGGATTGTCATCGCCGGAAATTTTTGCAAAGCGATTGAAATCGTCTTGGGCGAGCGTATGTTTTTCGGTGAAAATTTGTCCAACGGAAATCATTTTCATTTTACTGATTACTGTATTTCGTTTTCAACTCGCCGCGGCTGACCTTGCCTAACGAATTGCGCGGCAAGGCATCAATGAACGCGAGCGATTTTGGAATTTTATAGCCAGCGAGTTTGCTCTGGCAAAACGCTTGCAATTCATCAAGCGCAAGTTTCGCGTCCGGTTTCAGCGCGACAATCGCCTTGCCCACTTCGTTCCATTTTGGATCAGGCACACCGATGACGCACACTTCGCGCACCGCCGGATGTTGACCCAGGACGGCTTCCACTTCGGCGGGATAGACATTCAAGCCACCGCTCTTGAACATTTCTTTTGAACGCCCCACCACATACGTCAAGCCAGTTTCATCGCGCGTCACCAGATCGCCGGTGCGGAACCAGCCATCAGTAAAAGCTTCGGCGGTTGCTTCCGGTAAATGCCAATACCCAGCAAATACATTCGGACCGCGCAACCACAACTCGCCGACTTCGCCTGGCGGCACGGGCGTCCCGTCTGGCGCGGCGGCTTTGGCATCGTTAAAAAATGCCGCTTTGCCGATGAATCCCAGGTTTGCCGTGCCGCGTTCGAAATCTTCCGGCTCCATCATCATCGCGGTTGGCGAAGTTTCGGTCAGGCCATAGCCGCCGCCGAATTTGACACCGCGTTCGCGGCATGCTTGCACAACCGCAAGCGGACACCGATCACCGCCGTTGTAGAAAAATCGCACGCTCGATAAATCCGCCGATCGCCACGACGACGCGGCAATAAACATTTGCCAATTCGCCGGCACGCCAAACACAATCGTCACACGTTCTTTTTCGATCAACTGCAATGCCTGTTCCGGATCAAACTTGCGCGGCATTACCACACGCCCGCCCATCAACAAAGTCGGCAGAGTAAACAAGCCAATCCCACCCACGTGCATCAATGGCAAAATCGTCAACACCGTATCATTCGCTGTGATGCCCAGCGGAATAATATCGCTCAGCGCTTGCCAGAATTGATTCGCGTGAGTCAGCACCGCACCCTTGGGTTTGCCCGTCGTGCCAGAGGTGTAGACCATCAGCAAACCGCGATCCCAGGAAAGCGTTGCCCCAGGTTCCGCCTCCGATTGATGATCGATCAAATCCGCATACGTGCCGCATCCCGCCGGAGTTTCACCATCGAATACAAAAATTTGATCTAACCCGGTTTGTTCGCGCAGTGCGGGAATGAACGACGCTTGCTCCGCGCCCATAAATAACGCACGCGCATTGCTGTCTTTGATCTGATACGCCATCTCTGGCGCGCTCAAACGATAATTGAGTGTAACGATGATTACACCGAGTTTGCCTGCGCCAAACAACGTCGTGAGAAATTGCGGCAGGTTCATGCACGACACCGCGATACAATCGCCTTGCTTCAAGCCAAGCGACACGAGCGCATGCGCCACGCGATTCGACTCGCGATTGAGTTCGTCGTAGGTGAACGATCGTTCAGGCGTGACGAGCGCGATGCGCTGTGGATGCAATTCGGCGTGTTTGCGTAGCCAAAAGCCAATACCGTACATTTCAAATCTCCTAGACCTGTCAGGTTTCTAAAAACCTGACAGGTCTCGTTATCATTTTGCCAATTCCAAATGCTCAACCAACAACGCCGTGAATTCGTCCGGCTTTTCGACATAGGGCGAGTGTCCTGTGTCCGCGATCACTTTTTCCCAATACGCACCGCCACGCGCTTTGTACTGATCGAGCACCGTGCGCGTTTGCGAGACCATCGGTTGCGGCGGACACACGGCATCGCCGGGCCATCCTGGGACAAAACCCAGTTTACCGAGCGTTCCCAGGTCGAAGAAGGAATTATCGGACACGATTTGATCATCCGAGCCGCGTACCCACAGAATTGGCGGTTTCGGATTTGTCGCGATAAATTTTTTCACGCTGTCGCCGATATATTTCGGCGCAGAGGCATTGATCGGTCCGAATTTCCCCGGCGCGACGTTGGGCCAATTTGCCGACGGCACAAAATCGCCAGGGTATTTGTCTGCACCGATTTTTTCGGTAAGCAACGACGAAAGCAAATCTTCTTCGCGCGCGGGTTTGAACGGCGGCTTCCAATAGAACGAATTCATCACGATGCGCGGCGACGCTTGCGGATTATCACTGCCGCGATCTTGCGCCGCGATCAATTTTGGAAAATCGGGATTGACGACGCCACCACCCGACCCAGCAAAATCTGGCGCGCACGGCGTGCCATCCGCATCTTTCGTGCCGCCGAAACCAAACGGCGAACCTGGGTCAACCAGGGTAACCGATAACACCGCATCGCCTGCGAGTGGCGCGAGCGTAAAGAGCAACATGCCGCCGAGCGAGTGACCAACCAGGTGATATTGCTTCAAGCCAAGCGCTTGCGCCAGCGCGAGAATATCTTCAGCCCAATCGTGCAAGCCGCGCGTCGCGTCGATCAACTTGTCTTCCGTGTCGCCATAGCCGCGCAAGTCGGGCGCAATGCCGCGATATTGCGCGGGCAATTTGAGCATAATCTCTTCCCAGAACGTGGACGACGAGGCGTTGCCGTGAATGAAAATGACGGGCGTCGCGCTTTCTGCGCCGCTAAACAGCGCGTGAATTTTCAAGCGCGGTGTGTCGATCATTTTGGATGTAATACCTGGTAATGTTGGAACGGTTGACATTTTTTTCTCCTTTAAGGGGCGGGGTACAGGGATCAGTTTCTGTACCCTGTTCTCTACCCATACTTTTCTTTCAACTCTCTTTTCAAAACTTTTCCCGCCGATGAAATCGGAAGCTGATCAAGAAACACAATTGACTTGGGCACTTTGTACCCTGCCAGGTTTGCACGACAATGCGCGAGCATCTCTTGCTCGGTCGCTTGCATCCCAGGTTTCAGCACGACAAACGCTTTGCCGACCTCGCCCCATTTCCCGAAGGGGTCAGGCACGCCGATGACGGCGCACATATGCACGGCGGGGTGCTGGTACAACGCCTTTTCGATTTCGACAGGATACACATTTTCGCCGCCGCTCAAGAACATATCCTTTTTGCGATCCACGATGTAGAAATACCATTCCTCATCGTGCTTTGCCAAATCGCCCGTGTGAAACCAACCATCGGCATCAACGGCGTCCTTGCTCGCTTCGGAATTGTTGAAATAGCCCGACGAGTACGATGGTCCCTTCAACACAAGTTCGCCAATTTCGTTTGAACCGAGTGGATGGTTGTCTTCATCGACCACGCGCGCATCGACGAAAAAGTT
>JBBIUF010000083.1:0-18484 GCA_037440365.1 Chloroflexota bacterium
AACTCTGCAAGCGTGCCGAGCTGATTGTTGCGAGCGCATGTAATATTTCGCTCGATGATACTGCGGCGTTGCTCGCGCAGTGTACGCCCAAGTAAAAACCATGCGGGTCAGTGGACCAAGCGCGAAGGAAAAATTCACTTGAGGTTTTGCGCCAAGGACGGGTGAAAACATGCCAATTCAAACCGGTCTCGAAATTCTACTCAACGAACAACTCGATTCGCTCAAAAACCAACGCGTCGGACTCGTCACAAATCCGACCGGGGTCACGCGCGATTTGCGTTCCAATGTTGACGCGTTGCGCGCGGCGGGGGTGAATCTCACCGCGTTGTTTGGACCTGAACATGGCTTTGCGGCATCGGCGGCCGATGGTGCGGCTGTTGAATCCGGACGCGATGTACGGACGGGATTGCCAGTGTATTCGCTCTATGGTAAGCTTCGCAAGCCAACACGCGAGATGCTTGCCAATGTGGATGTCCTGCTTTTTGATCTGCAAGATGTTGGGGTGCGCTTTTACACGTACACGGCAACACTTGGACTCGCGCTAGAAGCGTGCGCCGAACACCACAAACCGCTCATTGTGTTGGATCGTCCGAATCCGATCAATGGCAATCTGATCGAGGGTGCGATTCTTGACCCAAGTCTGCAATCGTTCATTGGGCATGGGCCTCTCCCGATTCGTTTTGGCATGACGCTTGGCGAACTTGCCCATTTTTACAATCGTGAACTAGAGATCAACGCCGAATTGCGTGTAATGGAATTGCGCGGCTGGAATCGTGCCATGTGGTTTGATGAAACCGATTTACTGTGGGTTATGCCGTCTCCGGGCATTCCAAATTTTTTAACCACCCTGGTCTACCCGGGTACATGTTGTGTTGAAGGGACGAATCTTTCTGAAGGTCGGGGCACGGGTTTGCCGTTTGAAGTTGTCGGCGCGCCGTTTCTGGATGGTTTTGCGCTTGCCGATGCGCTCAATGCGCTAAAACTCGACGGCGTAATTTTTCGCCCACTGGCATTCACTCCCAGTTCGAGTAAACACGCGGGCGTTGAGTGTTATGGCGTGCAATTACACATTACAGATCGCAATGCGTTTCGCGCGATCCCAACTGGGCTTTACCTCATCGCCGCGTGTCGCGCCCTCGCGCCAACCCAATTCGAGTTTTTGCAGACGAGTTGGGAGGGTCGTCCGCCACATTTCGATTTAATTACCGGCGATGCGCGCGTTCGCCAAGGTCTCGCCGCGAATCAATCAATTGAAACTTTAACCCAGGCTTGGACAAATGACCTTGCGCGATTTGATGCGACTCGCAAAAAATATCTGATGTACTAATGGATCAAGCCAGACGGATGGAATAATCGATCCGTCATGTTTATCCAAAGGAGGTGATGCTCAACCCCTACGTTAGAAAATTTTTGCAAGGATTTCTGTTTGAAACAACTCAAGGAGGAGAAAGTGAAACGACTGCTTACTTTGTTCGCGTTGATTGCCCTGCTCGGTTTAGTGGTTGCGTGCGCGCCCGCGCCGACGCCAACCACCGCACCGGCACCTACTGCTGTTTCGGCTACCAAAGCACCTGCGGCAACGAATGTGCCTGCCGCAACAAGTGCGCCTGCGGCAACCGTTGCTCCTACTGTTGCGCCAACGCCTGTTCGCACAGCCAAGGGCGGCATCCGCAAAAGCGCCAGTGCTTACAAAGGCACGTTGAATTTGTGGGTACTCGGTTATACGCCCGGCAACGCGTTTGCCAACCCATTCGATAATGCGGTGGCGCAATTCATGGCAGACAATCCTAACATCAAAGTAGAAATCACCGGCTATCCGCCGAATGACGAGGGCTTTGCCAAACTGACCGCCGCGTTGCAAAGTGGTCAAGGGATTGATCTCTTGCGTATGTCTTCGGATCGCTTGCCGCAGTACGTCGCCGAGGATCTGGTCGAGCCAATCGACTCATACCTCACCGCCGCGGACAAAGCAGACATTCTGCCGAACGTTCTTGACGTGACTCGGTTAAAGGACGGCAAAGCATATTCGTGGCCCCTCTGGGTTGTGCCGATGGGCATTTACGTGAACAAGGACGTCTTCGCCGAAGCCAAAGTGGATTTGCCTCCGCAGAACTGGACCTGGGATCAATTCGTCGCCGCCGCCAAAGCGACCACCTTCAAGCGCGCCAACGGCGAGCAAGTCTACGGCTTTAGCGGTTTCATCGATCCTGGCGTCGTCAATACCTGGGGCATGTGGATGAATGAAGATCCCAGTGTGCGCCCCGTGACCAAAGACGGCAAGTTCGGTTTCAATAATGCCGCAACGGCGAAAGGTTTGCAGCGCTTTGCCGACCTCGCGCTTGTCAACAAAGTGACGCCGCCGGACTTTGGCTCGCAAAAAGATTCCGATGTTAAAGGCGGTTTCCAAAATAAACAGTACGCGATGATCGTAGACGCGACGGGTTTTGCACCATCGCTCGTCGCCGCCAAAGTGAACTTTGACATTTATCCGCATCCGACGGTCAATGGCAATAAGCTGACGGTCGGCGCGGTGGGTTTGATTGGCGTAGCCAAGACCAAGGACGATGTCAAGCGTCTCGCCGCGATGGACCTGGGTCGCTATCTAACCAGTTCCGAAGTGCAAGACGATGTGCCGCCGGGATCGAATGTGCCGACAGGATTCTACCTGGCACCCGGCGCGCGTAAATCGGTCAAGGTGAATGCGCCGCTCGACAAATTTGTTCCGATGTTACCTGACATGTGGATCACGCCGCTCATTGTAAACTGGGCTCCGTTTACCCGCTTGATTCATCCAGAATACCAGAACATTATCTTCGGCAAGTCCAAGCCAGCCGATTCGATGGCAAAGATTGCGCCCGAAGCCGACAAATTGATTTCGGGCAAGTAATTTCGTTGTTATTGCGAGGAGCGTGCCGACGAAGCGCTCATGGCTCGTGGAGCTTGCTTTGTCGGCACGCTACGCGTGTCTCCTCGCAATGACATTACAGTATAGGATGCCGATGACAAGAATCCGCAAATTTTTCAAGCAATACGGTTGGAGCTACCTGTTCATCTTGCCGAGCATGACCACGTTTGCCGTGTTTGTGCTTTTCCCGGTCGCGTGGTCTTTCATCATCTCGTTTCAAAAATTCAATTTGCGGACCGGTGGTGTATGGATTGACCCCATCTTCGCCAACTACGAAACAGCGTTCACGTCAACCGGCGGCATTTTCATCGTTGCGATCCGCAATACCTTGATCTATACCCTATTCACCGTCACGACGAATATCTTCATTGGCTTGATTCTCGCCAGTTTGATTCAACCGCTCGGCAATCGCCTACGCACTTTTTTCCGCGCGGCGTATTATCTGCCCGCCGTGACCAGCGCGCTCATTGTGGGGATGACCTGGGCGTACATCTTTAATGGGCAATGGGGATTTGCCAATTATCTGTTTCGCTTGATTGGACTCGAACCGATGCGCTGGCTTTCTGATCCAGACATTGCGCTCGGAAGCGTCACGCTTTCCGCCATGCTGACCATTCCCGCTACCGCCGTGGTTCTCTATAGCGCGGCGATGGGCGGCATCCCCACCGAATATTACGAAGCCGCCGAACTGGACGGCGCGAATGCAGTTCAGAAATGGTGGAATATTACAGTGCCGCTTATCAAATCGACGACGCTTTATCTCGTAGTGCTCTACACCATCGCAAGTTTTGAAGTATTTGAGCGCATCTATATCATGGTACCTAGCGGCGTCGGCAATTCAGTGCAGACCATCGTCTGGCAAATTTATAGCAACGGCTTTAAAGATTTCAATTTCGGCGTTGCGTCGGCACAAGCGCTCGTCTTGTTCTTGATCATTGGCGGCATCGCCGTATTTCAGTTCCGATTCTTGCGCAGTGACGTGGAGTATTGAAATGAAAATGGCAAAACGATTGTCCTCCGGCACTGTGCTGGTTTGGTTGACCTTGATTGGCACGGCGGTCATTGCGCTTTTTCCAATGTATTGGCTCTTTACGAACGCTTTTACACCCATTACCTCCGTCCCGCCGTTAACACCCATTCTGATCCCCACCTTCCAGCTCGACAACTTTGAGCGCTTGTTGGTCAACAACAAGTTTTACTCAAATTGGATGATCAACAGTCTGGTCGTTGGAGTGGTGGTGACTGTGTGGCATATTATTTTCGACACGCTTGCGGGATATGCATTCGCCAAAAAGAATTTTCCATTTCGCAATCTTTTTTTCTGGTTGATTGTCAGCACCTTGATGATCCCGATTCACGTCACGTTTATTCCGCTCTACATCATCATCCGCCAATTCGGTTTAATTGATTCGTTGTGGGCGCTCATTCTGCCTGGCACCGCCAACGCGTTCGGAATTTTTTTGATGCGCCAGTACATCCAAACGTTGCCCTCCGAACTGGAGGACGCGGCGCGGATTGATGGGTGCAACGAGATTGGTGTGTTTCGTCATGTTATCCTGCCACTATCCGCGCCCGCGGTTGCCGCGCTGGCGATTTTCACTTTCGTGCGCAGTTGGAACGATTTCTTGTGGCCTGTGATCGCATTGAACAATCCGCAGAACTATACGCTCACTGTCGGCGTGGCGAACATGCAAGGCGAGTTTATGACCGACTGGGGCATTATCTTTTCCGGTGCCGCGCTCGCCGCGTTGCCGATGGTTATTTTCTTTCTGCTCTTTCAAAAATATTTCCTCGAAGGCGTGCGGATGGGCGCGCTGAAAGGATAACGTAGACCCAAGGCCGACGTCGAATGACCGAACTGATTCTCATCGGTCTTGGGTCATCCGTTAGTGATCTTATCTTCAATGGAGAAGGACATGTCAAAACTCAATGTTGCTGTCGTGGGGGCTGGCTTGCTCGGTGCGCGGCACGCGCGCGTGTTTCACGAACAACCCGAAACCAATCTCGTTGCGATTGTGGATGTCAATCCAGCGCGCGCAGAGATCGCGCAAACCCTGGGTGCGAAATTTTATGCGGACATTCCAACTTTGCTGGCGAATGAAAATGTCGATGCGCTGGCAATTGCCACGCCCGATCATTTGCATCATGCCCCGGTCATGGCCGCCCTGAATGCCGGCAAGCACGTCTTTGTCGAAAAGCCACTCGCAACCACACTGCCCGAGGCGCGTGAACTTGCGGCGGCATCCGTAAAATCAAATTGCGTTGTGATGGTGAATTATAGTCAGCGTTTCGTCAGTGATCATGTGTGGATCAAGCACGCGCTTGACGATGAACTGATCGGTAAACCGCAAATCGTCATCTCGGTCAAGTTCGATACGATTTCCGTGCCAACCGAAATGATTCGGGGTTGGTCGGCGCAGACTTCGCCAATTTATTTCATGTCGAGTCACGACTTGGATTTGACGTACTGGTTTTTGCAGACACGTCCGACCCAGGTGTTCGCGCACGAAACACGCGGCACGTTGGATGCGCAAGGCATTGCAGTGCATGATGGTTTGAACGCGCTCATTCAATTCGACGGCGGGATTACGACAAGCTTTCATTCATCGTGGATTTATCCGAATACATACCCGCGCGTGGCGGACGGTTACATGCAAATTATCGGCGCGGATGGCGCGTTAATGTACAACAATCGTACGCGCACGGTCGAATTTTACAACAGCAAAGGCGCTCAAAAAATCGAGTTCACTGGACCGCACACCGCCGACGTAGTTAATCACCGGGTTACTGGTGCGTTCACCGAAGCAGTCCGCCATTTTATCGCATGTATTCAAGAAAAGCGCGAGCCATTGACCTCGCCGCGCAACACGCTCATCGTAACCGAAACCCAAGCCGCAGTGATCGAATCGTTGAAAAGTGGACAACCGGTGAATGTGAGCTAAAGCGCTACGCTTTTCCGCGATGAGAGGCACGTCCCCTGTGTTAATATCGAGTGAGACAAGTCGTTCCAATAGGACCGGGCGCGCGCGGTCGAAAAACTGGGACGAATAAAAAAGCCGCGCGCCAATTTTTATCATCGGTGGGCGCGCGGCTTGGTTCAACTCTTTTTATCAGGGCTTGCCAGGATGGTGTTCAGACAGGCTTGCTCGCCTTGTCAACCACAATGAGACTTGACGTGCGGCTTTTCCAAAGTCAGACTGTCGGCGAAGAACCAGCCGTTGCGCTTTGTCCGGATAAGCCCAAGCCGCATTGCGGCGAGATTTGTCCAGTCCAAACGAAAGGTCAGCTCTATCCGAATTCTCTAGTGTCCAAGTAAAAAATGCGCCGAGTGCAGTACGCATTATGCAGGCTTGGGCAATTGGGGGCTAACAGTCCCGACGAGCTGTGATTTATTTCGAAACTTTAGGGGTGCCAAAAAATTATGGCTCGCCGGGTTCCTCATTTTGAGGTAGCCTGACGAGCCATAATCTAGTTTTGGTAGCGGGGCTCAGACTCGAACTGAGGGCCTTTGGGTTATGAGCCCAACGAGCTGCCACTGCTCCACCCCGCATCGTTTACGCCGATCATTATACGCCATTTCTTGAATCCGTCAAATCAGAGTAAGTTTCAATAACTTGCCCCTGATTTATTTTTCTTTGGCGCGCCCCTCTTTTTCTCTGCATTAGTTCTTTTTGCCGTGCGTTTTAGCGGGGTACCGGCTTCGAGCATTTTTTTGATCGCACCAAGGTAATACAGATTCCAACCCTCACGTGTCCCGTCGAAATCAGACGGTTCTACGTTTTCATGCAACAAATCTACGCGCGTGTGTTTGCCCTCCGCGGTAAGTGTAAATGTTACAACAGAATTATCCACAGTCCAATCTTTTGGTTTCCAGGTCTGGACCAGTTTTTTGAACGGAACCACATCAAGCACGCCGCCCGTGATTGTGCCATCCCATAACGCATAATCAGTGCCGACACTTGGTTCATACTCGGCGTCTGCGCCTGACCATTCGGCGATGATCTCGGGATCGGTTAGTGCTTGCCACACTTGCGCTGGCGTGGCGGCGATGAGATAGGTTTGTTCGATTAATATCATTGTGCTCTCCCTTGTAAGTTGTACGAAAAAGGATTTACGTTTCGCGCTTGGCTTTTAGTTTTTGATTTTTGGCTTCTTTCAACTCGCGGATGTAATCCGCTGATTCACTGTCTCGCACTTTTTCCCATTCCGGGCGTTTGTCTTGCGCGTCCAGCATTTGTCGCAGTTCGAGAATTTGATCGCGGAGCAACGCCGCTTTTTCAAATTCCCAATTTTGCGCCGCTTGTTTCATTTGCGTTTCAAGTTCGGCGATCAAGCGTGTGCCTTCCGATTTGGGAACTGTGCCCAAGCCGCTCGCCGCGTATTCCGGTTTGGCTTCCGCGGCGACGCGCACGCGCTCGGTCAGATCGCGTACTTCTTTGATGATGCCTTGCGGCACAATGTTGTGCGTGGTGTTATATTCCAACTGAATTGCGCGGCGGCGATTGGTTTCGCTAATCGCTTTTTTCATCGAGTCGGTCATCACGTCTGCGTACATAATCACTTGACCGTTGATGTGACGCGCCGCGCGCCCAATCGTTTGAATCAACGCCGTTCCGCTTCGCAGAAATCCTTCCTTGTCTGCGTCGAGAATCGCGACGAGTGACACTTCGGGCAAATCAAGTCCTTCGCGCAAAAGATTGATGCCGACGATCACATCGTACACGCCGAGGCGCAGGTCGCGCAAAATTTCGATGCGTTCAATGGTTTGCACTTCGGAGTGGAGGTAATGCACCTTGATCCCGAGTTCATGCAAATAATCTGCCAAGTCTTCTGCCATCCGTTTGGTCAGGGTAGTGACCAGTACGCGCTCTTTGCGCTCCAAGCGTTTGCGCACTTCGGCAAGCAAATCGTCCACCTGTCCTTTGCTCGGACGCACAATCACTTCGGGATCAATCAAGCCGGTTGGACGAATGATTTGTTCGACGACTTGGGTGCTGGCATTTAATTCATACGCGGCTGGCGTTGCGCTGACAAAGATGACCTGGTTAATTTCTTTTTCGAATTCCTCAAACCGCAAGGGTCGATTATCGAGTGCGCTGGGCAAGCGAAAGCCATAATCTACCAAAGTTTCTTTGCGCGCGCGGTCGCCGTTATACATCCCGTGAATTTGCGGCACTGTCATATGTGACTCGTCAATGAACAGCATCAAGTCGTCGGGAAAATAATCGAAGAGCGTCCAGGGCGGCGAGCCTGGTGCGCGTTGCGATAGCGGACGTGAATAGTTTTCGATCCCGGAGCAATAGCCGATTTCGCGTAACATTTCGAGATCGTATCGGGTGCGCTGTTCGATTCGTTGCGCTTCCAGTAATTTTTCCTCCGCTTTGAACTGAGCGACTTGCGCGGTCAATTCGTTTTCAATGTCTTGCATCGCGGCGGCAAGTTTGTCTTGCGGCGTAATAAAATGTTTCGCTGGAAAAATCTCGACCTTTTCGTGTTCGAGCAACACTTCGCCTGTCGTCGTATCAACTTCGACGATGCGATCGATTTCGTCACCAAAAAATTCGATGCGGTAAGCGGTGGTGCCATACGCGGGTGTAATTTCGAGTGTATCGCCGCGCACGCGAAACTTGCCGCGCCCCAAATCCAGGTCGTTGCGCTCATAATGGTTTTCGATCAGTTGGCGCAGAACGCGATCCCGGTTGCGCGTTTCGCCGCGCGTGAGCGTGATGTGAATTGCTTGATATTCATCCGGCGAACCCAAGCCATAGATACATGACACCGATGCGACAATCACCACATCGCGCCGCGACACGAGCGCGCTCGTTGCCGCGAGCCGCAAGCGATCAATTTCTTCGTTGATGCTTGAATCTTTTTCAATATACAAGTCTTGTTTGGGGACATACGCTTCAGGTTGATAGTAATCGTAATACGACACGAAATACTCGACGGCATTGTGGGGAAAGAAATCGCGGAACTCGGAATAGAGTTGCGCGGCGAGCGTTTTGTTGTGCGCGATGACAAGCGTGGGGCGCTGAATCTTTTCGATAATTGCCGCCATGACAAACGTCTTGCCAGTCGCGGTTGCGCCGAGCAAGGTCTGATATTTATCGCCACGTTGGATGCCTTGAACTAATTTTTCGATGGCGGTTGGCTGATCGCCAGTGGCTTGAAATGGTGAAACAAGTTTGAGTGGCGGCATGAATCCTCCGAAACGGTTTCTGTGAACACATGATAGCACATCTGTGCTTGTGCCGCAAACGATTAGTACTGCCACCAATCGAATGTAATAGACGGATTGAATGGCGAAATATCAACCGCGGTGAGCCGTATGGCGGCGAGGCGCCCACTGGTGGTGAACACGCAGATATTTTGCCCCTTGGTGATATTGGCGATTTCAAACTGGGGCGTTTTGCCGAAGCAACTTTCATAGGCATTGTTTTGCGGGTTTGCCACCGCGATGCCGCTTGAACTGCTCGCGGTATTGCCGCGTAGAGTGGGTGGACTGGTATTTTTGAATTGGAGATCATGCGTGCTAGTACATGCTACAATTTGCGCACTCGTAAAATCAAAACAGTCCATGAGCAAGACGAGGGTTACGTTTGTGCCTTGCGCAAGTGGAGTGGCGATCAAAAAGAAATTGAGCGTTATGGTTTGCCCATTCGCAACCGTAACGGATTTGATTTGTTCTTGATAGTTGGGCGCGTTCGCATCAACCGTATAGGTATTGGGATTCAAGTTCGCGAATCGATAGCCGCCATCCAGTGTTGTCATCCCCATACCTGGGTTGAGAAACACCCTGGAACCTGGGATCGCTTTTTGATCTGCCGCGCGCATGACATATCCCTGGATTTGACCTGATCCAGACGGGGTAGGGGTTGGTAATGGAACACGGGTTGGGCTTTTGAATGTTGCTGTGGGTGTCGGCGAACTGGTTGGTGAAATTGGCGTGATGGTTGGCTGGGTAGTTTGGGTTGGTAGTGGGGTATTGGTAGGTGGAATTAGTGTTGGCGGTGGCGGAGTTTCGCTTGGTACTGTAGGTGCTGGGGCAAGTGTTGGTGGTGTTGGCGTTGGCAAAAGAGTTGGCGCTAGAATAACCGCTCCCACGATAATCGCGCCAACAACGAGGACGCTGGCGACGAGTGCGACGGTGTGCCAAACCATCCCGCCACCAGTTGCCGTGGCTCCACTTGGCATACTTGGAGGTATACGCGGTGGTGTTGGTGGCTGTTGCGCTGAAGCGGGCAATGCGGGTGGCGGGAATGCTCCCAAGCCGATTTGGTGTAACAACAGCGCGCCTGTGCTTGTGATTGTCAGCCCAGTCGCGGACGCAACCAAAAATTTCGCGCGGGTCAAGCGTTCCAGTTTGCCACTCAATAGGGGCATCGGCAAATTTAATTCGCGTGATAATTCGCCAGCATGCGCGCTCTTGACATGCTGAATCAAGCCAAGCAAAAAGAGCGAGGTTTCGTCGGTCAGTATGTCGATTTCGTCGCGGTGCTGACGATATAGTTCGAGCAGGTTGTGCTGATAGGGTTGGGTAATGGGCTGAGGAGGTTGCTGGCTCATTGCAATCCTCCTGGGTTAGGGATGGGTGCCCAACTGTTCGCATTGGTTAGATCGCGATATTTGACCATTTGCAACACGTTGACTTTATCCAACACTTTGCCAAGCAGGTTGCATTGAACCACGTCTTGATCGCTAAATGTTTCGACATTGCCATACAGTGTCCGCAATTCTTGCAGTGCGCCTTGATACGAATAACCATCCTTGGCGGCTTGATTGATAAAGATTAACATTTTTTGACTGATCACACGAAAGCTGGCAAAGTCATGGACTTCGGCGACTGTGCCATATGACACTTGCAGAACGACAACCAAATCTGCGGCTTGGGCTTGCAAAAACTCGATTGCTTTGAGCGACATGCCGGGCGGGGGCGGCGTTGTGCCGACGAGTTCTTCGCTAAAGAACGCCGCATGTCCGCGTTGCCGCAACGCATACCGAATTTGCAAGCGTTTACGGTAGAGATCGGTTTGGTTTTTGCCGGGACCCCAAACGAGAATCGCGAGTGGAATTTGTTGCGCCGCTTGGAGCAATTGTTGATAACGGGTCTGGAACACTTGCTGATAGTACTGCTGTGCGCGGGGGCTCAATTGCGAAATGTTAGGAAACATCCTTGTCTCCTTGTTCTGCGAGAGACCATCTCCCACTCGGAAAATTATAGCCTTATTCGCATCAGAAATCAATCGCGTTTTTTCGCTTTGACTTTTTTTCGCGGGTCAGTTATAGTGTCGCCGATGATGAACAAACAAATTTTTAAACTAGTCTGCGCGAGTTTTTTCGCGGGCGCGTGCGTTTTGTTGATGCTTTATCGCGCGCCAGTTTTTGCGCATCCGCCGCTTGATGCGACGCCGATTGGGGACGATCTGAAAGATCCAAAATACTTGAACAAGAATTCATGCCCGGATGACCCAAAAAATTTAGCGGTCAATGGTGGTTTTTTTGGCAACACACATGATACCGCGTATGGGCCTGTGGTGGATGGCTGGGATCCGTTTATCGTCAGTAGCGCGCCGCCCCAATTTCGTTGGGTTAATAACGAAGGTATTTTCAAGGGGCAATCGGAGCAAGTTTTTTCTTCGAATACGTTCGACGCAGGGATTATGCAGACGGTTAATAACCTGCAGATCAATTCCTATTATTGGTTCCGCCTGGGGTGGGCGCCCGCCGCGAAATCGTCGAGCGGACCCAATGAACCTTCGAACTCGGTCGGTGTTCAAGTTGGGTTTGATCCATTTGGCGGGCGCGATCCGAATTCACCGAATGTTACTTGGGGTACTGCCTGGTTTAATGACAACAAAGGTTTGAATCGTCCGCAAGCGACTTTGGTTTTCCCAGCCCGTGCGACGAGTGTGACCATGTTCTTGCGCGCAATAGCCAAAGATGGATCGGGTGGCGAGAATCGCGTGTGGTTCAATGCGGTATGCATGGAAGCGCGTCCTGAAATTCCAGCCGCCGCGCCACTTGCTCCAACGGCCACGCCACTGCCGCCAACCGCGACGGCGAAACCAATTCAGCCGCGTGCACCCGTTTCTCCGCCGCCGACCAAAGTTGCGCAAGCGCTCGCGACCAATACGCCGACGGCGATCCCGGTTACGCCTACGCCGAATGACACACCCACGCCGGCATTTACGCCAACGGCTTTATCTACGCCGCGGCGCGCGCGGACTGACGCCACGCCTGCTCCCGCTTCGATTGATCTGGGGGCTGGCGTTGCTACCGGTTCTGGAATTATTTTCGTTGTCGGGGGAATGTTATTCTTTGTCATCGGAATTTTATTGTTGAAAAGGACATCCTAGTCAATGTATTTTTTGATCACCGGTGGCGCGGGGTTTCTTGGCACAGCATTGGCAAACTATTTGGTTGCGCAAGGCCACCAAGTGCGCGCACTGGATGATTTGAGCGCTGGCGAGCCCAAGGGACTTGATCCGCGTGTGTTGTTCACGCGTGGCGATGTGCGCGATGTGCCGAAATTATGGACGTTGCTCAAGGGTGCAGATTGTGTTTACCATCTCGCCGCGCGGGTTAGTGTGCCCGAGTCCGTCTTGTATCCGGTAGATTATAATGCGGTAAACGTTGGCGGCACCGTGGCGTTGATGACCGCCGTACGCGATGCCGGTGTCAAGCGCGTCATCCTGGCTTCGTCGGGCGCGGCATATGGCAAGCAAGATCAGCAACCTGTGCGTGAAGATGCGGTTATGCACCCCGATTCGCCGTATGCGGTAAGCAAACTTGCATCAGAATATTATATCCATTCGATTGGCGCGTTGTGGAAAATCGAAACCGTCGTGTTGCGAATTTTCAATGCGTATGGTCCGCATCAACCGTTGCCGCCATCGCACGCTCCAGTGATTCCGCGTTTCATGAAACAAATCTTAGGTGGCGGTTCAGTGGTCATGTTCCGCGACGGACAACAGTCGCGCGATTTTGTCTATATCGCGGATCTAGTCAACGCGCTGGCGTGCGCGGCAACTGCCGAGCGCGTGAATCGCGCGATCATCAATATCGGCAGTGGGCACGAAGTCAGTATTGCTCAGTTGATTGACAAGATTGAGCGCGTGGTTGGCAAACCGGCGCATCGTTTGCAGAACCCAGAAGAGGCAAGTGGCGTGCCGCGCCTCGTGGCTGACATTCGGCTTGCCGGAGATTTGCTCAAATGGAAACCACAGATTTCATTGGACGATGGCTTGCAAAGAATCTTGATGGAAGATGAGCGATTCAAAAAATAAAAACTCTAGTGCTGAGACTAGAGTTTTTATTTCGTCGTCAACTGTTGAACCAGGTTCCAGGCGAGTGGCAGATCACGTGTGCGGACGCGTAACCAAAACGCAACATCATTGGCGCATTGGCGCACCAAGTTTTCTTCCAATTCAACTGGAATGTCAGCGGCATTTAGCGCGTTGACGAGCAAATCAAACTCGTGTGCCTCAGTCGGCGGAGTCGTTGCGAGTGTGATCCAATCGGACGATTCGGAATTCATTTTGCGCTTCGGCTAGAATTATACACGCAATGGCAATTTCATTCAATCGCCGATCAAGTATGGTATAATCCGCGTATGCAACCAAAAGATTTTTCACACCACACTCGGTTTCCCGGTACGGTCACCAGTTCGTTCGACACGGTGGTGCGCGTCTCGAATGCGATCAAGAATTTGCCTGCGCTCGTTTTTGCGATCATTCTATTTGCGCTTGCGCTGATGGCGGCGCGGTTGGATTATTGGCAAGCGATTGCGTACTGGGCTTTTTCGTTAGGCGATTGGTTATTGTTGGCGTTTCTACCGATTGCGCGTAAATCGTTCGGACCGGCTCAGCCGCCAACGCTGATGCTCGCCGTGATGCGCATGATTCCGGGTTTGTTTCCCTTGCCATGGAATTTGATCGCGCAAGTGCTTGGTACGTTACTTGTCATCTACGGTTTTTGGATCGAGCCGCACCGAATTTGGGTCACGCGTCAAACTTTGCTCACCGCCAAACTAAAACCTGGCTCGTCGCCCTTGCGCGTGTTGCACCTCGGCGATTTGCATGTCGAGCGTATTACCACGCGGGAAGAGCAACTAGTTGCGCAAACGCGCGCGCTCAAGCCTGATGTGATCTTGTTCTCTGGCGATTTTTTGAATCTATCGAACATCCACGACCCGGTTGCCTGGGAACACGCGCGTACGATTCTCCGCCAACTTGCCGCGCCGCTTGGCGTTTTCGCTGTGACGGGTAGTCCGCCAGTGGATCAACCTGCCGTGATCGAAAAATTGCTTGACGGTTTAAATATCCGTTGGCTCAAAGATGAGCGGGTTTCACTTGCGTTCGATGGACAACGCGTAGATATTGTGGGAATCACTTGCACACACATGCCGCATGTGGATAGTGCCAAGCTCGATGCGATTTTGCATGGCGACCCAGACGATCTGACGATTCTGTTGTATCATTCGCCCGACCTTGCGCCGAACGCGGCGCAAGAAGGTGTGGATTTGCAGTTATCTGGTCACACGCATGGCGGGCAAGTGCGCTTGCCGTTTTTCGGTGCGCTGTACGCGTCGTCGCTTTATGGCAAAGCGTTTGAAGCCGGGCGTCACGCAATTGGTGATTTTACGCTGTATGTATCGCGTGGGATTGGCATGGAAGGCGAGGGCGCGCCGCGTGTGCGTTTCTTGTGTCCGCCGGAAATGATCGTGTGGGAGATTGCACCCAAGGTTAAAGGAAACGATGGAACAATTTGATCTGTTCGCAGATGCGTTATGGCAATTTTTCGTCGCGGGGTACGCCGATTTGGTGACCGAGCGCGAGGATGGTTATGCACGCGAGGAAGATGTCTCGTGGTATTTTACCACCGCCCGCGACTTTCCCAAGCATGAACAGCAAGCTCTAAAATTCGCGCGCGGCAAAGTATTGGATATCGGTTGCGGGGCAGGGCGGCATAGTTTATATTTACAGAAACGCGGATTGGCGGTGACGGCGATTGATGTTGCGCCAGAACTGGTGCAATTGGCGCAAGCGCGCGGTGTCAAGGACGCGCGTGTTGCCGATGCGTGCAAGCGTTTGCCATTTCGCGCGGGCGAATTTGGCACCGCGCTCCTGTTCGGAAATAATTTGGGAATTGCCGGCACGCCGCAAAAATTGCGCCGCATGTTGCGCGAGTTGCATCGCGTGACCGCGACGCGCGGGCGGATTTTGGCGACGACGCGAATGCCTAGCACGACGAATCCGCAGCATTTGAGTTACCTAAGGCAAAACATACAACGCGGACGCGCGGCAGGGCAGTTGCGTCTGCGCCTCGCGCTGAACGGGCGGCGCGGCGCGTGGTTCGACTTGCTTTTGCTTGCGCCAACCGACCTGCTCGTGCTTGCGGCGCAGGAACAATGGAAGTTGACGCAGGTGTTTCCGCTGGAGAGCTTTGAAGCGGGATATGGGGTGGTGTTGGAAAAAAAATGAATTGAGGATTCTGAATACCTAAAAACCAGGTCTCACGCTTTGGCGGAAACCTGGTTTTTTCATGCGCAGCATTTGCCATTAATCTTGCAACAATTCGCGCGCTTGAACCTCATGCGCTTTTTGCACCAAGACTTTAACCTCACCCATGCCATCAATTGTCAAACCGTAAATCGGTCCCGCGCTTTCGTACTTGAGCAACGCCGGAATGCCGGCGCTTTCCAATTTGCTTTTGATGATTTCGGCGCGCATCATTCCATTGGTTGTGTATACCACGACAAGTTCATCCTGTGCCATCGGTCGCCTCGCTTTCAATTTGCGGTTCGCTGTTTGCCGCGGCAGGTTCGCCGAGTTCCGCGTTCGCTGTGCCGCTCACGCTTGCCAGGTGAGCAGGGTTGGCGCTGTCTGTCACTTGGCTCATTTGCGATTCAATCCGCGTGGCGGTCTGGTCGTTCGGCGTGGGGGTGACCATTGCGCGCGCGAATAATAAATAGCCGGTGTGCGCGATCATGCGATCTTCAGGACGCAAGCGTTCGGCCACGGGTTTGTAATGCCGCATCATAATTTCGATGACTTCGAGATCGCCCCAGCCACCGAGATTTTCCATTTCTTGCAACAGATCGCTCAATTGATTCGTCGTCGGCACAAGCGAGCCGAAAAAACCGCCGCCTTTCAACGCGGCGTGTGCCTGCGCCAAAAAGAGCCAGGGCTCGCGCACGTCTAGAAACAAGGCGTCGGCGTCGCGCTCGTCAAAACCCGCGCGAATGTCGCGCTGTTTCATTTCCACGACGTTCAATACGCCCGCGCGTTCCAAATTTTTGCGCGCCACTTGTTGCATATCGTCGCGTTCTTCGTAGGTGAAAATGCGTCCGTTGGGTTGGACACACCGCGCCATCGCCAAGGTTAACCCGCCGCTTCCCGTTCCGGCTTCGACAATTCGCGCGCCGGGTATGATATTCATGCGGACAATAATATAGCCAATCTCTTTTGGAAAAATAATTTGCGACGAGCGTTTGAGATAGGTGACCAAATCATACGTAGACGGTTGCAAGAGGATATAAGCGTAACCCTTTTGCGTTTTTAGCGTGGTGCCAAATGGTTGACCGATGATTGCATCATGTGGAATAAAACCGTGATGCGTGTGCATTTGTTGTCCCGGTAATAGCCGCACAAGAAAACGGCGTTCATCGGAATCAATCATCAATACTTGGTCGTTCGCTTGAGCAAGACTAGGCATCGGAGCACTTTCTTTTTTCGATTTTTTATTTTTGTTTCAAGGGACGCGTTTGAACCAGCCAGAATTTTTCGCCGACACGACACCACTCGATGTCTTGCGGTTCGCGGAAATGCGCTTCAACTTGTTTACCGATTGCGGCGAGTGCAAGCACTTGATCGTCACTCAAGCACGGCTTGTTTTGTTGCTCCGTTGGGACGACGATAGTTTGCAAACCGCCTTCAGGTGCGGCAAGTTCCATCACGGTTTTGGTCGCGATGGTTTGCGCGCGCAAGGTCAACGTGTTTTTTGCGACCACAAAATGATCGGGTTTCCAGCGCGCGGCGATCACGGCTTCGCCCAAACCAAGCGTTGCGTCAATCTGAATTTCATCCTGCGCGCCGGTGAGTGGATTTGCGGTGAACAGTACGCCTGCGGCATCCGCCGCGAGCAGGGGTTGCACGATTGCCGCCATTGCAACATTCGCGTGAGCAATTTTTTTGCGATTGCGAAAATAAATCGCGCGCGAATTCCACGGCGCGCTCCAGCATTGGTGGATGCGGGCGAGGATGTTTGCTGATCCCAGGATGCCCAGAAATGCTTGCGCCATGCCCGATGCCGCAGGATTAGGCACGTCGTCAATCACGCGCGACGCGCGCACGGCATACGAAATTGGCGTGGGCAACTCGGCGAGGGCGGTCGTGATTTCACCGGTGAGCGCGTCTGACATGGGCGCGCTTTCGATCCATGCGCGAATATCGTCCGTCGCGTTTTCTAAATCTACCGGATCGTCAACCTCGGTTTTTGCGAGCCGCGCCGCGATGCGCGAGTTGGTTTGGTGCGCCGCGAACGTATCCCGGTATGCCTCGGCGGTGACACAAAAACCCCGCGGCACAGCGAACCCAGCGTGAATCAACTCGCCGATCGATGTGGCTTTATCGCCCGCCTGCTCGCGCTCGCCAATTTTTATTTCGTGCAACCAACGGATATACGTCATCGTGCAACCTCATCGGGAAAGTCAAGCCAGGCACCTAGTCTGCCATCGGTTCGATTGCATTTTTATTTGCAATCAGAGCCAATTTGCGCGCGCGTGACATTTTCTTGATTTCGATCTCGCGGCGCATCGCGGCGCGACGCGATGGACAGCGTTCTTGATAGACCAATTCGATTGGCAAGTGAGTGCGGGTGTACCGTGCGCCGCGTCCTTGTTGATGCGTGCGCACGCGCCGTGCCACATCGAATGTCCAGCCAGTATACAGTGTGCCATCAGCACAACGCAAGAGATAAACAAACGCGGGTTGTCGCATAATAAAACGACGAGTGACTTGCGAGTGACGCACAATCCAATCACTCGTCACAGGCACTCGTCATCCGAGCGGGAGTGGATGGGAGTCGAACCCACCGAAGCCGTTTCAACGCCTTCCAGCAGTTTTGAAGACTGTGGACCCCACCGGGAATCAACCACTCCCATGTTGATTAGCGCAGTGTTTTTATCATACGAACTGGGTTTTGTCAATTGATCGCGCGCGATCGAAATTGCCGCAATGCCCTTGACACTTGAAAAATCACTATGCTATAATGCGCCCGCTGTCGAAGGTTAGATATTTCGGAAGGAGTTTATTATGGCGGAAGCCAACCCTCATACTGCGTCCATCCCAGCTATGCCCCCGCTGAGCAGACGCGAATTTCTCAACTATGCCTGGCTCACTAGTTTGGGTTTTGTTTTTTTGGTTGGGGTGGGTGGTGCAACTTATTTCTTTTCATTTCCGCGTTTCAAAGCGGGTGAGTTTGGCGGCGTGTTTATGTTGGGCAACGCAGGCGACGTGCTTCCCAAACCCAACGATCCACCGATGCACTATCAAGCGGGCAAATTCTGGTTGTCGAACG
>JBBIUF010000084.1:0-2665 GCA_037440365.1 Chloroflexota bacterium
CGGCGGCGGTGGCGGCGGCGATGGAGGTGGTGGCGGTGGCGGTGCCTTCGTCGGGGGCGGCGGCACGACTGTTGCCGTGGGCGGTATAACCTTGGTTGGCTCGGGTGCAGTTGGATATGGCGCGGGTGGTGGCGGCGGGGGCACGATCCGAGTTGGTTCTGGCATGCGGGTTGGTTTGATTTCAGTTGGCTCTGGCGATGGTAGAACACGCGTAGGTTCTGGTTCTGGCGGATACGGCTTGCTCGCCAATGGCGCGCCTGGGTTTGTGCTTGACGATGATGCTACCGTGTTAGGGGCACCGGTTGTTTCGTCAACCACCGTAATTTGATCGGCTGATCCATTGGTCTCTGCAAATTCGGCAGGGATCCAGCCGCGCGCATTTTGATTCGATGGCAATATGATCAACCACCATTTGCCATCCGCTGATTTGCCGATGACATTGAGCGTCGCGCCTTTGCTCACCGCATCCACCACTGGCGCATTCGTCGCGGGAGTCGCGCGGACGCGCAAATCCTCCTTTGCCAAACCGGCAATGCTTGGCAACGCCGTTGGTATGGGCGCGGTCGGCGGGAGGTTTGAAGTGGCGGGGGACGCCAATCCAGGAACAGACGCCGCCGGAGCAATTTGCGGCGTTGGCGCATCACACGCCGTCAACGCAAGTAGCACCAGGACAATCAGCATTGTTTGTCTACGCATCGGCAACTCCTTTTTGAAAACAACCTTGTGCGAGCAGTATAAGAGTCAACCGACGGAATCACAATGAGAATAAGGTAACGAAAAAAAATTCGACACCTAGACTGATCCAGGTGTCGAATGGCAACGCATGCTCAGCTTATGATCCGCGCAACAGATCATCCATAAACGTTTGCGGATCGATCGGCGTGACATAGAGCCGCGCGCCATCAGACAGCGCGCCGTCTACATCCGCTACATTGCCCGCGCCATCGCGCACCACCGCGCGATGCGCGCGCACGCGTTGGGTCAGTTGAGTGCCCAGCGCGTGTTTGACGGTCATGCCGAAAAATAATTCTTTCGGCTGATCGTTCACATAGACCAGAATTTTTTCTTGGGTCATGGTGCGTTACTTGCCTGCTTCAACAATGCGCCCTTCGATCTTGGGATTGACCGGCGAGTTTTTCGCGACATACGCGGTGACGACATCTATCACGGGTTCGCCCCAGGTTAAATTCTTGCCTTGCGTAAACGTCGCTTGACCATCGCCGCCAGTCGCCAAATAGTCAATCGTCTGCACGCGATACGCCTGCGCCAAATCCATCGGCTTGCCCTGGATCAGTACATTGGCAACGCGCGCGCCCGACCGCTTGGTGCAGTCATAGGTAAACGATGCGCCCGCGATCAAAATGTTGACCCGCGGACACGACGCCGCCACTTCGAGGATCGCCTTGATCTGCGCGCCGGTCAAATCCATCGCGACAAGGGTGTTGTCGAACGGAAGCATTTCGTACAGTTTGCCATACGTCAGCGGACCCTTTGGAATATCCGTGCGAATGCCCGCGTTGTTGTGGAGCGCAAGTTGCGCGGGCTTGTCGCCCGCTTCATTTGCGGCGAGCATTGCATCCACCACGAGATTACCCGACGGATATTCGCCCGTACTGCGTCCGTCCGCAGTATACACCCGGTTTAGATCGATCAATGTTTCGCCGATGACCTTGGTCGTTGCGTCTTTGGCGTCCGCGACAAGCTGGTTGATCATCGCCGTCACAGCTGGCGGCGGCGCGGCTTTGGTACTGACGACAGATACCAATTCGTTGTTCTTGGTGTAATCCACAATTTTTTTCGTCGCGCGATCAATCGCCAATTCCAAGCGTCCCACGTATTGCGCTTTGGAACCGGCTTGCACAATGATCGTATTGCCGACGAGTTTGGGTTGCCGCAATTCGGTGTGCGAATGTCCGCCGACGATGACATTCACTTCTGGCACGGCGGCGGCGATCTTTTGATCTTGATCAAATCCATTGTGCGACAAGACAATGATCAGATCGGCTTGGCTTTGCACTTGCGGCAGAATTTGTTTGAGCGCGTCAATCTCGTTGACGAATTTGAACGCCTTGAGTTCCGTAGATTTACTGCTAATCGCCGGTGTGTCTGTCATCACCAAACCGATGATGCCAAAACGAATTCCCGCGACCGTTTTGATCACGTAGGGTTTCGCCCACGCGGGAGTTTGATTCGTCTTGACGTCAAGCAGATTCGCGGCAAGGAACGGGAATTGCGCTTGGCTCGCGCGCGCTTGCACCACCGCGACACCATGATCGAAATCGTGATTGCCGAGCGTGAGCGCATCATAACCCACTGCATTCTGCGACGCGATAATCGTTTTACCTTCATCGCGATTGGAGGCAAAGGTGCCTTGCCAAAAATCGCCCACGTCAAAGGTGAGCGTGTTCGCGCCCGTGTCTTGTTTGATCCGCGCAATCATGCCCATCGCGTTGAGAATGCCGCCAAACTCGAACGGCGTGCCATCGCCGCCCTTCATCTTTTCGCCTTCAAACGCGCCGTGCATATCGTTCAAATGCAAAATGGTGATCGTCAGCGGACCCGTCGGCGCAGGCATGGCAGTCGGCGCAACCGTGGGCGCGGCGGTCGGAGCCACGGTGGGCGCGGTTGTTGGAACAGGCGCAACCGTTGGCACACTCGTTGGCGC
>JBBIUF010000084.1:2765-18224 GCA_037440365.1 Chloroflexota bacterium
GCGCTCGTCGGTGCACTAGGTGGTGTAGACACCGGCGTCGCGCACGCCGCAAGCAAGGTCAATACCAGGCTTAGCCAAATCGTCAACGTCTTCTTTGACATTTTTTCCTCTTCCAATTTTATAAAATCCGAGCGACGCCGTCCATCACCCGTCGCTTGCCAATGTACTAACGATTCCCTGATTCGTCAAATTCTGGTTGCAAATCACTCCTGCATCGGGTATAATCGCTCGCGTATTGATTCCGATCAACCACAGGAGAGAACGCATGCCTGGTTTTGTTGGACATACTACCGCGAATACGATTGCCCTCGTCGGCACTAGCGCGTTCATGTGGTCGCAGGGATTTTCGATCCAAGACATAATTTTCGTGGATGTTGGCATCGCGGCATCTACATTGATTTTATCGCCGGATATGGACCTGTTCCAATCTAAATCTATGGACGATTGGGGCTTGCTCAAATTTTTTTGGTGGCCCTATTCAAAAATTGTCAAGCACCGTGATCGGATGCATATTCCGGTGTTAGGCACCACGGTCCGCTGGTTGTATGCCCTGGGCATCATTACAATTTTTGTGATCTTGTTTCGCTTTTGGTTTCGGCGGATTGGGTTGCAAGTCAATTTCGATTTTAACGGCGACTCGGAAGACATTATTTACAATCTGCTCTACGGCTTGGATGTTTATATCGGCGCGGTGATCGCCGACTCGGTGCATTATGTTTTGGATATGGTGACGACCGGTTTCAAGGAAGGATTGATGCCGCACCACCATCATGAACGTTACCCGATGGCGCGCGAACAATACTATGACGAAAGGGGACAATGGCATGGGCGCGAATGAAAAATTGCAGGAACTCAAACGGCAACTGGCAGTCGTCAGCGATCTGCATCACGCAGAGGCGGTGCTGGGCTGGGATCAACAAGTCTTGATGCCGCCCAAGGGCGCAGAGGCACGCGCCAACCAGCTCGGCACATTGAGCAAATTGGCGCACGAATACTTTACCGCAGACGGTATTGGCAAACTCCTCGCGGAACTGGCGGACGTTGCGGCACATCTGGACTATGATTCCGATGACGCAAGTTTGATCCGCGTGACCCAGCGCAACTATACCAAAGCCAAGCGTGTGCCTGCCGCGCTCGTCGAAGAAATTTCGCACACCTCCGCGCTCGCGCTTGAAGCGTGGACGCAAGCGCGCAAAGAATCAAACTTTACATTGTTCCAGCCGCATCTCGAAAAAATTGTCGCGCTCGAAATCGAACTTGCCAATCGGCTGGGCTATGATGATCGCATCTACGACGCCTTGCTGGATCAGTACGAGCCGGAAATGAAGACGCGCCAGGTGGAAGCGATCTTTGCGCCGTTCAAACAAGACGTGACGCCGCTCATCGCCGCCATCGCGCAACAAGCCAATGCCGTAAACGGCGCGGTGTTGACGCGCACCTATGCTGAGCAGAAACAATGGGATTTCGGCGTCGCGGTCATCAAGCAAATCGGCTTTGATTTTCAAGCCGGACGCCAGGACAAATCGGTGCATCCGTTCACAACGGGCTTTGGTTTGGGCGATACGCGCATCACGACGCGCGTAGACAAGAATTATTTGCCGATGGCATTGTTCGGCACGATTCACGAAACCGGACATGCGTTGTATGACATGGGGTATCGCGCCGAACTCGAACGCACGCCGCTGGCGGGCGGCGCATCGCTTGGCGTGCATGAATCGCAATCACGGTTGTGGGAAAATATAGTCGGACGCAGTCGCGGTTTCTGGCAATACTATTTTCCACGCTTGCGCGAGCAGTTCCCGGATCAGCTCGCCGATCAAACCGCCGAATCGTTTTATCGCGCGGTGAACAAGGTTGCGCCCTCCTTCATCCGCGTTGAAGCCGACGAAGTCACGTACAGCATGCACATCATGCTCCGCTTTGAAATCGAAAATGAGTTAATCGAAGGCAAGCTCAAGGTCGCCGATGTGCCGGAAGCATGGAACGCCAAGATGCAAGCGTACCTCGGCATCACGCCGCCAAATGACGCGCAGGGATGCTTGCAGGATATTCACTGGTCCATGGGAAGCATCGGCTATTTTGCCACCTACTCACTCGGCTCGATGTTTTCAGTGCAATTGTACGACAAAGCCTTGCGCGATATTCCGACCTTGCCAACGCAAATCGAAAACGGACAATTTTCCGAACTGCTAGGCTGGCTCCGCCAGAACATTCATCAGCACGGCGCGAAATACACACTCGATGAATTAGCCAAACGCGTGACGGGTGAATCGCTTCAATCGCGATCCTACCTGGCTTATCTAAAGAAAAAATACGGGGAAATTTACGGCGTGTAAAAAAGCGGCGACCCAAGACGGGTCGCCGCTTTTTATTTTGCTGGAGCTAAAATCCATTGCTGATATTCGTCGCGCAAACTGCACGCGCATACATCCTCCGCGGTTTTGAGAATGTCGTCAGGAAACGCAATCTTGTAACGATAGCGTTCAAAATATGTTTTCAGAAACTTGAAGAATGTGTCATCGCCCATCTTTTTGCGGATGGCGTCATAGAACAGCGGGCCCTTGCCATAGACAAGCGCACCATAATCCGCTTCGTTAAACGCCGCAACCGGCTGATTCACCGCCGCGTCACGCCCATCGGATTTGGTGCGATTATAAATTCCCTGAAAATAATTTTTCAGAATCGTGCGCCCGGCATTTGCGCCATGCACATCCTCTTCGTAGATCAGCGAACTGTATTGCGCGAGCGCCTCGTCCACCCACGGCACATTCACTTGATCGTCGCCGACCATGCCATACCACCACTGGTGCGAAACTTCGTGCACCGTCGCAAATTCGAAATACTCTGACGAGCGCGTGTCGCGGTAGAGATTGCGCGCGACGACGATCAAACCAGGATATTCGATCCCGCCCGCCGTCGTCGGCGTTTCGACCACATCCAATTCGCGGTACGGATACGCGCCAAACCGCGTTTGGTAGACGCCCAGCGCGTCGGTTGCAAATTTGAGCGCGCGCTTGCCCGCATCCGCGTCGCTCACATCATAGTACGAATTGACGGTAATATCGCCCACCACCGCGCTAGTCTTGTGTAACTTGTCGGTCAAGTTCAGATCAAAATCACGCATCGGCGCGCCGATCATCTTCCACGTGGTCGTCCCATTGCCATTGTCGCGCACGTCCGTCGTCGAGCCAGACGCAATGACAATCAAATTCGATGGCGCGGTGAGCGTGACCGCATAAAGCGACACATCGGCATAGACCAAATCGCCATACGGCGGCGGCACTTCGAGATGCCACCCTTGCGCATCGTATGCTGGAATCAGCGGATAGACACTCGGCAACGTGACCACGCTATCCGTCACGCCAAAATCGGCATACCGATTTTTACTTGCGGGCGGAATCGCAATCGTAAATTCGAGATGCAGATTGATGGACGCGCCGGGCGCGAGTGGTTTTGCCAGTGGGACGCGGAGCGCCGTATCTTGCGCTTCGAGCAGAGGCGTCACCGGCACACCCTCCACCCTTGTTTGCGACACGGTGAGCTTGCCGCCCGAATCGGGATAATTCGCAAACAAGCGAAAATAGATTTCGTTGAGCGCAATAGACTGACGATTCACATAGCGCACGTCTTGAGCGCCAATCAACGTTGGCGGCGTGGCAAGATAGGTGAGCGTGAGCGCATAGCGCGTCGGGTGATCGAGCGCGGCAAGATCGCTTTGATACGCCGGCAATAGGGCCGCTTGATACAGCGCCAAATCGTCAACGATGGCGGTTGGCGTGGGCGGAACGCGCGTTGGCGTAGGTGTAGCAAGCGGCGCGCATGCGGTGATCGCGAGCAAAACCAACAGACCAAGCCGAAGCCATTTGCACATAGTTCTCCCATAAGCAAAAACCCGCCTCACGCTGAGACGGGCTTGCTCTGCCGATCGGATTTATGCGACGCTGGTCGGCGGGGGCGTGACGTCCAGAGTTTTTTTCGCCGAGATGAACTTCATCATTTTAGTGCCACAGGACGCGCAGACACCTTGCATCGCGTGCTTGCCGTTTTTCAAAATCACTTCTTTTGCGTCTTTCATCGGCTTTTGCGCTTTTTCTTTGACACAATACGCCGTAACCTGTTCCTCTGCCATTCGAGGTGCCTCCTTTGGGGCAGAAACCACCTGCGCGCATTAATGCGCCGCAATTTTTTGACGTGACAACAATGGTATTCTAGCATCAAAATTATGGCTTGGCAAATACTTGCGGCACAAGGAACAGCGGATCGATCAAGCCCGCCCACGCGCGCACGTCCCCCGTCCCAGGACAAACCTTAAAAATCATCCGCAAAATTACGATTTGCCGAAACCTTTTATCTGTGCTATAATCCGCCGCGTTGAAAGACGCAATTTCATTGGAAGGGAGAAGCGCATGGCGCTCAAAAAGGCAGACAAAACTGCCATTATGGAAAAGTATCATACTCACGTCAATGATACTGGCTCGCCCGAGGTTCAGATTGCCCTTCTGACCAACCGCATTAACCAACTCGTCGAGCATCTGAAGGGTCACAAGCACGATAACCATTCACGACGTGGATTGCTGAAAATGGTCGGTGAGCGACGTCGCCACCTTAGTTATCTCAGCAAAAAGGACGCAAGCCGCTACAAGGAAATTGTAGGCAGGCTCGGGTTGCGCAAATAGCCAACCGATGACGAGTAGATGCGGAGCGCGGCATACCCATCTACTCGTCTCTTTGTATTAACAACCGAATCACTACTCACCCCATTGGGAGGACGGGAATTGGAGAGTGCGCCGATGGCGTAGGACAGAGGTCAGTTGTCAGAGAACAGTTTTCTGAACCTTGACCACCAAACCCTCACCACTGACTCAGTCTCCAGTCCCTGACCTCCAAGGGGTAAATTCGATTCATCTCGTCGTTAGTCGCCCTAGTCGGTTAGCGCGCGCCTCCAACTAGGACAACGAGCAGACTAGATGACTCTCAGACCACAGGAGGTCTCATGAACGAAAAGTCTTTTAGCGTGCCATTTGGCGACGGCACCATTACCATTGCCACCGGCAAACTCGCCGGACAGGCAAACGGCGCAGTCACGGTGCGCCACGGCGACACCGTGATCCTCGCGACCGCCACGGCCGCCAATGAACCCCGCCCCGGCGTTGATTTTTTCCCGCTGACCGTAGATTACGAAGAGCGACTTTACGCCGCCGGTAAAATTCCCGGTAGCTTTTTCAAACGCGAAGGCCGCCCCGGCGAACAAGGCATCTTGCTCTGCCGCCTAACCGATCGTCCTCTGCGCCCCATGTTCCCCAAAGGTTTCCGCAACGACGTGAACATTGTCATCACCGCGTTGAGCGCGGACCAGGAACACTTTATTGACATCCTGTCCATCATCGGCGCATCCGCCGCGCTTAGCATCAGCGACATTCCATTTGGCGGTCCTGTCGGCGCAGTGCGCGTAGGTTACATTGACGGGCAACTTGTCTTCAACCCCACCAACACCCAGATGGAAAAATCCATCCTGGATTTGCGCCTTGCCGGAACGAAACAAGCCGTCATCATGGTCGAAGCAGGCGCGAGCGAAGTCACCGAAGAACTGATGCTCGACGCATTGAAACAAGGTCACGCCGCAATGCAAGCCGTGATCGAATTGCAAGAGCAGATGCGCGCCGAAATCGGCAAAGCGAAAAAAGAATTTGTCTTGCACACGCTCAGCGACGCACTCAAAGCCGCCGTCAAGGCAAAACTGAACGGGCGCATTACCGCGACGATCAAAGAAAAAGGCGTCAAGTCCGAACGCAATGAATCCATGGACGCGCTCAAGAAAGAAATGGTCGAAGCCTTTACTGGCACATACGAGCCACTCGATGTCGCCGAAGCGTTCGAGTATCAGGTCAAGTCCGAAATGCGCGCGATGATTTTGAACGAAGGACGCCGCGCAGACGGCCGCGACACCGTTACCATTCGCCCGATCACCTGCGAAGTCAGCCTGCTCCCGCGCGCGCACGGCTCGGGTTTGTTCACACGCGGCGAAACTCAGGTGCTGACGATTGCCACGCTGGGTATGCCGAGCGAATCGCAACGCATTGATTCGCTGTCCGCCGAAGAAGAAAAACGCTACATGCACCATTACAACTTTCCGCCGTACTCGGTCGGCGAAGCGCGCTCGTCGCGCGGACCCGGTCGCCGCGAAATTGGACATGGCGCATTAGCGGAACGCGCGCTCGCCGAAGTAATCCCAGATTCCAGCGAATTCCCGTACACGATCCGGCTCGTCTCCGAAGTCATGTCGTCCAACGGCTCGACCTCGATGGCGAGTGTGTGCGGCTCGACACTGGCGTTGATGGACGCGGGCGTGCCGATCAAAGCGCCCGTCGCCGGTGTGGCGATGGGCTTGATCACTGAAGGCGACCGCCACGCAATCCTCACCGACATTATCGGCATGGAAGATTTCCTCGGCGATATGGATTTCAAAGTGGCTGGCACCTCGGAAGGCATCACCGCCCTGCAACTCGATCTCAAGGTGCAAGGTGTGCCGCCGCAATTACTGCACGACGCGATGATGCAAGCCAAAGACGCGCGCCTGTTCATCCTCGGCAAAATGCTTGACGTGATGCCAGAATCGCGCGCCGACATTTCGCAATACGCGCCGCGTATCACGGTCACCAAGATCGATCCAGAAAAGATCGGTGCGTTGATTGGACCTGGTGGCAAGAACGTCCGCAAACTGCAAGAAGAGTTTGGCGTCAAAGTAGACATCGAAGAAGACGGCACGGTCTTTATTTCGTCCACCACGCGCGAAGGCACACTGATGGCGATGGAACGGATCCGGGGCATGACGGAAACGCCGAAAGTTGGCGCAATCTATACCGGCAAGATCGTGCGCGTGGAAGATTTTGGCGCATTTGTCGAACTGGCGCCCGGCGTGGACGGCATGGTGCATAAATCACAACTCGCCGATTTCCCGGTCGTCAATGTGCATGATGTCGTCAAGCTCGGCGACGAAGTCATGGTCATGGTCACCGGCATTGACGACGCCGGCAAGATTCGCTTGTCGCGGCAAGCCGTGCTGGAAGGCTGGACGGTTGAGCAAGCGCAAGAAAAAGACAAGGGTCCACGCAGTGGCGGCGACCGTGGCGGCTCGCGGGGTGGTGAGCGCGGACGCGGCGGTGATCGCGGCGGACGCGGACGCGACGACGATCGCGGTGGTCACAGCGGCGGCTTTCGCCCGCGCCGCTAGTTCGATTGCACATTCACCTTGCGAAGGCTCCGCGTCAGCGACCTTCGCAAGGTTTCTGTCTAGAACGAAAAATTATGTCCGGGTTTTTCCCCAATGATCAAACCAACTCAATCCTCGCTCTGGCACCACTTTGCCATTTCTGAAATTTTGCGCGCACTGGACACCGATGCCCACAAGGGCTTGAGCGCCGCATCCGCACAACAACGGCTCGCGCAGTACGGACCCAATCAGTTGAGCGAAGGCAAAACCATTTCGCCGCTCGCCCTTCTCGGCGAGCAATTCACCGATTTCATCGTCCTCACGCTCATCGCCGCCGCAATTGTCTCTGGCTTTCTCGGTGAATGGCTGGACGCCACCGCCATTGTCGCGATCGTCATCCTCAACGCGATCCTGGGTTTCTTTCAAGAGTATCGCGCCGAAAAAGCACTCGCCGCGCTCAAGAAACTCGCCGCGCCCTCCGCGCAAGTGACGCGCGACGGCGAAACGCGCACGCTTCCCAGCACCGACCTAGTGCCTGGCGATCTCATTCTGCTTCGCGCGGGCGATCTCGTGCCTGCCGACGCGCGCGTTCTCGACGCGTACATGTTCAAGGTTGAAGAAGCCGCGCTCACCGGCGAATCGTCCGCCGTCGAAAAATCCGCCGTGGCATCGCTGGATGCCGACACGGCAATGGCAGATCGCGTGAACATGGTCTATGCCAGCACGATCGTCGTGCAAGGACGCGCGCACGCGCTCGTCGTCGAAACCGGCATGCGCACACAGATCGGGCAAATTGCCGGCATGGTTGCGCGGATCGAAAAAGATGAGACGCCGCTCCAAAAGCAACTAGACGAAGTTGGCAAAGTCATCGTCTATGTGTCGCTCGGGGTTGTCGCGATTGTCGCGCTCGCCGGAATTTTGCGCGGCGATGATCCGGTCAAAATGTTTTTGGTCGCGGTTAGTCTCGCCGTCGCCGCCGTGCCGGAAGGACTTGCCGCCGTCGTCACGATTGCGCTCGCGTTGGGGATGCATCGCATGGTGCAACGCAACGCGCTCATCCGCAAATTGCCCGCCGTCGAAACGCTGGGCGCGGCAACGCTCATCTGCACCGATAAAACCGGGACGCTGACGCAAAACGAAATGACGGTGCGCGAAATTGTTTTACCCGACCGGCTGATCACTGTGAGCGGTGAAGGCTATACCAGCACGGGCGAATTTCGCCAAGGCGATCACGCCATCAACGCCGCCGCCGATCACGCCTTGCGCCATGTCATCGAAATTGGCGCGCTGTGCAACACGTCGGAATTGCAAGCGACGGACGACAACCATTTTCGCATCGTTGGCGATTCGACCGAAGGCGCGCTCTTGATTCTCGCGCGCAAGGCGCGTTTCGAAGAAACTCTGCGCGCCGAGTATACCTTTGTCGCCGAGTTGCCGTTTGACGCGACGCGCAAGCGCATGACGATGATCTATACGCGCGGCGCGGAGCAGATCGCGTTTGTTAAAGGCGCACCGGAAACCGTTCTGCCACATTGCACCCAGATTGATCACGGCGGCACATTAGACGACCTGGATCACGCCGCGCGCAAAGATATTTTGTATGCCAACGCGCAACTCGCGGCGCAAGCCCGGCGCTTGCTCGCCGTCGCCTATCGCCGCGTTCAAGCGGGCGAGGCACATTCGATTGCGAACATTGAACGTAACCTGGTTTTTGCCGGCACGATCACGATGATGGACCCGCCGCGGCCTGAAGCGCGCGCGGCAGTGGCGGAAGCGCAGCGCGCGGGAATCCGCGTGGCGATGATCACCGGTGATCATCTCGATACCGCCATGGCGGTCGCGCGCGAGTTGAACATTGTGGACCGTCAAGCGGATGGCGCGCTCACCGGCGTCGAAATCGAAAAAATGAGCGACGCGGAATTAGCCCAGCGCGTAATAGCCACGCGGGTCTATGCGCGGGTTTCGCCGGAGCACAAGCTTCGCATTGTCAGCGCGCTCAAAGCGCGCGATCAAATTGTCGCCATGACGGGCGATGGGGTGAACGACGCGCCCGCGCTCAAAGAAGCGCAAATCGGGATCGCGATGGGCATCACCGGCACAGACGTGGCAAAAGAAGCGGCAGACATGGTTCTGCTTGACGACAATTTTGCCTCCATTGTCTCGGCAATCAAAGAAGGACGCGCGATCTTTGATAACATTCGCAAGTTCATCCACTTTGTCTTGTCGCACAATATCGGCGAAGTGCTGGCGATGTTTGTCGCGTCGCTGGCGGGTCTGCCCTTGCCGCTCCTGCCCATTCAGATTTTGTGGATCAACCTGGTCACAGATAGTTTGCCCGCGCTCGCGCTCGGCGTGGAAAAAGCCGAACCGGGAATTATGGAACGCAAGCCGCGCCCGGCTTCGGAGCGCATCCTGCCGAATAGTTTGCTCGCGGTCATGTTCGCGCAAGGCGTCATTGTCGCGATTGCCACGCTCGCCGCGTTTGTGTGGGAGTATGCCACGACCGGCAATGTGGTGCGCGCGCAAGCGATTGCGTTCACGACCTCCATCCTCGCGCAAAATGTGCAAGCGTTCAACGTGCGCAGTAACCGGCTGTCCCTGTTTCAACTTGGCGTGTTTACCAATCCATTCTTGATTGGCGCGTTTGTGCTTGTCACCGGCACGCTCTTGTTGTTGCTATATGTGCCGCCGCTTCAAGTGATTTTTCAAACCGCGCCGCTCAATGCGCTCGATTGGTGCGTGGTCGGCGCGCTTGCGCTCTTGCCGCTTGTCGCCGTTGAAATTGCCAAGTGGATTTATCGCGCGCGCGAAAAATAATTTTTTGAGGTTTCACGATGCTAGTTCACGTTAAATTTTTTGCAATTTTCCGCGAAATGGTCGGCGTCAAAAGCGAGCCAAAAGACATCGCGGCAAACACCACCGTCGAGCAATTATGGAACGATTACGCGGCGCGCAGTCCGCGCATCGGCACGATACGCGCGGCATATGCCGTGAATCAAAAACTCGTGCAAGGCGATTGCCTGTTGCACGATGGCGACGAGGTGGGCTTTTTGCCGCCGGTGAGTGGCGGCGCGGGACACGAAAACGCGCGACAAGCACCAAAACCACGAAAGCAAAACAAGTCACAAACGAAAATCGCTCCCAGTCATTCGCCGACGCGGAAGGATGCGTTTGTAACGCGCAAACCACTGACAGCAAGCGCGCTCGTCAAGCGCATCGAGTTTCCGGGCGCGGGCGCGATCCTGACCTTTGCAGGGGTCGTGCGCGATAATGCGTATGGCAAGCAGGTCGATCATCTCGAATATGAAGCCTATCCCGAAATGGCGGAGCAAGCCCTGCGCGATATTATCGCCGAGATTCACGCGCGCTGGGCGGATGTGCGCGTCGCCATAGCGCATCGCATCGGCAAACTAGCCATCGGCGAAGTGAGTCTGATTATCGCGGTCGCCGCGCCGCATCGTCCGGAATGTTACGCCGCGTCGCGGTATGCCATCGAGCGCGTCAAGGCGCTGGTGCCGGTGTGGAAGAAAGAATTTGCGACGGATGGCGCGCACTGGGTTGAAGGTCCAATCGCGGGTGAGTTGACGCCAGAGGATGCGGAGCAAATCGCCGGGACGACTTCGTCCCAGACGCAATCCCTTTGATCCCGATCTCAGGGGTCGCTCAATTTCGCATTCCGCCACGTGGACCCAGGATGCTTCGCTCAGCGTACCCCATTGACACTCAATTTGGAATAAACTATAATCGCGGCTGTAGAGTGATACAACTAGATGACTTTCGTGACGTCGCGAAAAGTTTTGGCAAACACGCTGGTGTTTGCCAAGTTCGGCAATTGACAGACGGACCGTCTGTCTTTTTTTTTGTAATTAGACGGGAGGTGACAACAACAAATTTGAAATGATCTAGCACGTCCTTAATCGAAACATTCACCCAGCGGTTCAACCGCCATCATATCGTTCACGGCAAGCCGCAAACATAAAGGAACCTCCATGCGTCTCTTACATATTGTCTCTACGCCGCGCGGGCTGGCTTCAAATACAATCCGCGTTTCCAACGTACTCTTGGAAGCACTCGTTGAACAGTACGATGATCTCACGGTCAAAACGTTAGACTTGTTCAAAGCTAATCTGCCGTCCGTGGCAGGCAGTAATATCGAATCGAAATACATGCTCATGACGGGGCAAGCCCTGGATGAGATGGCGAAAGGTTCGTGGCAACAAATCGAAAAAAATATCGAACAGTTTTTGGATGCCGACGCGTATGTTTTAACTGTGCCGATGTGGAACTTTGGAATTCCGTATGCGCTCAAGTATTACATTGACGCGATCGTGCAACCAGGGTACTTGTTCCGGTACGATGAACAGGGCCGGCCCCAAGGCTTGGTCAAAGGCAAGAAAATGCTTTGCGTGACCTCGCGCGGCGGCGACTATTCGGTGGGCGGTCCGCTCCAAGCGTTTGATTTCGTCGAAAACTATTTGCGCACTATCTTTGGATTTGTGGGGATTACGGACATGCATTTTTTCAACGCCCAACCGATGGACGTTTCGCTGGATGCGCGTAAAGCCGCTTACAAAAAAGTAATTGGCGAGGTGCGCGACTATGTGGCAAACAGCCATTGGGAATCCGGCGTGGCGATGCCTAAAGTGGAAAACCCGGAAGGATTGAAACCTGCTCCACTGTTCGAACAAAGCGTTTGATGTTTCAAAAAAAACAAACGGCGAGCCGTGATGACTCGCCGTTTGTTTTTTTCTTTCGCGATTTTCGATCAACCGTGCGCGTTGACAGAGCCGATCGCTTCACGCTATAATCGCGCATCTGAAATTCACGGAGATGGCTCATGCAAATCGCTCCCTTTAAACTCGAACGCTTTTTCGCCGAGTACGAATTCAAGGTCAAGTACTTGCTCAGCCCATCCGATTGCGAGAGCATCGCCTTGTCCGAATTGTTGGACCTGGCAGACCCGGCCACGCTCGCGCTTTGGAACACTCTGCGCTTCAGTTACACGGAATCGCAAGGGCATCCCGAGTTACGCGGCGAAATTGCGCGATTGTACGAAACGATAACGCCCGATCATGTGATGGTCGCCGCGCCCGAAGAAGCAATCTTTGTGGCGATGAACACCCTGCTCAAGCCCGGCGATCACGTCATCGCGATTTCACCCGCGTACCAGTCACTGTCCGAAATTGCGCGCACGCTTGGGTGCGCGGTATCGCCCTGGTCGTTCGAGTTAAAGGCGAATGGCTGGCATCTCGATCTCAATCAGTTGGAAAATTTATTCAGCGAACGCACGCGCCTACTCGTCCTCAACTTTCCGCACAATCCCACCGGCTATTTGCCCACGCGCGATGAATTGAACACGATCGTCGAAATGGCACGCAAACGCGGCGTGACAATCTTTAGCGATGAGATGTACCGCCTGCTCGAATACGATGCGGTGCAACGTTTGCCCGCAATGTGCGATCTGTACGATAAAGGGATTTCGCTGTCGGGCATGTCAAAAACATTTGCCTTGCCTGGTCTCCGCATTGGCTGGCTGGCAACGCGCGACCACGCGCTGATTGATGAATGGCTCGCGTTCAAGGATTACACGACGATTTGCAATAGCGCGCCGAGCGAAATCCTGGGCATCATGGCACTGCGCGCCAAAGAACAAATGATCGCGCGTAACCTTGCGATCATCCGCCAAAATCTCGTCATCGCCGAAAACTTTTTCGCCGAACACGCGAATGCGTTGACGTGGCTCAACCCGCGCGCAGGTTCGATTGCGTTTCCGCGTTGGCATGGCAAAGCCAGCGTTGAACAATTCTGCGCGGAGATGGTTGAGCAATATGGGGTGATGATTTTACCGGGAAGTGTCTTTGATTTCCCTGGCAATCATTTTCGCGTGGGGCTGGGACGGAAAAATTTTGGCGAGGCGATTGGTAAAGTGAGAGCCTATATGCAATAATTGTAGGGGCGACGTAATGTCGCCCGCATTGGGCGGGGCGAGGTCATCTCGCCGCATTGGGCGGGGCAACCCCGCCCCTACGTAAAGATTCTGTGTTGATATGATGAGACCTGACAGGTTCGCTTCGCGGAAACCTGTCAGGTTTTTAATTTCCAAGCGTTTGCTAATCGCCAAGGGTCCGCATATAATCGGAACCCGCGTGCGTTACGGGAAATTTCTTGACGTGTATTCTGGAACGCAAATTGCGCGCGAGCAGATTGCATTGAAAGGCATGGCTACGATGAATTTGATGGGTGAGATTGCGGCGCTGGTAACCGCATTTTGTTTTGCCTTGACCGCGTTGATCTTTGGCGCGACAAGCCGAATGGTGGGCTCCCAAGTCACAAATCGGGTGCGTTTGGTATTCGGATTGCTCTTTCTCGGTATCGTCAATCTAGTTCTTTTTCGCGAGCCGTTGCCACTTGCGGCGGAATCTTCGCATTGGATTTGGTTGAGTCTGTCCGGCGTGATTGGGCTTGCACTCGGCGACGCTTTCTTGTTCCAATCCTATGCGGCGGTGGGTCCACGCTTGGGCAGTTTGTTTTTGAGTTCAGCGCCGATTTTTGGTTCAGCCCTTGCGTGGATATTTTTTGGCGAGACCTTGACCGCATTGGAAATGTTAGGCATCGTCCTCTCGCTAACTGGAATCGGCTGGGTCGTCTGGTCGCATGAGGAACCGCCGAACACTCCGCACGGTCATACCGCCCGTGGTGTGCTTTTCGGTTTGTTGGGCGCATTGGGGCAAGCCGTGGGGTTGGTGCTCTCCAAGCAAGGCATGGCAGGAGGTTTTGATCCCTTCCGCGCCAATATCATTCGGATTCTAGCGGCGACTATGCTCACCTGGCTTTTGACGTTTGCGACCAGCCAAGCGATTCCAACGTTAATGGCAGTGCGTAAAAATCCCAAGGTGATTTATCTGCTCGCGCTGGGCGCGTTCGTCGGTCCGCTTTTAGGCGTATCGGCTTCGTTGCTGGCGGTACAACTAGCGGACATTGGAGTTGCGAGTACCTTGATGGCTTTATCGCCGGTGGTCGTCATGCCGATCAGCCACTTTGTCTTTAAAGAAAAAATCGGCTGGCAAGCGATTGTCGGCACTCTGTTGGCGTTCGCGGGAGTTGGAATTTTGTTTCTGGTTTAGAGCAAATGAACAAAAACCTGACAGGTTCGCTTCGCGGAAACCTGTCAGGTTTTAAATTCCGAGCGTTTGCCATTCGTCAATTGTCCGCATATAATCGGCAACCAAGAGATTATGGATACTCAAGTTGTTTCAAAAAAGCGCGTGATGGATCACGGCGAGGTGTTTACGAGCAAGCGCGAGGTGAACGCGATGCTCGATTTAGTCAAGCAAGAGACGGAGAACATTGATTCGCGTTTTCTGGAACCCGCGTGCGGCACTGGGAATTTCTTGACGGAAATCTTGGAACGCAAATTGCGCGTGGTGGAATCGCGTTATCGCAAGAATCAGTTGGAATACGAACGGTATCTGGTTCACGTCGTTTGCTCGATTTACGGCATTGATATTTTGCAAGACAATGTGGTGGAATGCCGCAAGCGGTTGTTTGAAATGGTGAATGCACAATACACGCGGCTCTACAAAACCAAAGCCAAGAATGAATGCCGCCGCGTGATTCGGTTTGTGTTGGAACGGAATATTATTTGGGGTGATGCGCTCGATTTGAAGACGGTGGGTGATAAAAAGCAACCGATTGTATTTTCGGAATGGTCGTTTCCGTTTCACAATAGTCTGATCAAGCGGCGCGATTTTACGTTCTCCGATTTGTTACCCGATGACAAGCCGCCGAAACAGCGCGATTTGTTTTCCACCGACGAGGATGTTTCCATCGAAGGTCACAAATATTTCATTCCACAAGAAACGGAGACGTTTCCGCCTGTGCATTTTTTGAAAATCGCTTGAAAAAGGTGCAACAGTCTGTCATTCTGAGCGGAGCGCACTATGCGGAGCGAAGAATCTCTCAACTAGCATTTGAAACGCAAAGTTGATTTCTTGACCACCTTGAGAGATTCTTCGTCGCTCTATGATGACGAGTTCCAATGCGGTTGTTCGCCCCGCTCCTCAGAATGACAGTCATAAAGTACTGGCAATGGCAATAACGGCGACTTTTTATCAAGAGGTCACACCACCAAGATGATCAACGATTACAATCCCGATGTGCTGACGTGTCTAGCGAATCTGAGTAGCGATGAGGTCTTTACGCCGCCGCAACTCGCCAACCAGATGTTGGATTTATTGCCCACGTCCATT
>JBBIUF010000085.1:0-18158 GCA_037440365.1 Chloroflexota bacterium
CGTTAATATAGACGATACCGACAATCGTGATGATGGTGATGATCAAAAAGAAAATCAGTGACGCCGGGTTCGATTGCAACATTTGGCCTACACGCTGTGGAATCGCCGCAACGATGCCGCCAAAGATGATGATCGATATACCACTTCCGATCCCTTGTTCCGAAATCAACTCGCCGAGCCATATCGCAAAGATCGTGCCGGCGGTCAATGTGGCAATAATCGCGAATGTGCCGAGCGCGTCTTTATCGAAACCAAAGTTGGTCAACACGGGCGGATTGCTCTGCGTCAAGACAATTGCTTGGGCAAACGCTTGCAACGCCGCGAGCGGAATCGCAAGCAAGTGCGTCCATTGATTGATTTGCGCGCGTCCGGCTTCGCCGCCTTCTTTTTGCAACCGCTCGAGCGCCGGCACAATGCCCGTTGCCAATTGCATAATGATTTGTGCGGTAATATACGGATACACGCCCATCGCGACAACGGAAAACTGCGCTAAGGCGCCGCCAGAGAATAGATCGAGAAAGCCAAGTAATTGGTTCGATCCAAACACGCTCTGCAACGCGGTCGGATCAACTCCCGGGACCGGAATATGCGCCGCCACGCGATACACCACCAGAATAAACAGCGTGAACAAGAGTTTGTTCCGCAGGTCTGGCAAACGCATAGCATTGCGAACCGCATCAATCATGCCAATATCCTCCAATGACCTCGTGCCAATTCCAAACGACACATTTCAATCCGCTCATTGTCAGCTGGAATTTGCCCCTTGTCATTTTCCGATTTCTTCAACCGAGCCACCGGCGGCGGCAATTTTCTCTTTGGCACTCGTCGAGAACGCGTGCGCCTTGACTGTCAATGCCTTGTCCAACTCACCCATGCCCAGCACTTTGATATGCGCGGGATTGTCAATCAAACCCAGTGCAACCAACGCATCCGGGGTCACTAGCGCCCCTGCTTCAAATTTGGCGTTGAGCGTTGCGAGATTCACCACCGCATACTCGATCCGGAACAAATTCTTGAATCCGCGATTGTGCGGCAAGCGGCGCACCAACGGAAGCTGACCGCCTTCAAAGTATGGTTTGATGCCGCGTCCCGTGCGCGAGCGCTGACCTTTGGTCCCGCGGCCTGCCGTTTTACCTTGTCCGGCAGAAATGCCACGCCCCACACGGCGGCGTTTATGCGTCGAACCTTCAGCTGGTTTCAAATCGTGTAATTTCATGTCGAATCCTCAACGAACAACAAACCAGGCAACCCTGATTCGCTGATTCGTTATTATTTCGTTGCGACTTCTTCGCACGTCACCAAATGGCGCACGGTTTGCACCATGCCGCGAATTTGGGGCGAATCATCGTGTTCAACCATTTGCCAGAGTTTTTTCAAACCCAGCGCCGCAATCGTCGCTTTTTGATTTTGCTTATAACCGATCGCGCTTTTGACCCACGTAATTTTTAGTTTACCCTTGCTTGCCATCTTGCGTTCTCCTCCACGGTGGCAAGAGTTGCGCCACCGGCTTGCTCCGGCGTTTGGCTTCAACTTCCACGTCGCTCATATTCTTCAAGCCATTCATCGTCGCGCGCACGACATTCAAGCGGTTGGAACTGCCAAGCGATTTTGTCAGCACATCGCGCACCCCGGCGCATTCCAAGACGGCGCGCACGCCGCCTGCCGCGATCACGCCGGTCCCTGGTGTGGCCGGTTTCAGCATAACTTGCGATGCGCCAAAACGCGACACGACCGGGTACGGAATCGTCGTGCCCGCCAGGATGACTTTGGTCATCGCTTTGCGCGCACGCTCGGTCCCTTTGCGAATCGCTTCAGGCACTTCGCGGGCTTTGCCAATCCCAACGCCAACACTGCCGTTGTTATCGCCAACAACAACGACGATCCGGAATCCAAAGTGGCGTCCACCCTTGACCACTTTGGACACGCGCGCGATATGAATCACGCGCTCATCGAGCGTGGGACCTTCTTCTTCCCGTCGTTCTTTATCACGCGGACGACTACCCATTGGACTCTTTGCCATGTTACCTCTCGTTAGACATTGCCAGTTAGAAATTGAAACTTGTGAGCTTGAGTTTCTAACTTTACCTGCAAGAAATCAAAATTCCAGTCCGCCCTCACGCGCACCTTCCGCGAGCGATTTGATCCGCCCATGATATTGATAGCCGCCGCGGTCAAACACCACTTGTTTCAAACCTTTTTCGAGCGCGCGTTGAGCTAGCAATTTACCCACCGCTTTGGCTTCGTCAACTTTTTTCAACTCGGCGGCTTTGGCTCGCACATCACCGTCCAGCGTGGAAGCGGCGACAAGCGTGTGACCTTTCGAGTCGTCAATAATTTGCGCGAAAATGTGCCGCGCACTGCGAAACACATTCAAGCGTGGTCGCGCGGACGTTCCGAGCACTTTGGCGCGGACGCGACGTTGGCGACGTTCCCGTCGAACTACCGTTGCTAATGTCTTCATTGGTCTATCCTTTATTTAGCGCCACTGCCGACTTTACCAGCTTTACCCGCTTTGCGGCGAATTTTTTCGCCCGCATAGTGGATGCCTTTACCTTTATAGGGTTCCGGCGGACGCAATGAACGAATCTTGGAAGCGACTTCACCGACGACTTGGCGATCCGCGCCTTCGATCGTAAGCAAGCGTTGCGTCTTGTCAACCGTGAAAGAAATTCCCGGGAGCGGCACAACGGTAACCGTATGCGACAAACCCAACGACAGGACCAAGTTTTTGCCCTGCAATTCGGCGCGATACCCAACGCCTTCGATTTCCATATTGTGCTTGAAACCGTCGGTGACGCCAACGACCATATTCTGAATCAAGGCGCGCGTCAAGCCATGTTTGGCATCCAGCGTTTCATCGTCCGGCGTGGCAATCGTTAATTGCCCCTTGTCCACAGCGATCTTGAGCCCGGCATCGAAAGTCTGCGTCAATTCGGCTTTGGGCCCTTTGACGGTAACCGTCGAACCATCTAATTTAATTTGTACGCCGGCAGGAATAATAACCGGCTTGCGTCCCACACGCGACATGAAATCCTCCAACGAATTGCGGTTTACGAAACATGGCGCTCTACATCATTCGCAACGCTTCATTCGCAATTCTGATTTACCACACGTAGCACAAAATCTCGCCGCCCAGCCCCATCCGCTTTGCACGTGCGCCGGTCATGACTCCGCGCGTCGTCGAAACGATGGCGACGCCCAAGCCATGTTGCACCCAGGGCACATCCGTCTTGCCTGCATACACACGGCGACCGGGCTTGGAGATCCGTTTGACGCCGCTCAAGATCGGTTTCTTTTGCGCGTCGTACTTGATCCACACCCGCAACATCGGTTGCGGTTTGTCTTTTGTCACTTCCAATTTTTCGATATAGCCTTCGTCCTTCAAAATCTTCGCAACCGCCACGCGTAACTTGGATGCGGGCATCAACACCTGTTGGTGTTTGACCGCGACGGCATTGCTCAATCGGGCGAGCATATCGGCGATGGGATCGTTAGTCATCAGTCCCTGCTCCTTGCAAAACGACTGTCTGAAAATTCTTTGCTCAACTCACTGCACCACGCACTAGTTTGATTTCAGCGAGCGGCTTGCGCCTTACCAACTGGATTTCGTCACTCCAGGAATGTGCCCTTCCAACGCTTCGCGGCGGAAACAGATGCGGCACATCTTAAAGCGGCGCATAAACCCGCGCGAACGCCCGCAGATGTGGCATCGGTTGCGCACACGGTTCGGGTACTTGCGATGCAGTTCCCGGTTAATCATTGACTTTTTTGCCACGCATTTCCTCCGTTACTGCGCCCTGAAAGGCATTCCGAAAAGCTGTAACAAGCGGCGACCTTCGTCGTCCGTTTTCGCCGAAGTCACGATGGTGACTTCCATGCCACGCACTTTATCAATGGTATCGTAATCAATTTCCGGAAAGATGAGTTGCTCACGCATGCCCAGCGTATAATTGCCGCGACCGTCGAACGAATCACGCGGCACACCGCGAAAGTCGCGGGTGCGAGGGAGCGCAATGTTCATCAAGCGATCCAAAAAGTAGAACATGTTGATCCCGCGCAAGGTTACGCGCACACCCACCGGCATGCCTTCGCGCAGTTTGAACGTCGCAATGGATTTTTTCGCTTTGACGACGAGTGGTTTTTGCCCGGTGATCGCGGTCATGTCCTTAACCGCCGCCTCCAACGCTTTGGCGTTACTAATCGCTTCGCCGATCCCAATGTTCACGACAATCTTTTGAATCTTGGGAGCTTGCATGGTGTTGCTGTAGCCGAATTCGCGCATCAGCGTCGGCAAAACTTCGGCACGATAAAATTCTTTCAAGCGCGGCGGTGTAGCAGATTTAGCGCGTTTGCCTTTTGCGCCCTTGTCGTCCGCGGCGGGTTTCCCCTGTGGCGCGCCCTTGGCATCTTTTGCTTTGGGTTGTTGCGCTTGCGGTTTGGTTTTCTGCTCTGGCTTTGCCGCCTGTTCTGGCTTCGCCATCTTTTACCTCATCAGTCTGCAAGTTGGTAATTAGACATTGGTCGAACCAACGCTATCGTCCAAGCTTGACGGATTAATCAATGAACTGGTTGCACTTTTTGCACTTGCGGGCTTTTTTGCCGCCCTCGTCGCTAAATCCAACTCGGGTGGGCTTGCCGCAATTCTTACACACGAGCGCAACGTTAGATAATTTAATCGGCGCTTCGCGTTCGATAATGCCAGCTTGGGTCTTGACGTCACCTGTGCGGCGTTGATGTTTTTTCACCAATTTGACCCCGCTGACGATCAACGTGCCTTTGGCAATCGAAACGCTATGCACTTCGCCTTTTTTGCCGCGATCATTGCCCGTCAAGACTTGGACGGTATCGCCTTTACGAATCTTGTTCATTCCAACAATCTCCTACAGCACTTCGGGCGCGAGCGAGACGATTTTCATAAAGCCCTTGTCGCGCAATTCGCGGGCGACGGGTCCAAAAATGCGTGTGCCTTTTGGATTCGTCGTTTCGCTTTCAAGGATCACCGCGGCGTTATCGTCGAATCGGATGTAAGAACCATCCGGGCGTCCATATTCTTTCGTCGTGCGGACGATCACGGCTTTGACTACTTCGCCTTTTTTGATCGTGCTGGTCGGCGTCGCAACTTTGACGGCGGCGACGATAATGTCACCGACTGCGCCATATTTGCGTTTCGAGCCGCCCAAAACGCGAATGCACATGATTTCGCGCGCGCCAGTGTTATCCGCGACAACGAGGTGCGTAAATGACTGGATCATTCTGCATCACCTTCTGCCGGTTCTTCCTCGCCCGCCAATTTAGACAGGCGCTCAGCGGCGCGGCGTTCGTCTTCAGCGCGGCGTACGGCGCGTTCTGCCGCCTCTTTCTCGCGCAGAGAATCGAGTTCGACATCCACCGCTTTTTCCACCACGATCCCGCGTTGGACAATTTCCGTGACGCGGAAATGTTTTTCCCGCGACAGTGGACGCGATTCGGTAATCTTGACGAGGTCGCCCAATTGGGCAACTACCGGTTCTTCATTGTGTGCTTGAAAGCGGCGACCATGGGTCACTACTTTGCCGTATAGCGGATGACTGCGGCGATCTTCCACTTCGACGATGACGGTCTTGGTGGTTTTTGCACTCACCACGCGACCAACCATCACTTTGCGACGTTCTCTCATTTCGCCTTTGCCTCCTCTGCGGCAGTCCGTTCGCGCAGAACGGTCTTGACGCGTGCAATGTCGTGCTTGACCTGGCTCAGGCGGTTAAAATTGGGCACTTGCCCAGCGGCACGCTGAAAGCGCAGGTTGAATAATTCTTGGTACAAATCGTCGAGCTGTTTTTTCAGCGCGGCTTGATCCATGGCGCGAAGTTGAGAGGCTTGCATCACTTGGCCTCCTTGGTAATGAACTGGGTCTTGATCGGCAGTTTATAGGCGGCGAGGCGCATGGCTTCGCGCGCAGTTTCTTCTTTGACGCCACCAATTTCAAAAATGATGCGACCTGGCTTGATGACGGCAACCCAGTGATCGGGCGCGCCTTTACCACCACCCATGCGCGTTTCTGCGCCTTTGATCGTGACCGAGTGATCGGGAAAGACACGAATCCAAAGTTTGCCACCGCGCTTGACAAAACGCACCACGGCGCGGCGCGCCGCTTCGATCTGGCGACTCGTCATCCAGCATGGCTGAAGCGCTTGCAAACCAAAATCACCAAAGTCCAGGGTGACGCCGCGCGTCTCCTTGCCTTTCATACGCCCACGATGGGTTTTGCGATATTTCACTCGTTTGGGCATCAACATGTTAGGACTCTCCACCCGCGGTGTCGCTTTGTTGCGCCGCCGCTTCGATCTGTTTCATAATTTGCGCTTTGCGTTGTTCCGGCATTACGTCGCCCTTGTAAATCCACACCTTGACCCCAACTTTGCCATATGTCGTAAGCGCTTCGTAACGCGCAAAGTCAATGTCGGCACGGAGCGTGTTCAGCGGCACACGACCGTCTTTAATCACTTCGCGGCGCGCCATTTCCGAACCCGCCAACCGTCCGCCAGCGGTAATCTTGATGCCGAGCGCGCCACCGCGCATAGCGCGGGTAACCGCTTGTTTCATCGCGCGTTTATGCGAAATACGTTTTTCGATCTGTTGGCAAACACTTTCCGCAACGAGATAGGCATCCGATTCGGGACGCGCGACTTCCAAAACTTCAAGTTTGATTTTTTTCTGGGTCAGGTCTTCCAGGTCCTTGCGAAGCTGGGTCACGCTTGCGCCTTTACGCCCAATAATAATACCAGGTTTCGCGGTAAAAACATTGATGGTGACTTGCTTCGGGAAACGCTCGATGCGCACATCGGCAATGCCCGCATGTCCAACTTTGGTGCGGACGAGTTTGCGAATCGCGGAATCTTCAGCAATTTGATCGGTGTACACTTTTTTATCGGCGGTAAACCATTTGGAACGCCAATCTTTGATGTAGCCCAGACGAAACCCGTAAGGATGAACTTTGCGTCCCATTATGACTCCTTCGCCGCGCGTTCTGCCACGCTCACGGTAATATGTGCCGAGCGTTTCAGAACCGGTTTATAGCGACCACGCGCGCCTGCTTTCATGCGTTTGAGCGTAGGTCCCTCACCTGCATAAATTGTGGTGATGAACAAATCTTCGCGTGCCAAGCCATAATTCTGCGTGGCGTTCGATGCGGCGGAATTGACCGCTTTTTCGACTGCCCGGGCGGCGTCTTTCGGCGTCATCTTGAGCAACGCCATCGCTTCGTCCACACCTTTGCCGCGCACGAGGTCGACGACTAGGCGGACTTTGCGCGGGGACATGCGGATAAATTTTTCAACTGCCGTAATCTCAAAATAATCAGCCATTCTCTATTTCTCCATCCGTCGCGATCAGCTTGCCTTGGCAGGCGCGGGCGCGGCGGCGGCGGCGGCTTCGGCGGCTTTTTCTTTCGTCGAGTGACCGCGGAAGTGGCGCGTCGGTGCAAATTCGCCGAGACGATGCCCAACCATATTTTCTGTCACATAGACCGGCACATGCCGCCGACCGTCATGCACGGCGATCGTATGCCCAACCATTTGCGGAAAGATGACCGACGCGCGCGACCACGTTTTCAGAACACGTTTTTCGCCAGTCTTGTTCATTTGCTCTATACGCTGGAGCAATTTTGGTTGTACGAACGGACCTTTTTTGAGCGAGCGACCCATAAAACCCCCAGTCAAATCTGCCAAACCCGCCAATGTATGGCACCTTTGGCTCGTTTGCCGATTTATTTCTTGCCGCGACCCTTGACGATGAATCGATCAGTATATTTGCGGCGGCGCGTCTTGTAACCCAGCGCGGGCTTGCCCCATTTGGTTTTTGGACCGGGCATGCCAACGCCAACTTTACCTTCACCACCACCGTGCGGGTGATCACGCGGGCTCATCACCGCGCCGCGCACGGTGGGACGCCAGCCCATATGACGCATCCGTCCTGCCTTGCCAACTTTAATCGTATTCCATTCGGCATTGCCAACAGTGCCAATGGTAGCAAGACATTCGATGCTGACATAGCGCACTTCGCTGGATGGCAGACGCACTTGGGCATATTTGCCCTCTTTCGCCATCAACTGTGCGGCAGTCCCGGCTGAGCGTACGAGTTGTCCGCCCTTGCCTTTTTGCAATTCGATGTTATGAATCATCGTGCCAACTGGAATCCCAGAAATCGGCAAGGTGTTGCCGGGTTTGATTTCGGCAGTCGCGCCGGACATCAATTTGTCGCCAACCACTACGCCATTTGGCGCAAGGATGTAACGTTTTTCACCGTCGGCATAATTCACGAGCGCAATGCGTGCCGAGCGGTTCGGATCGTATTCAATCGCGACGACCTTCGCGGGGATGCCAACTTTTTCGCGGCGATAATCCACGATGCGGTACTTGGGGCGGTTGCCGCCGCCATGATGACGCACCGTAACTCGACCTTGATTGTTACGCCCAGATTGGCGCTTGAGCGAAACCAGGAGCGATTTCTCTGGCTTTTTCTTGGTGACTTCTTCAAAGGTTGCCGTGCTCATGTTGCGGCGACCCGCCGACGTGGGCTTGTATACTTTGATTCCCATTTTTACACACCCTCAAACAGATCGATGCGCTGATTCGCAGAAATGGTCACAATGGCTTTTTTCCAAATCGGCGTGTACGCAATGCGGCGTCCGTAATGGCGGCGTTTGCGCGCCATGCGTAATACATTTACGTCCAGCACAGTCACCTTGAACGCGGTTTCAACGGCATTTTTGACTTGCTCTTTGTTCGCGCGGAGATCCACTTCGAACACGTATTGGCGCAAATCATCTTTTAGCGCATTGCTTTTTTCAGTCGTAATTGGTCGTCGTAAAACTTCGTAGAGATGCATCGCTAACCTCTTATCAATGTGTCAATTGTTCAATCTCGCAATGAGCCAAACGAATTTGGCAAATTGTCTGATTGGCACATTGGTTCATTTTCCCAGATACGCTTCGATGGCTTTAACCGCGCCGAGCGGCATCACAACAATATCATAGCCGAGCAAATCTTGGATGTTGAGATACTGGGCGCGCAGAGTTTTCACATCAGGAATATTCGCCGCGGATTTTTGCACCGGCATGTTCGCTTCGGGCAGTAAAATCAGCGCCGACGATTCAATCGCAAGCCCAACCAGGACGGCTTCCAGTGCTTGCGTTTTGGGCGCGTCGAATTTCAAATCGTCCACCACACGCACTTGGCCTTCAGCGATTTTGACGGAGAGCGCCGAGCGCAACGCCAACCGGCGCATCTTCAAGGGCATCTTTTGCGCGTATGAACGCGGGGTTGGTCCAAAGACAACACCGCCGTGCCGAAATTGCGGCGAGCGGGTCGAACCTTGGCGCGCGCGACCGGTACCTTTTTGCTTCCACGGTTTCGCGCCGCCACCGGCAACTTCGCCACGTTGTTTCGTGTCCGCGTTACCCTGGCGCGCATTCGCTTGTTGGCGAATAAACGCTTGGTGCATCACCGGAACGTTCACCGCGACAGCAAAAATATCGTCGCGTAATTCCGTCGTTCCAATTTGTTGACCAGATTGATTATACAGAGGGACTTGCATTGAAACACTCCAGCGTAGAACAAGCTCCAGCTTGTCTTACGATTTCTTGGCGACTTTTTCCTTGCGCGCTTTGCGGATAAAGAGCAAGCCGCCATTTGCGCCGGGCACTGCGCCCTTGACTGCAATCACGTTGCGTTCCACATCCACTTTGACCACTTGCAGGTTAAGCGTGGTGGAACGCTTGTTGCCCATTTGTCCGGCCATGCGCAAGCCACGCAGAACACGACCCGGCGTCGTTGTTGCGCCGCTCGCACCGGGGCGGCGAACGCGGTCGGACGCGCCGTGCGTCTTTTTGCCACCTTTAAAGTGATGACGCTTGACCACACCGGCGTGACCCTTACCCTTGGAGGTTCCGGTCACATCCACCACATCGCCCACCGCGAACAAACTAGCGTTCAGTTTTTGGCCCACTTGAAAATCAGCGATATTGCTAGTGCGCACTTCGCGCAAAAATTTGAGGGGCGGTAAATTTTTCAAGTGACCGCGTGCGGGCTTGACCAAATGTTTCGTTTCGGCAAAACCCATTTGCACGGCGGTATAACCATCATTTTCTGTCGTCTTGACTTGCGTGACGAAGCAGGGTCCGACTTCGAGAACAGAGACGGGGATGATCTCGCCCTTGTCGCTATAGATCTGCGCCATCCCGACTTTTTTACCGAGCAATCCTTCAGCCATAATACAACCTCAGTAAACAGATAGACAGGCAGACCGTAGGCAAGCTGAACGCGCTTGCCTACGTGTCGCCAAGTGCATCTGCTACAGTTTAATCTCGATGTCCACGCCCGCAGGCAAGTTCAAGCGCATTAGCGTGTCAATCGTCTTGGAGCTTGGCTCGAGCACGTCAATCAGGCGTTTGTGCGTGCGAATCTCGAACTGATCGCGCGAGTCTTTGTCAATGTACGTTGCGCGTTGCACCGTGAATTTTTCGATCTTGGTGGGCAGTGGAATGGGTCCCACAACAGCCGCGCCTGTGCGCTCCGCTGTCTCAACGATTTGCTTCGCCGATTGATCGAGAACCCGATGATCGTACCCTTTGAGTTGAATGCGAATCTTTTGTCGAGCCATAGTCTCCTCGTAATTCGACTTGCTTTATGCAATCACTTTCGTGATCACGCCTGAGCCAACCGTGTGACCGCCTTCACGGATCGCAAAGCGGGAACCTTTTTCCAAAGCGACCGGCGTGATCAATTTGACTTTGAACGTAACGCTATCGCCCGGCATAACCATTTCCACACCTTCCGGCAATTCCACGTCACCCGTCACGTCCAGCGTGCGGATATAGAATTGTGGTCGGTAACCCTTGAAGAAAGGCGTGTGACGTCCGCCTTCTTCTTTCTTCAAAACGTAGACTTCGCCTTCGAACTGGGTCAGTGGCTTTTCTTTGCCGGGAGCCGCCAGAACTTGGCCACGCTCGACATCTTCACGCTCAATGCCGCGCAGTAAGCAACCGATGTTATCACCCGCTTGACCACTGTCCAGCAATTTGCGGAACATTTCGACGCCGGTGACCACCGTGGAGCGCGTTTCGCGCAAGCCCACGATTTCTACCGTGTCACCCACTTTGACCACGCCGCGTTCGACGCGACCAGTCACCACCGTGCCGCGACCCTTGATGCCAAACACGTCTTCGATGGGCATCAAGAACGGTTTGTCAACCGCGCGGACGGGTTGTGGCACATAGGCATCCACGACGCGCATCAATTCCAAAATGCACGCATATTCAGGCGCATTCGGATCCTTGGAGGTGCCGTTCAAGGCTTTGATCGCGCTACCGCGCACGACCGGCACTTTATCGCCAGGGAATTGGTAGGAGGACAACAGATCGCGCAGTTCAAGCTCGACCAAGTCCAACAATTCCGGGTCGTCCATCACGTCAATTTTGTTCAGAAAGACGACGATAGCTGGCACTTCGACTTGGCGTGCCAAGAGGATGTGCTCGCGCGTTTGCGGCATTGGGCCATCGGGCGCGGACACGACAAGAATGGCACCGTCCATCTGCGCCGCGCCGGTGATCATGTTTTTCACATAGTCGGCGTGCCCGGGGCAGTCAATATGGGCATAGTGCCGATTGTCGGTTTCGTACTCGACGTGCGAAATCGCAATCGTCAGAATCTTGGAGTCGTCGCGGCGACCTTGTTTTTCGGACGCCTTTGCTACTTCGTCATACGAGACAAAGTTCGCCATGCCGCGCAGAGACATGACTTTGGTGATTGCCGCCGTCAACGTCGTTTTCCCGTGGTCCACGTGACCAATGGTACCGATGTTGCAATGCGGTTTCGTACGTTGGAACTTTTCTTTCGCCATTTGAATAACTCCTTTTGTACAGAGCTAGACTTTCGATCCCAGTTTATCTTTGCCACCAATCACAGCTTCCGCAATATGTGCGGGCAGTTGGTCATAGTGGTCGAACTCCATCGTAAACGTGCCGCGCCCTTGCGTTGCCGAGCGCAAGTCCGTCGCATAACCGAACATGGTTGCCAGCGGGACAAACGCATTGATTGCGGTTGCGCCGCCGATGCGCGGTTCCATCCCTTCGATGTGCGCGCGCCGTGCCGACAAGTCGCCGATCACATCGCCCATGTAATTTTCAGGGACAACCACTTCGACTTTCATCACGGGTTCAAGGAGAACCGGACCACCCTTTTGCACACCCGCTTTGAACGCCATCGAACCCGCGATCTTGAACGCCATTTCGGACGAGTCCACTTCGTGGTACGAACCGTCCACCAAACTCGCGTGGATGTCCACGACCGGGAATCCGGCAATGACGCCGCTTTCGAGCGCCTCGCGCACACCCTTTTCAATCGCGCCAATGTACTCTTTCGGAATTACACCGCCAACAATATCATTCTCGAACTCAAAGCCCTTGCCTTTTGCGAGCGGCGTCAACACAAGCCAGCAATGACCATACTGTCCACGACCACCCGTTTGGCGTACAAAGCGACCTTCGGCGCGGATCGTTCGCGTGATGGTTTCGCGGTATGCCACTTGCGGCTTGCCCACGTTCGCCCACACTTTGAATTCGCGCACCATGCGATCCACCAATACGTCAAGGTGCAACTCACCCATGCCTGCAATGATCGTCTGACCGGTTTCTTCATCCGTGCGCACACGGAATGTTGGGTCTTCTTCGGATAAGCGGCGCAAAGCTTCCGCCATTTTGTCCTGGTCGGCTTTGGTGCGTGGCTCAATGGCAACGAAAATAACCGGTTCAGGAAATTTGATCGATTCAAGCAGAATGAGATTATCGGGGTCAGAGAGCGTATCGCCAGTGAACGTGTTCTTGGGTCCAATAATGGCGGCAATATCGCCTGCAAGGATTTCCTGAATTTCTTCGCGCGAGTTGGCGTGCATCCGCACCAAGCGTCCGATACGTTCGCGCTGGTTGCGCCGGGTCGTATTGATGAGCGCTTGACCCGCAGAGATTTTGCCAGAATAGACGCGGATATAAGCCAAGCGACCAACGTACGGATCGGTAACAATTTTGAAGGCGAGCGCAGAAGCCGGTTCGTTTTCGTCGGCGCGGCGGATTTCTTCTTTTTCAAGATCATCGGGTAGTGTGCCATGCACGGCTGGAATATCTAGCGGCGACGGCAGATAGTCCACTACCGCGTCAAGTACTGCCTGCACACCCTTGTTGCGAAGAGCCGCGCCACACAAAACCGGCACGATCTTGCCCGCAATGGTTGCGCGTCGCAGAGCGGCGTGCAACTCGTCTTCCGAAATATCACTACCTTCAAGATATTTTGTCGTCAGCACTTCGTCCGTCTCAGCGATCATTTCGATCATGGTCGCACGGCGACGTTGTGCTTCAGACTGCAATTCAGCACGAATTTCGCGAACTGCGGGATCGGCATCCACATCTTCGCTATACACAATTTCGTGCATCTTGATCAGGTCAATAAAACCAACGAAATTATTTTCCGCGCCGAGCGGCATTTGAACTGGAACTGGATGCGCGCCAAGCCGATCGACAATCATTTCAACCGTGCGCTCAAAATTTGCACCGGTACGATCCATCTTGTTGATAAACGCCAAGCGCGGCACACCAAAACGATCGGCTTGACGCCACACGGTTTCGGATTGCGGTTGTACACCCGACACCGCGTCAAACACCACAATGCCACCGTCGAGAACGCGCAACGAACGCTGAACTTCGGCGGTAAAGTCAATGTGCCCGGGTGTGTCAATCAGATTGATCTGACATTCACGCCAAAAAGTTGTCGTCGCGGCGGACGTGATCGTGATGCCGCGCTCACGCTCTTGCTCCATCCAGTCCATGACTGCTGTGCCATCGTGGACTTCGCCGATCTTGTACGTCTTGCCGGTAAAGTACAAGATCCGCTCACTGACCGTCGTTTTACCGGCGTCAATGTGCGCAATCACTCCGATGTTTCTAATTTTATCCAGCGAAACTAGTCTTGCCACAAGTATCCTCAACGAACGCAGTCAACGGCGCCGACAAACACCGTCGTTTGCCTCCGTCATTCCATTTTACCAGCGATAGTGCGCAAACGCGCGGTTGGCTTCCGCCATCTTGTGCGTTTCTTCTTTTTTCTTAATCGTCGCGCCTTGGTTTGCCGCCGTATCCATCAATTCACTCGCCAGCTTTTCGGCGAACGTCCGCCCACTGCGCGCGCGCGAATTGGCAATCAGCCAGCGCATCGCCAAAGCAATTTTGCGATCACTCGCCACTTCGACCGGCACTTGAAGCGTCGCACCACCCACGCGGCGCGGCTTGACTTCAACACTTGGGCCAGCATTGCGAAGCGCAGTCTCGAACACTTCGAGCGGGGGCTTTTTCGTTTTCTCTTCAATAATCCCGAACGCCGTGTAAATCAAACGCGACGCGGTTTGCTTTTTGCCGCGCGCCATGACGCGGTTGATGAATTCTTGCACAACTTTGCTATTGTATTTTTCGTCCGGGGTAATCGGATGATGTACGACTTTGCCTCTGCGTGGCATTTTACATTCCTCCAAAAATTCGCACTGTCAGACCACAATCACCTATGCGGCGGCTTCGCTCTTGGGTCGTTTCGCCCCGTATTTGGAGCGCCCCTTGCGCCGCTTGTCCACACCGTTCGTGTCCAACGCGCCGCGCACAATATGATAGCGCACGCCTGGCAAGTCCTTGACACGTCCGCCACGAATCAAAACTACCGAGTGCTCTTGCAACTGATGTCCCTCACCCGGAATATACGCGGTGACTTCGATGCCATTCGTCAAACGCACACGGGCAATCTTCCGCAAAGCCGAATTCGGCTTTTTCGGCGTCATAGTGCGCACAACCGTGCAGACACCCCGCTTGAGCGGCGAGCCTTTGCCGCGAATCAGACGATTGCGCTTGGTGTTGAGCGTAAAACGCAACGCCGGCGCTTTGGTTTTTTTGGTTTGCAACTTGCGACCCTTTCGGATCAACTGATTGATTGTAGGCACGCCAGTTCCTCCGCGCAGACCGTTTTGCGGTCTGCAATCAACACTATTCCCGATTTTTGGGAACAAAATACCCTTCCGCCTGGGAATCACTGCGAGACTCGCATGACTTGGTGTCACGCACCTGCCCGCAGGGGAAGGGTTTACTTGCCTTCCGTCCACACGCACGGACGATGGGTCTTTAAGTTTCCGTCAAGGTTTCTTCACGCCCTCAATCACGTCTCCACGCTATTACACGTGGACAATAATTGTTTACGGAAACCTTTTCGTCCCCACTTGAAGACGACAGACCCGGTAACGGTGAGCCGCCGTTTGCAGACCAACGATGGCGGTTTCAAACGCGCCGAAACACATCGCTTGGTCACGACTCACGAGCTAGGATTATACTCAATCGCCGATTTGTGTCAAATCGGACAGTGAACGAACACAATTCACGTCGTCGAAGGTGTTTCGGCGATGAAACACTTTCGACGACAACTCAAATTTACGCGGCGAGCTCCGACACATCCTCGGAAATATCGTCTACCGTGACCGTTGGCGTGGGACCTAACTCGATTGCGTTTGTTTCTGGATGAAAACCAGTGCCTACCGGGATCAATTTGCCCAAGATGACGTTTTCTTTCAAGCCACGCAATTGATCAACGCGCCCACGCACTGCCGCATCGGTCAATACGCGCGACGTTTCTTGGAACGATGCCGCCGCAAGGAACGAATCGGTTGCAAGCGCCGAGCGCGTCAAGCCAAGCAGAATCGGCTGAGCCGTTGCCGGATTGCCCCCTGCTTCCACCGCTTTGGTATTACGCTCGTTGAAAATCTTGTGATCGAGGATTTCGCCAGGCAGTAATTCTGTGTCACCGGATGTCCGCACCCGCACGCGGCGCAACATTTGGCTGATGATGATTTCGATGTGCTTGTCGTTAATGTTCACGCCTTGCGAGCGGTACACGCGTTGAACTTCTTCGATCAAATACACTTGCGTGGCTTCGGGCCCTGAAATCCGCAAAATTTCGCGGGGATTTTTGGAGCCTTCGCTCAACTGCTCGCCAGCGCTAACGAACTGTCCCGCTTCGACGCGCAAACGCGCGCTTGCCGGCAAATCATACTCTTTTTCGTCACGCACATCCCGCCGCACAACTACTCGATCACTTTCGACGAGGGCGGTGCCGGATTCTTTCGCTAAAATTTCTTCGTCGTCGTTGCTGGCAAGCACTTGTTCTTCTTCGACTTCATCGCCATCCGCAATTGCAATTTTCATGCCCCGCGCAATTTCATATTCGTCTTGCTCGATGCGCGTGTTAACAATCCGCATCCGCCGCTCATCGTCATCGTTGTAGAGTTCAATCACACCATCAATTTCCGCGAGGATGGCTTCGCCCTTGGGATCACGCGCCTCAAATAATTCTTCGATGCGCGGCAACCCGTTGGTAATATCTTCCACACCCGCCACGCCGCCGGTATGGAACGTGCGCAATGTAAGTTGCGTGCCGGGTTCGCCGATGCTTTGCGCCGCAATGGTCCCCACCGCTTCGCCGATCTGGATCAAGCCGCCCCGCGCCAGATCGCGTCCATAGCATTTAGCGCACAAGCCATGCCGCGCTTCACACGTCAACGGATTACGCACATAGACGCGCAACACCTGAGCCGCTTCGGCAATCTTCCAGGCATCTTCCGAAATCATTTCGCCAGCTGGCACAATCACTTCGCCCGTTTGCGGATGCGCAATCGCCGCCGCGGCAACGCGCCCGATCACGCGCTCGCCGAAACTTTCACCGGTGCGTTCTTTCGATGTGCCATCTACCCAAACGCCAGCCATCGTGCCGCAATCGTCCAGCGTGATGATCACTTCTTGCGCTACGTCCACCAAGCGGCGCGTGAGATAACCCGCGTCCGCCGTGCGCAGTGCCGTGTCTGCCAAACCCTTGCGCGCGCCGTGCGTCGAAATAAAATATTCGAGCGCGGTCAACCCTTCGCGAAAGTTGGATTTGATCGGCAAGGCAATAATCCGTCCCGATGGGTCTGCCATCAAGCCGCGCATTCCCGCCAACTGGCGAATCGGTTGAAAACCGCCTTTGGTTGCGCCGGAATTTGCCATCACGCGGATCGGCGATGATTCGCGCATGCCGTTCGCCACCGCTTCAGTCACCTGATCCGTCGCTTCGGTCCACAATTCAACCGTCTTGACGTACTGTTCGTCTTCCGTGATCAAACCACGGCGGAATTGTTGCTCCACTTCGCTGACTTCGGAACTGACGCGCGCCAGGATGGTGTACTTTTCTGGCGGCACGGTAATGTCGTCAATCGCAATTGTCAAACCACTGCGCGTGGCATACTTGAAGCCAATGTCCTTGATCCGGTCAACAATCTCGGCGGTATCTTCCGAGCCCATGGTATCATATACAGCCGCAACCAATTCTTTCAATCTCTTTTTGTCTAACGCTTCATTCACAAAGCGGACTTGAAGCGGCAAAATTTCATTGAACAGCACACGCCCGACGGTCGTCTGCACTAATTTTTGCTCGCCGCGCAATTCGAGCATGATTTGAATTTTCGCGTGCAAGCCCACATGCCCCAAATCGTAGGCGAGTTCCACTTCGTCCGGTGAATAGAACGTCTTGCCATTGCCCTTTTCGCCGGCGCGATCCATCGTGAGATAATACACGCCCAGCACCATGTCTTTGGTCGGCTCAACAATCGGCTCGCCGGATGAGGGCTTGAGCAAGTTGTGCGATGATAGCATGAGCGTGCGCGCTTCTTCTTTTGCCGCTTCGCTCAGCGGCACATGCACCGCCATCTGGTCGCCGTCAAAGTCCGCGTTGAACGCGGCGCAGACGAGCGGGTGAATTTGAATCGCACTGCCTTCGACCAGGATCACTTCAAATGCCTGAATGCCCAAGCGGTGCAGTGTCGGCGCGCGATTGAGCAAAACTGGATGCCCCTTGATAATTTCTTCCAGCACGTCCCACACTTCGGAACTGCCGCGATCCACCAAGCGCTTTGCCGATTTGATATTGTGCGCGTAATTATATTCGACGAGTTTGCGCATGACGAACGGTTTGAATAATTCCAACGCCATACTCTTGGGTAACCCGCATTGATGCAATTTGAGATGCGGGCCTACGACGATGACCGAGCGTCCGGAATAGTCCACGCGC
>JBBIUF010000086.1:0-17950 GCA_037440365.1 Chloroflexota bacterium
AGGACGCTGCCCTCTCAAGGCAGAGACCAGGGGTTCGAATCCCCTATGCGGCACACGCTTTCGCGATTTTCGATTTCTGATTTTCGATTTGTCTCGCGTCACAATTGAAAATCGGCAATCGAATTTTTTATGTCGGCGTCATTGCGACAAGACAAGCTCAGAGCAGGTTATGAGCGATGAGGAAATTTTGGCGCGCGCGTGAAAACCAAACCCACTTGACGCTTGTGCCGCCCTATGCTATAACCCCCGCAACGTCAGCGCCCGTTTGCCTCGCTGGAGAGACAACGGGTTTCTGCAATTCATTCACGAAGGATGGAGGCGATGATGGCGCGTTTGTTGAAGGGGATCGGCATCACGGTATTGGTGTTGGTCGTTGTGCTGGTTGCATTCGTTGTCTGGTTTGTCAACAAAAGCCTGCCCCAGATTGATGGTCAGTTGCAAGTCGCTGGGTTGAAATCGCAAGTACAAGTCGTTCGCGATCCGCTAGGTGTGCCGCACATCTATGCCGATAACGTGGACGATTTATTTTTTGCGGAAGGGTACGTGCAGGCACAGGATCGCTTGTGGCAAATGGAATACAATCGCCGCATCGGACACGGCACGCTCTCCGAGATGTTCGGCGCGGCAACGATCAAGCAAGATCGTTTCCTGCGGACGATGGGCTTGGGGCGCTCCGCCGAAACCGATTATGCCGCACTCTCCGCCGACGAAAAACGTCCGCTCGAAGCCTTTGCGCGCGGCGTGAATGCGTTCGCCGATGCGCACAAGAACAATCTGCCACTCGAATTTACAATCCTGGGAACTTCATTTGCACCCTGGCAACCGGTGGACACGCTCGCGTGGGGCAAGGTCATGGCGTACGATCTGGGTGGCAACTATGACGCAGAATTATTGCGCGCCGCGCTCATCGCCCAGGTCGGACAAGCCAAAGCCAAAGAGTTAATGCCCGCGTATCCGGCGACCGGTCCATTTTCCATTCCGCCGGAAGCCAAATCGTATGCCTCGTTGGACCAAGCCGTACCGCAAACCACACCCGTGACAAACATTGGTACACCCCGCTTGACCGAGATCGCCGCGTTCGATGCGTCGCTCGGCTTGCGCGTGCCGGAAGTCGGCTCAAATGATTGGGTGATTGACGGCGCAAAATCCACGACCGGCAAACCGATCCTGGCAAACGATCCGCACCTCGGCATCCAAATGCCCTCCATCTGGTACGAGATCGGTTTGCACTGCACCACGCAAAACGACGCCTGCCCGTACAACGTCGCGGGATTCACCTTCCCCGGTGTGCCGGGTGTCGTCATCGGACACAATGATCGCATCGCGTGGGGCGTGACAAATGTGGGACCCGATGTGCAAGATTTGTTCATCGAAGAAATCAATCCGCAAAATCCCAACCAATATAAATTCAACGGCAAATGGCAAGACATGCAAGTTGTGGACGAGCCGATCAAGGTCAAGAACGTCGTCAGCGAAACGCTCAAGGTACAGATCACACAACACGGCCCAATCATGACGCCCGTGCTGGGCGCGGGTGTGACCCAGCCGCTGGCGTTGCAGTGGACGGCATTGCGCGAGCGCAGTCATTTGTTCGAATCGGTTCTGCGAATTGATCGTGCCAAAACCTGGGACGAATTTCGCAACGCATTAAAGTTGTGGGATGCGCCATCGCAAAATTTTGTCTTTGCCGATGTAGATGGCAATATCGGATACCAGGTTCCCGGCAACATTCCGATTCGCGCCAAAGGCGATGGCTCGGTGCCAGTGCCCGGCACGGGCGACTATGAATGGACGGGGTATATACCGTTCGACGAATTGCCGTTCGTCTACAATCCGCCCAACCACTATGTCGCCACGGCGAACCAACAGACCGTCCCCTACACCTACAAGTATTTGATCACGGGAGACTGGGCGGCACCGTACCGCGAGCAACGCATCACCGATTTATTAAAAGCCAAAGACAAATTATCGGTGGACGACATTAAAGCGATCCAGGGCGATGTCTATTCGATCCCGCTCGCGCAATTGCAAAAATCGCTCGTCGCGCTCCAGCCCGACGGGTTGACGCAACAACGCGCGCTCGAACTCGTGAAAAGCTGGGATGGCAAACTCACCACCGACGCGGCGGGCGGCTCAATTACGGCGGTCACGCTCGAACGCCTGATCCAGAATACGTTTACGAGCCAACTGGGCGCGGGTCTCGGCAATGATTATGCTGGGACGACGGATTACAGCCGCCGCGCGATCCTGGCTCTGCTCGATCAACCCAATAGCACTTGGTGGCAACCCGCCGGGCGCGATGCCATTCTGAAAAAGAGTTTTGCTGAAGCGGTGGATGCGCTGGGGAAACAGTTCGGGGATACGCCGAGTGCTTGGACGTGGGGCAAACTGCACACGGCAACGTTCAATCATCCGCTGGGCAGTGTACAACCGCTCAATCTAATTTTCAATGTCGGACCGGTTGCCGTACCGGGCGGCGTGAACACCGTGTTCGCCACTTCGTACAAGCCAACAGTTTCGTTCGCGGCGAGCAGTGTCTCGTCTCTGCGCGAAATTGTGGACCTGTCTAATCTCGCCAACTCGCAACAAATTCACACGACCGGTGAATCGGGACAACCGTTTGACAAATACTATGGCGATATGGTGCTGATGTGGCGCGATGTACAATATGCGCCATTCTATTTTGATCGCGCCGCGCTCGACAAGGTAAAAGCAGGCACGTTGGTGCTAACACCCTAGTCAACGCATCGAATCGTCGCAGGTCGGCCGGTCAAAAAATCATTGCGCGCGAGTCTCTGGCTAGACGCTGATGTGACTAGCCGCCTAGCCAAAATACACTTTACCCAACGCCGCTAAAAACGCGCATCCGAACACAATCACATTGACCAGCACGAGGAGCGCAATAAAAAACCAGTGCTTGTAGGTCAAGGCATTTGGATTTTCTTCCATCGTTTCACCTTTTCAGCCACTGCATTACACGGAACGGCGCGGCATAATGTCTGCGCTGGTCTGGGTCATGCGGTGGCAATTTTTTATTCTGCCGCAAGCGTTACGTCGCCCGCGATCAAACGCACCTGCGTGCCGTCCGCGCGGCGCAGGCACAACGCGCCGTCATCGTCCACACTTTCCGCGATCCCTTGTTCCACGCCCCAGGGCGTTTGCGCGCGCACGGGCTGACCCAGCGTAGCGATCCGCGCACTCCACTCGCCGCGCAAATTTTCGCCCGCGCGTAGGCGCAAATAATAATCATCCATGCGGCGCAGAATCGCTTGCGCGAGTTGCACACGCGAAAACTCAGCGCCCAGTTCATCGCGGATCGTCGTCGTTTCGCGCGGCAACGCGGCAATGGACGCGGCGGTAAAGTTTACATTGACGCCAATCCCGACAATCACAAATTCAACCTGCGCGCCGACGAGACTCGCTTCGGATAAAACTCCCGCGCATTTCTTGCCGTCGAGCAAAACATCGTTATGCCATTTAAGTTGCGCAATCAACCCGGTTGCGGCACGCATCCCTTCGCACACGCCCAACGCCACCGCCATCGTCACGCGCGTGACCTGGCTCGGCGCAAGCGGCGGGCGCAAAATGAGCGACATGAGCAACGCCGCTTGCGCGGGCGCGACCCAGGTTCGTCCCCGGCGGCCCCGCCCGGCGGTCTGCTCATCCGCAATGACAAGCGTGCCTTCCGGTTCGCCGATATCGGCGAGCGCACGCGCCACATCATTCGTCGAGCCGAGTTGCGCGTGGTACACAATGCGTTGCGCGATGAGGCGGGTTTGTAGATCGCGTGAAATTTCGTCGGCTAAATTTTCTTCGTGCATCGGCACGCATTATATCATCGCTCCCGTCGCAATTCAATTGCGCCGCCAAACCAATTGACAACCCGCACTGGTACTGCTACAATCGCAAATTGTGATGGGCGACAAAATTTTATTGTATGGCGCGCAATTTTTTGCGCGGCACGGCGTCTCGGACGCCGAACGCCAACTCGGCGGGCGCTATGTGGTGGATGTCGAGTTGACTTGCGATCTCGCCGCCGCTGGCACAAGCGACAATCTCGCGGACACGATCAGTTACGCTGAGGTTTATGCGCTGGTGCAAACACTCGTCCAGGGAAAATCATTTCGCTTGGTGGAAGCGTTAGCGGAAACGATCGCGCAAACCTTGCTAGCGCGTTATGCGTGCGCGCACGTCCTGGTGCGCGTAAAAAAACAGCCGCCGCCCATTGATGGCATTGTGGAATCGGCGGGCGTTGAAATTTCGCGGCAACGGCAGATGCCAATTCAAAAATCCGTATCAAGTTGAAATCACCATGAAAGAAAAAGGCAAACGTGGTTTGGTGATCGTCTATACCGGCGACGGCAAAGGCAAAACCACCGCCGCGCTCGGCATGGCGCTCCGCGCGCTGGGACGCGGCTGGCAAGTGCTGATGGTGCAATTTATGAAAGGCACCTGGCATTACGGCGAACTCGATACCGCCAAGCGCCTCGCGCCCGATCTGGAAATCATCCCGATGGGCAAGGGCTTTTACAAAATTCTCGACGATCACTATACCGAAGCGGAACATCGTAGCGCGGCGCGCGCCGCCTTGGAATTTGCGCGCGAAAAAATGTTGGCGGGCGCATGTGACTTGCTCATCCTCGACGAAGCGAACAACGCGATCAGCACCGGCTTGCTTGACTTGAGCGACGTGTTGAGTTTGCTCGATGCCAAGCCCGCCGATTTTCACATTGTGTTCACCGGACGCGGCGCGCCTGCCGAACTCATCGCGCGCGCCGATCTCGTCACGGAAATGCGCGAGGTTAAACACCCGTATCAAAAAGGCATCCTCGCGCAAAAAGGAATTGATTTCTAAGCCACAGGAGGCACCATGGCAAACTCAAACCTGCACGTGGGCGACGCCGCCCCGGATTTCACACTCCAAGGCGTCATCACGAAACCCGAAGTCCAACGGATTGAAATCAAATTGAGCGATTATCGCGGACGTGAAAACGTGGTGCTCGCGTTTCACCCGTTTGCGTTTACCGCCACCTGAGACAAGCAGATTCCTGCTTATGAGGCGCAAATCGCCGAATTTAAAGGAACCCATAGCCAGGTTCTGGCTATCAGTTGTGATCCAATTTTTTCAAAGCAAGCTTGGGGCAAATCACTCGGCGGCATTTCGTATCCGCTCGTCGCCGATTTCTGGCCCCACGGCCAAGTGGCGCAACAGTACGGCGTCTTTAACGCCACACTCGGTCGCTCGGAACGCGCCATCTTTGTGATCGATCGGCAAGGCGTCTTGCGCTGGTCCAAACAATACGAGCCCGGCACTCTGCCGGACAACGCCGAAGTTCTGGCGGAATTACGCAAATTGAAATAAAGCGCGCGTGAAACCTCCAACCCAATGAAAACATTTACGCTTGAACAAGCCAACGCGCTCGTGCCGCAACTCGCCGAACTGCTCGACGACTTGAGCGACGCACGCGACAAAATTATGCTGATGGGCGCATCCCTGCAACCCATGTTGCAACGCGCGGGCGGCAATGGCGGCAGTAAAGCTGGCGGCGAGTATGTCCTCGTCCTCCAACGCTTTAACGCCGGTTTGAGTTGTGTCCAAGACCTGGGTTGCCAGCTCAAAGACCTGGATCGGGGCTTGGTAGATTTTCCAACGTATCGTCAAGGCGAACTTGTTCTGCTGTGCTGGGAACGCGGCGAAACCGAAATCACATTCTGGCATTCGCTGGACGCGGGCTATGGCGGCAGACAACCGCTCTAAATTTTGCGGACTGATTTGCGACGTGGTCGTCAAACGTAAATCAGTCCGCTTTAATCCAAAATGAATTCTGTGTGGCTCGTCAATCTTGAAGCCATTCCCTACGCCGATGCGCTCGCATTGCAACATCGCATCGTTGCGGCGCGCAAGCACGGCATGTTGAATGATACGCTTTTACTCCTCGAACATCCGCCGGTTTTTACGCTCGGCCGCCATGCGCAAGCATCCAACATTCTCGCCGCGCCCGAATTGCTCGCGCAACTTGGCATCCAAGTGTTCCACGTCGAACGCGGCGGCGATGTCACGTACCACGGACCCAACCAGCTCGTCGGCTATCCCATTTTGAATCTGGAAAATTTTCGGCGGGACGTGGGCTGGTATGTGCGCGCGCTCGAAACCACCCTCATCCACGCGCTCGCGGATTTTGGCATCACCGGACGCTTGATCGATCAATTGATCGGCGTCTGGGTGGATCAACCCGACCAAGGCGATCCGCGTTTGCAACATGTCAAGATCGCGCAAATCGGCGCGCGCATCGAACAATGGATCACCTATCACGGTTTCGCGCTCAACGTCGATCCCCCGCTGGCGCATTTTGATCTGATTGTGCCGTGCGGCATTAACGATAAAGCCGTGACGAGCATGGCACAACTCCTCCAGCGCCCTATCGCCATGCGCGCGGTGCGCGAGCACGTGGCACAGCACTTTGGCCGCGTGTTTGACGCCGCGCTAGTCGAAATTCCGTCCGCCGAATTTCTCGCGCGCGTGGACGCCGCCGCAAAAGCAATCGCACCGAGTTGAGTCTCGGTGCGATTTTTATTTCATTGCGGATTCACACGCCAGGTGTTCAAATTCCAGTAATCGCCGGCAAACGGGCTGGGCGCAATGCCCATGGCGCGCTCACGCAACACCATATATTTTTTGGGCGAGAATAAAAACACCGCGGGCGCATCCGTAAGCAACTGACGATCAATTTCACCGGCGCTAGTTGCGCGCGCCGCTGGATCACATTGCGGAGTATGCGCACTCGCTTTGAATAAACTATCCACCTTGGGGCTGGCATACGAACCGAAATTAAATCCACTACCTTTGGCATTTTGATCCGTCTGCCAATACCAGCGCTGATCTGGATCAAGCGGCAGTTTCCGCTTGAGCAACAACAAATCAAACCGGTGCGCGAATGCGCGCGTGATCCAGCCCGAGTGATCATCCAATTGCAGGGTGACCTGGATGCCCAGCGCGGCGTCCATCTCGCGGATGCGAAACGCGAGCGGCTCGAGTTGCGGCTCATCCGCTTCCGTCCATAGTTCAAGCGTCATCGGCTTGCCATTTTTCTTGAGTATGCCATCGCCGCTATCACGCCAACCGGCATCTGCAAGCAACTGTTTGGCTTGCGCTAGATCAAATGCATAGCGCGGCAAGTTGTTTGCGAACGCCCAGAAACCCGGCAACGTCGCCGCGTCAAGGGGGCGCGCTTGCCCGCCGAGATCGTTCAGTAACACATTGCGATCCAGCGCATAGGTCAAGGCTTGCCGCACACGCGGATCGTTCAGCGTCGGTGTATCCGTGTTAAACAACATTTCAATCGCTTCGGGAGAATCTACACTCACGAGATTCGGGAATGTTTTGAGCGCGGCGTAATCGTTCGCCGGCGCGGACATGACATCAATTTGTTTGGCGTTGAACGCGGCGCGCAACGCATTTCCGTCCGCAAACATACGCACCGTCCACAAATCAATATGCGGCGCGCCGCCAAAATAATTGGCGTTCCGCTCAAAATTGATTTGATCATTCGTCTGCGACACAAACTTGAGCGGACCGGTGCCGATCCATTGCGCGGCGGTCAAGCGCGGAAAATTCGCGCTGGCGGCGACCGCGCGTGGCAAAATTTTCAGCGTGCCGATGCTGGTGAGCGCAGGACAATACGCATCGCTAAACGCCAGTTGCACGGTTTGCGCATCCAGCGCAGTCGCGCGCGTGAATGTGCCAAAATCTGTCAACGGTGTGCCGCGAAAATTTGGATCGCTAAAAGCTTTGAGTGTTGCCACCACATCGTCTGCCGTAAACGGATCCCCATTGTGCCAGCGCACCCCCGCGCGCAAATAAAATGTGATCGTCAACGCATCATTCGACACTTGATATTTTTCGGCGAGACCTGGTTTGAGTGCGCCATTCACCGGATCGATTTGCAACAGCGAATCATAGAGCGCAGTTTGCACCACTTGAGGCAAGGCGTTGACATCGCCATTCCAATTGCCCACCACACCAATGGTGATCGTGCCGCCTTCCGGTCCGTTCGTCGGTGTGGGCGCGGGTGTGGTCACACTGGTCGGACTTGCGGCAAGCACGCGTGTGGCGCTGGGGGTGGGCGTGGACACAACCGTCGGCGTGACATCCGCCGTTGGAATTTTCACCGGCGCGCACGCAACAACGAACAATAACATGAGCAGATAGAGTTTTTTATTCATCGACTTCACAGCGGAGCAAATCGGCAAATGTTTCGCGACGGCGAATCACGCGCGGTTCGCCATCCCGGATCGTGATCACCGCAGGACGCGGGATCAAATTGTAATTACTCGCCATCGGAATTTGGTACGCGCCCGCGGCTGGGATCGCAATGACGTCGCCGGCGCTAACCTGCGGCAACGCCACCTCGTCAATCAAAATATCGCCTTGTTCGCAATAACGCCCCGCGACTGCAACGTGCTGAGTCGGCGCGGCGTCCATCTGATTTGCGACAACCGCCGTGTATTTTGCGCCGTAAAGCGACGGACGCACATTATCGCCCATGCCGCCATCCACCGCAACATACGTCCGCACATGTTTAATTTCCTTGATCGCGCCCACCGTGTACAACGCCACCGCGCTCGACGCGATCAACGCGCGTCCCGGTTCAAACAACAATTTGAATTGTGAATTTTCCGCGCCGAATTGCGTGCGGCAGGTTGATCCGATCACATCCGCCACCGTATCCAGATCGAGCGTATGTTGCTCTGGCGTATATGCCACGCCCCAGCCGCCGCCAAGATCGAGTTCCTGTAATTCAAATCCAAGTTGATCGCGCAGTTCGCGGACAAATGCGGCAACGGTGACAATTGCATTACGGTATGGATCGAGATCAAAAATTTGTGAGCCGATATGCACGTGCAAGCCCACCAATTCCAAACGCGGCGCGAGCGCCAGAACCCGCGCGGCGGCGATCCGCGCATCGCCGGTCGCCAGCGACAAACCAAATTTCGATTCGGCGACGCCAGTAGCGAGATAGCGATGCGTGTGCGGATCGATTGCCGGCGCCAGACGCAGTAACACGCGCGGCGTCACCTGCAATTCAGTCGCAATCTGATTGAGCAATTCGATCTCGTCGAGATTGTCCACGATGATATGCGTCACGCCCAGCGTCAACGCGCCGCGAATTTCGGCGGGCGTTTTATTGTTGCCATGCAAGTAAATTTTTTCGCGCGGGAAATTGACGCGGCGCGCAATTTCCATTTCGCCTTCCGAGGTGACATCAAGGCCCAACCCCGCATCGCGGTACAGATGCGCGAGGTACGGCGAAAAATACGCTTTCGTCGCATACAAGATTTGCGAATTCGCCCAGCGCGTTTGAAACGCCTCACGCATCTCAAGCGCGCGCGCGCGCAAATGCGCGTCATCGTACACATACAACGGTGTGCCAAATTCGCGCGCAAGCGTCACCACATCGCACCCAGCAATTTCAAGATGGTTCTGCGCGTTGACACGCGTGTTCTGCGGAAAGAGCTCGAGATTCACTAGCATTATCCTTACTAGAATTTGACGCGACTGTAGCACAAGAGCGACAAGTTGGCAAACGCGCAAAAAAAAAGAGACAGTCTCCGCAGAGGCTGTCTGTCATCATTTCAGAATTCTAGCGCAACGGAATATATTCGCGCCATTCGGGGACCGCGCCCCAGGTCAGCACCAAATAATTTGCGCGCGGGCGCCGCGGCTCGAACGTGGGATCAAAAAACCTGACGCTGGATTCGTGCAACAACCGCCCGCCTTTTTTGATCTGACAGGCGCGGCATGCCGCCACGGTATTCGTCCATGTATTCGCACGAATGCCGTACCGCTTGCAATACCATTGCGGCAGGACGTGATCGATCGTCGCGGTGCGCATGGTCAACTTGGCACCGCAATACACACACGTCATCTTGTCGCGCGCCAACACCGCTTGTTTGGACCAGGTGGCGCCGCGTTGTGGCACATTGATATAGCGGCGCAGGCGAATGACCGATGGCATCGCCAGCCGCGTGGACGGCGAATGGAGTTCACGTCCGTCATGCGCGCGTTCGATCAACTCCGCCTTGTCGCTCGCCAACAAAGTCAGCGCGCGGCGGTGATCAATCACATGCAACGGTTCGTAGGACGCATTCAGCATCAAGACCGCAACCATACGTCACCACTCCTCTATCTCTCAACAAAAAGCGCGAAAGCAATTCGATTGCCTTCGCGCTGATGTTCCTGGGTCGATCCGACAAACCGACAGTCGAGAGTTTCGACTATTCGGCTATATGCAGAGTTGACCAATGAACTCTCAGCGCCAAGCGCGAACCATCCACAGCGCTGGACTGGTCCAAGCGGTGGCTGGCAGGTAAGATACAATTCATCTGGCAAAATAATATCAGCATGATACAAATTTTCTCTGGCATGTGTATAGCACGGTTGCCGCGCTTTGTCAATTTGCTTTGCCGCTGTGTTATAATACAGCGCAAAGGAGCGCAACGTAAAAATGATTTCGATTCCGCCGCAGTGGACGCTTGATGAAAAAGAAATTACCGAAGAATTTATTCGCGCGTCAGGACCGGGCGGCCAAAATGTCAACAAAGTCGCGACGGCGGTGCAATTACGTTTCGACGTGCGGCATTCACCGTCCTTGTCCGAGACCGTGCGCGCGCGCGTGATCCGGCTCGCGGGCAAACGCATCAACGCCGATGGGATGCTCATCATTGAAGCGCGCCGCTTTCGCACGCAGGAGCAGAATCGCGCGGACGCACGCGCGCGGTTAAGCGCATTGATTCGCCAAGCCGCAACTCCGCCGCCCGTGCGTCACCAAACCCAGCCCACCCGCGCCGCGAAACAAAAACGTTTAGAACACAAGCGTCAACAGAGCCAAATCAAACAAACGCGCCGCATCACGCACAAGGATTTGGATTAGGAGCAAACCACATGCGTACCCTCCTCGCCTATTTGGACAATCCCTTGCAATTGGAATTTACCGCAACGATTGTTGGCACCACACAACTTGCCGATCAACGTTACGGCGTCGTACTTGATCAAACATTTTTTTATCCGACTGGCGGCGGTCAAGAACATGATACCGGCACGCTCGACGATGCGCGCGTGATGGATGTGACAATTGACGATAACGGGACAGTGACGCACGTGATTGATCGCGCAATCGCGGCGGAAACCGTGATCGGCAAAATTGATCGCGCGCGACGCATGGCATTCATGCAACATCACTCGGCGCAACATTTGCTTAGCGCAACAATTGAGCAAACGCTTGGTCTCGAAACGGTATCGTCGAAAATCAGCATTGACTCGCCGACGACGATTGACGTCCCAGCGCGCGGCGACACGCTGAATCTAACCGACGCCGAAAACCTGGCGAATGCAATCATTTACGAGGATCGCCCAATCCAATCGTATCACATCGGCGATGACCAAGTCGCGACAATTCCGTTTCGCCGCGCGCCCAAAGTCAGCGGCCAGATTCGCGTCGTCGAAATTGCCGCGTTCGATTATTCCGCGTGCGGCGGCACACATTGCCCACACACCGGCATGCTCGGCGTGATCAAAATTATCAAGGTCGAACGCCGCGCGGACAAATGGCGCATTTATTTTGTTGCCGGCGAGATCGCGTTCAAGCGTTTTCAAATGTATCATACGATTCTCACGCAGACCGCGCGCCTGCTCGATACGAACTTGGAAGCGCTCGCCGATCGCGTGGCGCATCAGCAAAACGCTTTGCACGCCGCGCAAAAAGATTTGCAAGAGTTGGAACCGCTCCGCATCGCGCGCCTAGCCGACCAGTTGATCGCCGAGGCGCAAACCATTGAGCACATTAAACTCGTCACCGCAACATTTCAGGATCGCACGCCGCAACAAATCCGCGCACTTGCCAGCGCCTTGCAAAATACACCTGGCATCGTTGCTCTGCTCGCCGCGTATGACGGCGCAAAACTTGCACTCACCGTCGCGTGCGCCAACGACACGAACATTAGCGCCAACGACGTGATCCGCGCGCAACTCGCGCCGATTAGTGGGCGCGGCGGCGGCGATGCCAAACTGGCGCAAGGTGGCGGCGCGCTCACCGCCGATCGGCTCGCGGCATTTTTCGCGGATACGCCTGAACAGATTCGCGCACGCGCGCGCGCCGCGCATCCGTAATCTCTCCGTCGCAGGTTCATAATTCATTCACAATTGAATGCGATAATCCCGTCAGATTCAAATTAAGGAGATAAAAAAATGAACGGGAGAATCGTCTTGGGAATTTTGTTGGTGCTCGTGGTGCTGGCTGGATTGGTCGGCGTGGGAGCGTATGCCTATAACGTTGGCGTAGCGCAAGGCATGTTGGCAACCGACAAAGCCGCGCCTGCGCCGGGCGGCGTGCCGTATGCGTACTGGGGAATGCCGTTCGCATTTCACCGCGTTGGCTTTGGGTTTGGCTTTTTGAATTGCTTGATCCCGCTGTTCTTCTTCCTGCTGTTCTTTGGCTTACTGCGCGCGTTCATCTGGCGCGGGCGCTGGGGCCACCTGCGCCACATGCACGGCGAACACGGCGCGCCGCATATGCCGCCGATGTTTGAAGAGTGGCATCGCAAGTTGCACGAAACGCCAACCCCGCCCGCGCCAAAGTAATTTGCGAAATTGCACAAAACCTAGACTCAGTCACGCAAGCGACCTGGTTTGATCAAACCAGGTCGCTCGTCCAAATGTGAACTATGAAAACCATTCTGGTCGTTGACGATGAACCACGCATTGCACAACTAGCGCGCGATTATCTAGAGCGCGCTGGGTTTGCGGTCATCACCGCTGGCGATGGCACCACCGCGCTCGCGCAAACGCGCACGGTCAAGCCAGCATTGATTGTGCTCGACCTGGGTTTGCCGCAACTCGACGGGCTGGATGTTACGCGCGCGCTCCGCAAAGAATCGAATGTGCCGATCCTAATCCTGACTGCCCGCGCCGAGGAGAGCGACAAGATCGTCGGACTCGAACTGGGCGCCGACGATTATCTGACCAAGCCGTTTAGCCCGAAAGAGTTGGTCGCGCGCGTGCGCGCAATTCTGCGCCGTCTCGAAAACGCCAACCCCAACTCGGATATTATTTCCGCGGGCGATCTCACGCTCGATGTGCCGCGTATGCGCGTTCAAATCGGCGACCGCGATGTTGAAATGACCACAACCGAGTTTCAATTATTGGCGGCGCTGGCGCGCGAACCGGGTCGCATTTTCACGCGCGCCCAACTGCTCGACGCTGTGCGCGGCGTAGCGTTTGAATCGTACGAGCGCGCGATTGACGCGCATATCAAAAATATCCGCCGCAAGATCGAACCCGATCCGCATATGCCGCGTTATGTGCTGATGGTCTACGGCGTCGGCTATAAATTCGCGGACAAGTAACTCATGAGCCATCGCCATTTTCCCCGCCGCCCGCCACCCTGGTGGTCGCCCGACGAACCTTTTCCGCCCGCATCGCGCACGCGCGCATGGCACGCATTGCGCCGACGATTTTTTTTGCGTATGGGCGCTCTGTTCGCGTTTTTGTTTTTACTCGCGTGCGGCGGCATCGCGACATTCACTTGGCTCACCAATAATTTTTTAGGGCGGTATCCTTTTGGCATTGCCGCCGTAATTTTAATTTTCGTCGGCTTGATGATCACAGGCCGCATGTTGCGCCGCGTGACGATTCCGATTGGCGATATGATGGAAGCCGCCGGGCGCATTGCCGATGGCGATTACACTACGCGCATCGCCGAACGCGGTCCGCGCGAAGTGCGCGAATTGGCGCACGCATTCAACGCGATGACGACGCAACTGCAAGCGCACGATGCACAGCGACGCAACCTGCTCGCCGATGTTTCGCATGAACTGCGCACGCCGCTGACAATCATTCAAGGCAATCTCGAAGGCTTACTCGACGATGTGTATCCGCGTGACGACGCGCACATTGCGCCGATCCTGGATGAGACCCGGGTGTTGGCGCGCTTGGTTGATGATCTGCGAACGCTCGCGCTGGCGGAAAGCGGCGCACTCAAATTACAAATCGCGCCCACGGATCTTGCCGTACTCGTGAATGAAACGCTTGCCTCGTTTCGCGCGTCCGCCAACACCGCCGGCATCCATTTAATCGCCGAGATCACGCCCGGCGTGCCTATGCTTGAGCTTGACGCGGAGCGGATCAAGCAAGTAATCGAAAATTTGATTGCGAATGCGTTGCGCTATACGCCGCGCGAGGGAACTGTCCGCGTAAGTTGCGCCGCCGCTAACGCGCAGGTCACCCTCGCCGTGAGCGATACTGGCGCGGGGATTGCGCCCGAGGCATTGCCGCATATTTTTGATCGGCTGTATAAATCGAGCGATTCACGCGGCGCGGGCTTGGGGCTGGCAATCGCATCCAGTCTGGTCACGGCGCATGGCGGCAAAATTTCCGCCGCGAGCGAACTGGGACACGGTACCACAATTCGCCTGACCCTGCCAAGCCAATAAAAAATCCACGTGCCGTTATTGACACGTGGATTTTTTGCTGGCAGGGGCGCAGGGATTTGAACCCTGAACGTCCATTTTGGAGACGGACAGTTTACCGTTAGCCTACACCCCTCCGACGGCGCGCATCATAGCATAAAGCGCGCAATCGCGCAAATCATCTGAACAAATCTTGATCTTTGGCGCGCACAATCTCGCGCGCCGAGCCAGTTCGGCTTGACAGCGGCATCCCGCGCGCGTGAATAATCGGCGTGCCTTCGTCCGCTTGACCTTGCAACAGCGATGCCGCCGACGCAATTTGATCCGCCGTGCCAATTGTCGTCACTTGCAAATGATAGCCGAATAAATCGGACTTGCCGCGCAAGTCATCAATCCCAGGCAACCCGGCGACGCCAATCGCCACGCCGATTGCGCCGTTGCGCCACGCGCGCCCGTGCGAATCGTTGATGACAATGCCCACGTCGCGCGCTGTGAGCGCGCGTAGCCGCTCGCGCAATTCGCGCGCTGATCGATCCGCATCTTCCGGCAAGCGCAACACCCATTCATTATCATCATGCGGCGCGACGTTCGAACGATCAATCCCCGCATTCGCGCAGACCCAGCCATCGTTCGTTTCGACGATGATCAACCCATCGCGCACGCGAATCACCTCGCGCGAGTCCCACAATACGACCTCGCAAAAGCGCGCATCCTTGCCACACTGCGCCGCCAATTCCAACGCGCGCGGCGATGGCGTCACCTCGCGCAAGCGCACCATACGCCCTTCGGACTTGCTGACAATTTTTTGCGCCAGCACCAACACATCGCCGTCTTGCAATTCGAGTAACGCATCGTGCAAGCCGCGCAAGATCAACGCGGCGAGGTCATCGCCGCGCATCACGAGCGGAATATTGGGGAGCGCCGTTAAGGTCAGTGGATTCAACGCGGCACTCCGACCAAACGAATGCCCGCGCCTTTGACTTTGTATTTGATATTCACCGCGATCAACACCGCCGTCAACGCTTCGACCGCAACCGCATTGGCGAGTACCCCGGCATCGAACGCATCAATCCCAGTTTTACGAATCAGCTCGATCACAATTTCGCGCGAGGCTTTATCGCCGCCGCACACCAGGACATCGGTGTCAATTTTTTCTTCCACCGATTCCAATTTTTCCGGCGAAATATTTTGGAATGCGGCCACCACTTTGGCGGTATCGCCAAAAAACTGTTGCACCTCCGCCGTCACCGAGCCCGCTGGGGGAACCTTGGCACGGCTTTTGCGTTCCGGGTCAAGCGACGATGCGATATTGATCACGATCTTGTTTTGCGCCGCTTGACGCAAATCGTCTAAAATCGGTTGCATCCCGTCATACGGCACCGACAGCAGAACCACATCCGCTTGCGCCGCCGCGTCACGGTTGCTCATCCCGGCAACATGGGCAACGCCCAAACGTTCGTTCAGCGCGCGCGCGGCATGCCCGCCTTTGACGGCATCCCGCGAGCCAATAATCACCGGCACACCCGCTTGCGCAAAACGTAATGCCAGCGCGTGGCCTTCTTTACCGGTGCCGCCAATAATAGCCAGGGTTGGATTGCTTGCGTGTTCGTTCGTTGGTTGGTTAGTCATTCTGCCACCTGAGTTGAGATAGATTCGGGTTTGTTCAATTCGCACATTGGTTCAGAGGCTCAATGCGCCTACATTTCTTGGACTCGTTGCCAAACTTGTTTAGCCGCCTGCAGCGCCTTGGCCGCGATCGCGTGTTCGTCAAGCGTGAGCAGTTCGCGATCCTTCATCAGCCACTTGCCCGCACACATCGTATGCGTAACGTGCGTGCCGTCAATGCCGAAAATCAATTGCCACGGAAAATTGCCTGCGGTTAATGGTGTGTATGGCACGTAATCAAGCATGATCAGATCGGCGAATGCGCCAACAGAAATTTCGCCGACACGCGGTTTCCAAAACACGCCGGCAATTTTTGCATTGTGCGCATACGCCATTTGCACAACCTGGTCTGCGCCCATCACGCGCGGATCGCGCCGCGTCGCCTTGTGCAACAAATACGCAAATTTCATTTCCTGAAAATGATTGTTCGAAAAGCCGTCGTTGCCCAAGCCAACGTTGACGCCGCGCCGCAACATGCCCAGAATGTCCGCCACACCAACCGCATTATTCATGTTCGAGCGCGGATTATGCGCGACGTGCGTTTTGGTTTGCCGCAACAACTCAATTTCGCCAATATCGGCATTGACGCAATGCACCGCGATACTTTTTGCGCCGAGCAGGCCGCGTGAGTGCAACCGATCCACCACGCGCATTCCGTAATGGTTCAATGAATCATCTTCATCTGAACTATCTTCGCCGACGTGAATGTGAAACCCGGTGTTCAATCCTTCCACCGCCGCAAGACATTGCTCCAGCGTCTTGTCGGAAACCGTGAACGAGGCGTGCAGTCCGAATGATGCGGCAATCCTGCTTGCCGCTTTCTGCCTAGTGCTTACTCGCTTGATGAACCGCACATTTTCCCGAATGCCCGCCTGCGCGCCCGCCGCGCCATTGCGATCCGTCACTTCATAGCACAACGACGCGCGCACGCCGGATTCAAGCACGGCTTCGGCAACAGCATCGAGCGAGCCATCAATCGCGTTCGGGCTAGCGTGATGATCGATCAGCGTTGTCGTGCCATTCCGAATCGCGTCCACGAGACAGACGAGCGCAGAAAGTTTGCTGTCTTCGAGCGTCAGCGCGCGATCGAGTTTCCACCAGAGTTGATCGAGAATTTGCGAAAAATTTTTCGGCGCGGAACCTGGGATCGCCATGCCGCGCGCGAACGCGCCGTAAAAGTGCGTGTGTCCAACGATGCTACTCGGCATGACTAGGTTGCCGCGCGCGTCCAGCTTTTCTTCGCGGGGATATTTTTTTTCGAGTGCGCTCGTCGCACCAACATCCGCGATTTTATCGCCGCGCACACACACCGCGCCATTTTCGATTACGCGATTGGTTGCGCCGAGCGTGGCGACTGTGCCATTGGTAATCAGCATCGTCTCTCCGATGTCATTGCGAGGAGCCAAGCGACGAAGCAATCCCCCATTATGTTGGAGATTGCTTCGCTTCGCTCGCAATGACTCTATCCGCGCGCCGCTTTCAACTTGGCATCAATATCGCCAACCATTTCCTGGTGCTTGATCCACCAGTCCTGGCTCATTTGCGCGTTGAGTTCTTCCACCGTCTTGCCTTGTTGCTCGACCCAGGTATAGTATTTGAGATTGTGCCATTGCTTGCGCATTGCGGTATCGCCTTCGTGGATCCAATCGGTGCGTTGATCCGTAAAGATATGCGCGCGCGCGGTTGCTTCCGCTTCGTCCATCTTGCCATACGCCTGCGTCATTTCTGCCATCACGGAATGATAGCGATCAATCGCGTCGGTGCAAATGGTAACGATGGTATCGTTCTTACCATAGCCGTAGAATTTTGCGGTCTTGATCGC
>JBBIUF010000087.1:0-11663 GCA_037440365.1 Chloroflexota bacterium
GCGATCTGGAATGAGGATTGGACGGCGTGGCGCGTGATGCTGGATGGACGCTGGGCAGAGCAACCAGACGACAAATAAAAAATGAGGTGAACCATGTCACAACCAATTTTTGAAACGCGCGTAGATGATTTACCGGTGAGTGTGTTTGCGACCAATCAAGACCTGGGAGCGGCGGCGGCAGTCGAAGCGTCCGCGATCATCCAGCGCGCGATCCGCGAACGCGGCGAAGCGAATATCATTATCGCGACCGGCAATTCGCAATTGACGTTTCTGACTGCGCTCAAGCAAGATTCGCATATCGCCTGGCAGAACGTCAACGTCTTTCACATGGACGAGTACATCGGCATTGACCCGGAACATCTCGCCAGTTTTCCAAAATTTCTGCGGATGCATTTTCTTGCCGATCTCAAGGTGAAAGCATTTTACCCAGTCAGCGGGCGCATGGGCGCGGTCGAAACGATTTGCGCCGAGTATGCGCGTTTGCTCCGCACGCATCCCGCCGATCTGTGCGCGTGCGGTTACGGCGAGAATGGGCATCTCGCTTTTAACGATCCACCATTCGCTGATTTCGATGACCCGGTTTGGATCAAGCCGATCAAGCTTGCCGATGCTTCACGGCGGCAACAAGTGGGCGAAGGACATTTCGCGACACTCGCCGATGTGCCGACGCACGCAATCACACTGACGATCCCGGCGTTGCTCGCCGCCAAGCGCGTGCTGTGTCTTGTGCCGGAAGCGCGCAAAGCCAACGCGGTCTACTCGGCGTTGCGCGAACCGATCACGGAGAATTGTCCTGGTTCGATCTTGCGCCGCACGCTTCACGCGCGCCTGTTCCTTGATCAAGATTCCGCGCGCCGGGCCTTGCCAAATCTGACGCCCGCACAATAAATATCAAACGGACTAGACGGAGCAACCATGAACTCGCACGAACGCATTCTCGCCGCCTTGAATCATCAAGAACCGGATCGCATTCCCTTCGACCTGGGCTCGACCCAGGTCACCGGCATTCACGTTGTCGCCTATCGCCGCCTGCGCGATTATCTTGGCTTACCGTCCGTTGCGCCAACGCTGTGCGACACGGTTCAACAGCTGGCTCTGCCCGACGACGACCTCGTCGAAAAACTGGGCGTGGACGTACGCGGCTTGTTTCCGCTCAACAGCCACAACTGGCAGATCACCAACACCGACATTGGCGAATACTGGGAATACCAGGACGAATGGGGCGTGACGCATCACCGACCCAAGCCGGATGGTTTGTATTATTCGATGGTGCGCTCGCCGCTCGCAAGCGCGAATGTGACCGTCAATGACGTGGCGCATTATCCCTTTCCCAACACGGGCGATCCTGCGCGCCTCGCTGGTTTGCGCGATCGCGCGCTCGCCTATCGCGCCCAAGGTCGCGCGGTGATGATCAAGGGCGTGCTGGCAGGTGTATTCGAAATGGCGCAACGCATTCGCGGCATGGAAAATTTGCTGATGGACATGGCATCGCACGAAGAACTTGCCGGGGCGTTACTTGATAAAATGGTTGAACTGAAACTGGCGTTTTGGGACATGGCTCTGCCGCAACTGGGCGATGTGGTCGATGTGATTTCCGAAGCGGACGATTATGGGACCCAGGTCTCGCAACTTATTTCGCCGCGCATGTTCCGTCGCCAAATCAAGCCGCGCTTGCAAACGCTGTTTAACCGCATCAAGCAACTCGCGCCCAACGCAAAATTGTTTTTTCATTCCTGCGGCAATGTGCGTCCGCTCTTGCCAGATTTCATCGAGCTGGGTGTGGACATTCTCAACCCGGTTCACATTACGGCCACCGGCATGAACCCAGTTGAACTGAAACGCGATTTCGGCAAGCAATTGACATTCTGGGGCGGCGGCGTGGACACGCAAGATATTTTGCCGCACGGCACGCCGCAACAGGTTCAAGACGATGTGCGCCGCAACGTGGACGCGCTCGCGCCGGGCGGTGGTTTCGTCTTTAACACCGTGCATAACATCCAAGCCGACGTGCCGCCGGAAAATATCGTGGCGATGCTCGAAGCGTTCCGCAACCCGTAATTCAAAGAAACTTTGAGCATGACACCCAAATCATTTCTCCCCGTTGAAATCGTCTTTCATCCGAGTTGGTGGCACGCGCATTATGGGCTGACCTTCGACGAAGCATTCTTTTTCGATCCGCTCAAGCGCGTCGCCAGCGAACGCGCGATGCGCGCCGCGCTCCACGCGCGTTTCGGCGACCTGGGTCTCGGTGAAGCGAATGCCGCGCCGCGTCCCGTCATCGGACCGGTGCATCTTGCCGCTGGCTTTATGCCGTCCGCCATCCTGGGTTGTGCGATTCGGTATTTTGACAATGCCTCCCCGGAAGTTGTGCCAGCCAATCTCACCGATGCGCAGGTGCTGGCACTCTCAGTCCCCGACCTCGACAGCAATCCAACATTTCAAAAACTGATCGCGTTGATGGACACCCTGCAAGCCCAGTATGGCTCGCTCGAAGGCGACGTGAACTGGGAAGGCGTGCAGAATGTCGCGTTCAATTTGCGCGGCGCGCAGTTGTTTATGGATTACTATGACAAGCCGGAACTCGCGCGCCGCTTGCTCGATGTTTCGGCGCGGACGATTGAGGCGATGGCAACGTATGTACGGCGGCGCACCGGCACAAATTCCGTCGCGGTGAATCGCATCGTCGGCGCGGTGGACGCGCGTATCAGTCTCCATTCCAATTGCACCGTCGCGATGATTTCGGCGCGCACGTATCGGGAATACTTGCTCGCATACGATCAACAACTCGCGCGCGATTTATATCCGTATGGCATTCATCATTGCGGCGTGGATATGCACAAGGTGCGCCACGAGTACGCGCGCGTGGATGGCGCAGAATTTTTCGATGTTGGCTGGGGCTCAAATGTTGCGGCCTGTCGCGAAGCGTTGCCGAACGCGACGTTTAGTCTGCGCATGTCGCCGGTGCGAGTTGCCACGCTGACACCCGCCGAGGTTGCGGCAGATGTCGAAGCGTTGCTCCGCGCCGCCGGTCCGCTCGAACGCGCCGCGCTGTGTTGTATCAATCTCGACGACCAGACACCGGACGATAATGTGCGCGCCATTTTTGCGGTCGCGGAAAAATATCGGCGCTACGGCGCGTGACCTCATGCCAAAACTGTTCATCACCAACCAGGACGAAACCCGCGCGATCACCTGCGCGCGCGATCAATTGCTCGGCGATGCGCTGGCGGCAAATGATCTGCCGCTGGAACAACCGTGCGCCGGACGCGGCACGTGCGGCAAATGTAAAGTGATCGCCAACGGCGGACTAGCGCCTCACGATGCCGTCGAAGAAAAACATTTACTGCCCGCCGAACGCGCCGCCAACGTACGGCTCGCCTGTCGCGCCCGCGTCGTCGGCGACGTGCATGTCATGCTCGTGCCGGCAGTCGTCTATTCAAATAAAATTTTCGCGCGCTCGAATGAATTTCGTTCCAACGCCGAGCCGCTCGGGCTTGCGATTGACCTGGGTTCAACCACCGCCGCCGCATTCCTCGTATCGTTGACCTCCGGCGAAGTGTATGCGGGCGGCGCGGCATTAAACCAACAAACGATTTTTGGCGCGGACGTGATCGCGCGTTTGCACGCGGCGCGCACGAATGCGCTCAAACTTGCCGCGCTCGCGCAATCCTCGATCGATCAAGCCATCGCCGCGTTGAAATTATCGCGCCGCGTCTGGGCGCGCATCGAACGAGTGGTGATCGTCGGCAATACGGCGATGCACCATTTGCTCTTGCGCTATCCGATTGAATCACTCGCCGCGTTGCCGTTCACGCCGCACACCGCTCAGGCAATCTATGATGCAGGCGATTTTTTCGGCAACCTGTTTCCGCCGCGCGCGCGTGTCATGTTGCCACCGCTCATCGGCGGCTTTGTCGGCTCGGACACAACCGCGTGTCTCGTCCAGTTCGATTTTGATCGCACGCGCGCGCCGATGCTCGCGATTGACCTGGGAACGAACGGCGAAGTGATGGCAACAAACGGCAATGAGATTCTCGTCGCTTCGACGGCGGCAGGTCCCGCCTTTGAAGGCGTCAACATTTCGTGCGGCACGCGCGCAGTAGATGGCGCGATTATCGGCGCGCGTGTGGACGATGGCAAATTGCGCGTGACAACGATTGGCAATCGGCCGCCAATTGGCATTGCCGGGTCGGGTTTGTTTGCGCTCGTCCAGGCGTTACGTCAGGCAGGCATCATTGACCCCAGCGGACGCTTGATCAAGCACAACGCCACAATGCCCGTGACACATGACGCAAACCACATCGCGCGCGTTGCAATCAACGACCGCGTGGCGTTGACGCAACTCGACATCCGCGAACTGCAAAAAGCGAAAAGCGCAATCCGGGTCGCCGCCGATTTATTACTCGAACGTCTGCGCGTTTCACCGCGCGATCTTGCGCGCGTCATCCTGACCGGTTCATTCGGCAGTCAACTTGATCTCGATGCGTTGCTTGGCATTGGTTTGTTGCCGCCCGTAGATCGCGCGCGCATCGAATTTGCCGCGAATGGCGCAGGCATGGGCGCGGCACAATGTTTGCGCGACGAAGGGTTTGCGCGCGGCCAAGCACTGGCTCAACGCACGCAACATATCGAGCTCAATCACGATCCAGAATTTAATGCGCGTTTTGTCAACGCGCTTGCGCTAGAACAATAAAGCGCGGACGACGCATCATCGTCCGCGCTTTTATCTTGGGTAACTCGAATTATTTCTTACGCACTCCCCGCGTTTCCGTTACCGGCACGACGAATAAAATCCCCGTGTCGGGTTTCATAAAATCGCCCACAATCGCTTCCGTTGCCGCAATTGCGCGGTGCAATACCACGTCATCGGCGATCACGCTAAACAACGTGCGATTTTCCGCGACGCCTGCCGCGAACAACGAGCGCAACGACGGCATCAGCGGCAGATCATCACGGTTCTGAAAATTCTCCAACTTGCGCGCGCCCGCGCTATCGAACACGGTGATTCCCGGCACGCCCGCATCTTTCCACGCGGAGACAATCGCCGGAAATTGTTCCAGGTCATCCAGCACGAGCACGAGTAGGTTCGCCATGTTTTACCTCTGCCTTGAGGAATACCCACCGCAACAAAATCGGCGTCACGAGCGTGGTCGCCAAGACCATCACGACCATCGTCGAATAGACCGCTTGCGTGATCAATCCATCGCCAAGCACAATCGCGGCGACAATCAAACCAACTTCGCCGCGCGAGATCATGCCTACGCCGACGCGCAACGCTTCGCGCGTTGAAAATTTGCCGAGCCGCGCGCCCAAGCCGCATCCCAGCACCTTGCCCACGATTGCCGCCAAAATGATCATGCCCGCAAATAGAAGACCGTCGAGTCCGAGCAAGCGCGCGTTCGCTTTCAACCCAATGCTGATCAAAAAGATCGGCACAAAAAAAGCATAGGTCAAGGTTCGCATCCGTTGGATAATCGAATGGCGAAGCGGCGTGCGCGCAAAAAATACTCCGGCGATAAACGCGCCTGTGATTGCCGCAAGCGTGCCAACGTATTCCGCCGCCCACGCATAGCCGAACGTCACGCTGATCACAAACGCCATCTCGCCTTCGCTGATCGGCAAACGGTTGATCCAGCGCAACGCGCGCGGCAACACCCACACACCGATGATCGTTGCGCCAACGCCGAACACGGCCATCCGCGCAAAAATCATCCCAACCTCGCCGTGCCCGACGCCAAACAGCGCCAGCAAAACGGACAGTAACAGCACCACGATCACATCGTCAATCACCGCCGCGCCGAGCAACGCCAAACCTTCTTTGCTTCGCATAAATCCCAGTTCGAGCAAGGTCTGCGCGGAAATGCTCACGCTGGTCGCCGTGAGAATCAGTCCAATAAAAATACTATTCATCAATGGAAAACCAAATGCTAGCGCGACGAGCGCACCCAGGATGAGCGGCACAACGACACCCAGCACGCCCGCGCTCATTGCCGCGCGTCCCGCCTTGACCAACTCTGCAAAATCAACTTCCAGTCCGGCCGTGAACATTAGAAAAATGACGCCGAGTTCGCCCAGTTCAACAATCGTCTCGCCGATATGCGAACTGGCAAACGCCGCCGCGCCAAGCAGATCAAACACCGTCGGGCCCAGGATCAACCCCGCGAGCAATTCACCCAGCACGGCGGGCTGACCCAGGCGCATACTGAGCAGACCGCCCACCTTGGCGGCAAATATTATAATCCCCAGTAACAACACCAGTTGCAGAGTCGCGCTCATTCGCTATCCTTTATGCTGAATGCGCGCATTATAGCCTAGTCAGATCGAAACAGCAACCGTTTTTGAAATGATTGACTACACGTTGACACTCGGCAAATCTTCTTCTATAATCGCGGCGATGTTAAATGTGACCGTGATTGAACAATTGATTCAAGCGGCAAACGCCGAACCGGTGCGCGTGAATGAAACCGCATGCCTCAACGCCAAATACCGCGACCGCCACTGTGACGTGTGCCTCGCCTGTCCTACTAACGCGATCCGTCTCGACGACGCGCGCGTGACGCTTGATGCCACGCGGTGCGTTGAATGTGGTTTGTGCGCGGCGGTCTGCCCCGCGTATGTGTTTGCCACTCAAGAGAATGACGCAACGATTCTCGCCGCCGTTGCATCATACTCTCACATCGAATTTGCCTGTCCGCGTAAAAGCGATTTCGATCACACTCGCGCGCCCCAGGTTCAAGTCGTGCGTCAAATCACTTGCCTCGCGCGCCTCTCGCCCGATCTGCTGATCGCGCTGGGCGCAGACCACGCGCGCGTGTGGTTGAACGATGCGCCTTGCGCCACGTGTCCCATTGCCGCGCGCGCGCATCCGCAGATCATTGCCGCGCGTGATAGCGCGAATCTCGCGCTGGCCGCCTGGTCCCGCGGCGATGCGATCCAGTGTTATACCAACTCGGCGATACCGCTGGATCTGCCGCATCGGGTTACCGCTGTGCGCAAGCAAAATGAACAATTATCGCGCCGCGAATTTTTTTCGTTCTTGACGCGCAACGTCGGACGCGCGGCAGGCGCGCTGGTCGCCGCATCCTTGTCCAACCAACCCGCCGCCGCCACCGAACGCGACGCACCAAACGCCACGCGCCAACGCGCCTTGCTCAAATTGGGATCACCGCAAACCGATCACGTCGCCAGTCCCCGGTTCACCACCCTGACCGTGAGTGATGCGTGTACGGCGTGCGGCGTGTGCGCGAAAATTTGTCCAACCCACGCCATCACCTTTCGCACCGATGCGAATTATTTTGTGCTTGACGCGCAACCGCGTGATTGTCTCGGCGGCGAATGCGCGCTGTGCGTGAAAATTTGTTTGCCGAACGCGCTGACGCTCACACCGGGAATGTCACGCGAATTGCTGACCGCCAACGAGCCAACCGTACTACAGAGTGATGCACTGACCGTGTGCGCCCAATGCGGCGCGCCCTTTGCGGCTGATGAAATCAATGCCCTGTGTCCCATCTGCCGCGCGAGCACAAATAAAATCCGCCGGGTTGCGTAACTCGGCGGATAAAAATTTATTGAATCGCCGCCACCGACTCGGGCGGCACAAAGTACCGACTGCCATTCATCTCGATGAGATACAGCGTCATCGAGCCAGACGTGATTTTTGCCGCCAGTTGGCCGCCGCTCGCGTTTGGGCGATCCTGACATGTGCTAAAGACGTTCGCGGGACCATCGGTTTCGAGACACGCATATCCAACCCCCGAGTTCAGCCGCACCGCTTTACCCACATCGCTATAATCAAACTGCGCCGCCTCTGGAAGCGTCGGCAATAAATTCCCCGCCGCAGTCCAATAACTGGTCTTGGCATCTGCCGCCTGAATCCGCACCAAGGCGCCTTGGGTGTCCAGCACTTGAAACGGCGCATTGCCTTTTTCGTACAACAAAAACGGCGTCAAGGGTTGCGGCTCAGTTTGCCCCGGCGCAAAGACCTGCCGAAACGGAATCAGATACGCCTGCGGCAAAGGGGTTGTCGGCGCGACAACCGTCGGCGCAAGGGTTGGTGTCAGCGCGACGATGAGCGCGCTTGATGGAGCTGGGTTTGCAAACAGCGAACCGATCAGCGGAAACACCAGCGCCAGAATTGCGACCAGCGCAAGCGCTACAAATGTATCGCGTTGAGCAACCGAAAAATTCATCATCGCATCGCCAATTGCGGCGTGGTGTCCGAGGTTTCTTCAACGTCGAGCCGCTGGATAATTTCCTTTTCGTCGGGCGTGACCAAAATTTTCATCGTCGTATAAAAGCCGTCCGGCATGACGAACAAGCAAAAGCCGCGCGGCCGCCGCCCACCGACCAGCGTGTCAATCAATTCTGGCGCATAGCCCTTTTCGACGAGCATCTCGCGATCTTCGGGACCCACTTGAAAGTACGCGGCGGCGCGAAATTTTTGCAGAGCGATGCCCAGGTTGCTCCCCAGCAAATCACGCAGAGTTTGCGTCGCGGCGGCGATCACGAGTTTGCGCTCCGCCCAATCTTTGAACGCTTCCGCGACAAACGTCGCCACCGCCGACGCATTCGCGGACAAGGGATTGTCTTTCGGCATCAAACGATGAATTTCGTCAATCACCAGCGCGGCTGGCGCATCACGGTGCGGCAACCATTCCTCATAAAAAATTTTCATAAACGCGCCCAAACACGGATCGTCGGCAATCGCAAAAGGGCGCGTGCCTTTGATCGGTTGATAGATCACCGCGCGCTCGGAAAACAGTGCCTCGCGCGTATGCCGCTCAAACTCGTCGAGCTCATCCGTCGGATGCAACACTATGCCGCCTAGTTTCTCCACAGCAATCTGCATCCGCGACGAGTATTTCAAATTCACGGCGACGATTTTGTAATTGAGCAATTGCAAGCGCAAAATAAACCAGACGATCAGGGTTGACGTTTTGCCGCCACCTTGATCGCTGACGAGCAACACCGGTCCCGTGTCCGCGCGAAAATCCACGTAACGCAAACCTTCCTTGTTCACATCCACACTGCGCCCAAGCAAAATCCGCCCGCGCGCGTCCGCCAGGTACAAATCACTGCCCTCTTCGCGTTCCAACACGCTGAGCGCTTGGGACGTGAGCAATTGCTGACACGGCAAGCGGCGCGGCGCGACGAGCGCATCGAGTGCGCGCGCAATTGGATTCGCGGCGCACGCTGTCGCAAGCACAGGCAACCAAGCATCCAGCGCATCCAGCGCCCGACCCGTGACAGGCTTGGAATCGAGCGCGGTTAAATACGCCGCCGCTAAATTCTGATTGCGTTGCGCTTCGCTTTCGGTATGCCCCCAGGTCACGAAAAATGTTTGGCTATCGAAAAGATATTCCAACCCGCGTCGATCGTCAAGCTGGGTCAGGGTGGCGCGCAACTGTTGCACCGCGCGCCGATCACCCAAACCTGGGACGCGCGCCGCAAGCAAACGTCCGCGCATCTCGGTTGCCGCCGTCGCGCGCGGCCATGGCATCAGCGTCACCGTGAGCAAGCCATCCACCGAGCGCAATGCCCGCATCAACGCTTCGCGCGCGTCGGGAAACGGCGTGAGAATTTGCGAGACCTTGATCACATTCTGATCAGTGTGCATGGATTCGTCAAAACGCAATTGCTCCGGCAAAAAACCGCGGTACGCCGCACGTGGCAAACCGCCTTGGGCTTTCAACGCCATTTCCTGAATTTGACCCAGGAAGCTATCGCGGCGAAAGATCATCCGCACAAGCGATTCGGCCGCGAACGCGCCGAGCGGCACAAGTTTGAAATCGAGTTGCGTCAACCAATCGCGCGCCAGGTTTTCGATTTCGACCGGGTAAACGATGCCGGTAATGATCACCCGCGCGCGCCGCGCGCCCGATTCAGCCAGCGCGCGTAATTCACGCAGATATTCGGCGTTGCCTTCTTCCTCGCTTTGCAAATCCAGTTGCCCCAAGTGATAATCGGTGAGCCAAAATAACCGGATCGGCACGCCGCCCTGCTCGCGTTGAGCCAGGGTGGCGAGAAATTTTGTCAGAATGTCGGCAACGTCCACGGCGTTCAACGCCGGTTTGAACCCACTGCGATCCTGGGTAATGATCGCGACACGCGCGCCTGAACCGTCGTGATGCACAATTTGGCCATCGCTCGTAATGTTTTGAATCGGCACGCGCCCGGCGACCGTGAACAGATCCAGCGCGCCGTGTTGCGTCGCGCGGTCGTGGATCAGCCAGAACAGCAGACCACCAAGCAAGCCCAGCAAAGCCAACAATGCGGCGATACGCCAATTTAATCCAGCCACGCCGATCACAACGACTAGAGCGCTCACCACAATCGTCAACGCGAGATATTTTTTTTGCGGCGCGCGTTTTACTTGAAGCGGTTTCAAGAGCGCATCGTGGATTGCGCGCACGCCCGCCAGCGGAATGGACCATGCGGCGAAAAAGCCCGCGCCGAACCAATAGACCGCGAGCGGCGCGACCAAGGGCAAGCCCGCCCAGCCGCGCAAGCCATCCCACACGAGCAACAAGCCCACGCCACTCGCCGTGAGGAGTTCGAGCCAGGTCAAGCCAACGCGCGTGCGAACATTGAGAAACGCCCAGAGGCGCGTTAAAAAAATCGAGCGAACGGTTTTGTTCATGACATCACGGCTGATTTCACTCGAGCAAATTTCGGCGCGCGTCGTCAATCTCTTTTGCGCGCGCGGCTTCCGCGGCGGGCGGCAATTCGCTCGACGCATTCTCGTTCGCGGACGCGACATGTTGCCACGCACGCGCAACGGCATCCCGGATCAAACCATAGAGTAATCCAAAAAATTTCCAGGACACGACGACAATGAGCAATCCCGCTGGCAAGACAATCCACACGTACCTCGCCCACGCCTCCGCACTCGCCACCGAAAGCACAATCAACAACAAGGTAATCTTGCCGACCATATCGAGCCACGCTTCGAAAAAACCGCTGATCACGTTGCCCGCAGTTTTCGGTTGCGCGCCTTCGACCAGCACCGATAGCGGAATGAGCAACACACTCAACAAGCGCCAGATCGCCATCGTCAAGCCGCGATAAACGAGTTGGATCAGAATGATCGTCGTTTCAATCGCCGCCGCGATCAATGCCAGCGCCGCAACGACGCCGCCATTTTTTTGCAAGGCAACGAGAATCCGAATCACCGTATCGAGCATCGTCGCGCGCGCATCGAGCGCGTTGCCCGAACTACCCAATGCGAGTGCCAGCGCGCGCCCCGCCGCGCTAAACCCTTGCGTGATCAAAGCGAACGCCGCGAGAAACGCCATCACGCCCGCGACCAGCACGGCATACACCAATGGATTCGGGATCGCGCGTTCACGCCAGATATTGTAGACAAACAAAACCAGGTAACCCAGCGCATACAACGGCGTGAGCAAAAGCAAATTGCGCGCCAGCGTGGCGGCAAATTGATTCAGCGGCAAACTGGGATTCCCAAAATCGAGAAAGAACCAATCGGCGCTCGAATTGTTGAGCAAGCCTTGAACCGACTGTTGCGCTTGCGCGAAAAGCGCGTCCGCGCCAACCGTTGTTTTGCCTTGAAGCGTATCCAACACCAATTGCGTAATCGCTAGAAATTTGCTTGCCGCATCGCCGGATACGCCAGGCGGCGTGGGACCTTGCGCCAGCGCACGCGG
>JBBIUF010000087.1:11673-17128 GCA_037440365.1 Chloroflexota bacterium
AAAAACGCTGACAGCAACACCATCGCCATCAGCACGAGTTTGTAACCTGATCGTTTGCATCGCCCCACACTGAGCAACGCATTGTAATTTTGTTTCATTCCAGCGCTTGCCGCGCCCGCGTTCATTTTCCCAGCAACCAATTGAAAAACCCATTCGCCGCGCCCGGCGCGCTTGCCGCCACCGCATCACGTCCGACGCGCACAAATTCAAATACAAAGCCGCTGAACAAGGCAATCACGATGCAAATGATCAACAAGCGCACCGTATTCTTGCTTTGCCGCTTGCCCTCCGCGCTTTCCACAAATTCATCGCCGCGCACGAAAAAAAGCCAGCCAAGGCGAATCAAGAAATAGAACGCCAGCAAGACAAAGATGATAAAGATAAACGACAACGGCGAACTGAAATTACCTTCCAAGACTTTTTGAATCAAGCCGCCCATAGCATTTGCTCCTTTCGCTTTTGCAGAAAAATTATACCACAGATCGAGCCAGTCCGTTATCGCTTGCCAAATAACTTTTTGACTTGTCCAATCGCTGTGCTATACTCTGAATTGACCTTGGCATCAATCTGAAATCACGGCAAGGTTTGACTCAACGGAGGCAACATGCCTTTGATCGAAATCAACGGCGCGCAAATCTATTATGAAACCTTCGGCGCCGCGCGCGCCGACCGTGCGCCAATTATGCTGATTCACGGCTCGACCGGCACAGGGCAATCGAATTGGCGGTTGGTTGCGCCATTGCTGGCGCGCGAGTATCATGTCATCGTCCCCGATTGCCGCGGACATGGCAAAAGTAGCAACCCGCGTCATTCGTACTCGTTCAAAGAAATGGCGGATGATGTTGCCGCGCTCGTGCGCGCACTCGGCTATCCGCGCGCGCACATCATCGGACACAGCAATGGCGGCAACGTGGCGCTCGTCACTCTGCTCGAACATCCCGACATTGTGCAAACCGCCATTCCGCAAGCGGCGAATGCGTATGTCAGTCCCGATCTGATCGAAAAAGAACCGGACATTTTCGATCCGGACCGCGTAGCACGCCAAGCGCCTGCCTGGCGCGATGACATGATTGCACTGCACGGCGCAACGCACGGCGAAAATTATTGGCGCGAATTATTACGCCTGACCGTCGCCGAAATTATCGCCGCGCCAAATTACACGCCCGCTGATCTCGCGCGCGTCACGCGCCCGACGCTCGTGATCCAGGGCGCGCAAGACCGCGTGAATGCGCCGATGCGGCACGCGCAATTTATCGCGCAACACATTCCCGATGCCGAGCAATGGATTCCGGCAGGCGTCGGTCACAACGTCCACGACGAAATGTTATTCGCCTGGATCGAGCGCGTGCTAGATTTTCTCGCGCGGCGCGGCGACGATGCGAACGACGCGCTCGAGCGCGTCAAGCGTGCCCGCTACGACGACCGCACAATGATTTTTGATCTCCAGGCGGAACAAAACCATGAGACGATCAAACTCGCCGGGCAAGTGTTGTGCGCTGAGCAAGCCGATGTCGCAACCGCAACGCTGAAACAATTTTCGCCCCGGATTGAATCCCAGGATGTAAAAATTTTGCTTGATGATGCAACGCCTTGTGCGATCGTCAAGCGCGCCGTGATCGATCTCAACCGCGAGCCGCGCCCGTTGGCAGAACGCCTTTCGCAAGCGCGGCTGGGCGAATCACTACGCATCCTTGACACGCGCGGCGATTGGGTACGCGTGCGGCTTGACGCCGACGGCTATCTGGGCTGGGTGCGCGCCTATACCTTGCATCGGTGCGAGGCACCCGCCGCGCGCGCATGGCAAGCACAATGCAACGCGCTCGTGCAAGGCGAACTAGTCCCGGCGTTTTCAACGCCCGATTGCACTGGCAGTTACGTCGGCAAAATTCCTTTTGGCGTCACGCTCCCGCTGATCGATCAAGGCGAGACAAGCGTTGCCGTACGCCTCCCGGATGATCGCGTGTGGTGGCTCGCGCGCGACGCCATTTTGACGCGGCGTCCGGCGCCGGACGCCGCTGGTATCGCGCGCACATTAGAACTCGTTCGCCGATTTGTCGGCGTGCCGTATTTGTGGGGCGGACGTTCCCCGTTTGGTTTCGATTGCTCTGGTCTCGCGCAAACCTTTTGGAATTTTCTCGGCGTGGCAATCCCACGCGACGCGGATCAACAATTCAATACTGGGACACCGATTGCCCAACCACAACCCGGCGATCTGATCTATTTCGGCGATGAGCCAACGGACGATCCGCAAAAACCCTTCGCCCCGATTACCCATGTCGCCATCGCGCTCGGCGACAACCAGTTCATTCACGCGAACGCGAGCGCGTGGGGTATTTCGTACAACAGTTTCGATCCCGCCGCGCCAAATTATGGCGCGTGGTTGAAAGAACATATTGCCGGATATCGGAGATTTGCATGAAACTCACATGGGAAGATTTAACGCTCGATTTACGCACCACCTTTCGCATCGCGCACGGCGCAGACGATCAGCGTCACAATGTGCTCGCGCGCCTCGACGAAGGCTTGGGCGAAGCCGCCGCGGTCGCCTATCACGGCGAAACGCAACCTGGGATCATGGAGTACCTTGCGCGCGCGGCAAACCAGCTCGGCGACGATCCATTTTTGATCGAGGATATTTTGAATCGTCTGCCACCGGGATCGCAAGCGGCGCGCGCCGCGATTGATCTAGCATTGCATGATCTGTGGGGCAAGCGACTGGACCAACCGCTCTATCGTTTGTTTGGGCTTGACCCCACTAAAATTCCGTTGACTTCATTCACGATTGCAATGGATGCGCCGAACGTGATGGCACAGCGCGCCCGCGAAGCAAATTTGCCGATTATCAAAATCAAAGTGGGCGGCGCAGACGACGAAGCGATGGTCGCCGCGATTCGCAATGCGACTCCGGCGAAATTGCGCGTGGATGCCAATGCTGGCTGGACGCGCGCGCAAGCCGCCACACTCATTCCCCGGTTAGTACAGTACGGTGTCGAATTTATCGAGCAACCGTTGCCCGTCGGCGATCTTGAGGGCTTGCGCTGGTTACGCGCGCAAAAATTTGGTATGCCGATCTTTGCCGATGAAAGTATCAAGACCGCGCGTGATGTGGCGGCGCACGCCGGCGCAGTGGATGGCGTGGTCATCAAGTTGATGAAGACCGGTGGCATTCGCCAAGCCCTGCGCGCAATTCACACCGCGCGCGCGCTTGATCTGCAAATCATGATCGGGTGCATGGTCGAGAGTTCAGTCGGCGTGACCGCCGCCGCGCAGATCGCGCCGCTGTGCGATTACGCCGATCTCGATGGACCGTTGCTGATCAAAAATGATCGCTTTGAGGGAGTGCGCTATGACGGCGCGCGCATGACAGTGCCTGAGCGACCTGGCTTGGGGGTCATCGCAAAATAACAAAACTGGCAAAGTGGAATCAAAAATCACTTTGCCAGTTTCTAGTTCTAGCCCAGCCATGACCACCCAACGCCAAAGTACTATTGACCGATCCCCCGATGTCGTATACCCTAAATGCAAATCATCTTTTGCTCAGCCGCGAAATTTCCGACCTCGCATCCAAGTCATTTGCACACACATCCGCTCATTACGCTGACGCTAGAAAGCTAAATTGTCATTCCCAGTTCGCCATCACGGCAAAATTATTTTGTTCGCGTTGCTGATCGTTGCGCTGGTTACCATTGGCGAACGGATCATACCCCATCCGGATTACACCCCCCGCGCGGTCGCGGCGGCGCGCAGTAATCTACCTATCTACTTGCCATTCATCGCCGCGCAAAAATCGAATATCGTTGCCACCGCGCGGCGAATCAATGTCCCGTACTTTGCCGGCACAATTCCGTTTCCCCAAACGGCAATTGCGTGGTTTGGCCGTGTGACGCCAACCGAAAATTATGTGGACGCACGGCTGGGTTACAACGATACGGAATTGTATATTTATGTGGACGCCTTGGATCGCCGTTTATGGTACAACCCCACACCCGGCACCAACGCGCTAACCGCGTGGGATTCTGTAACGATCTATCTCAACCGGGATGGCAACACCGGCACTGCGCCCAGCGCCAATGCGTTTCGCCTGGACGCGCAGTTGAACGACGGACAATTGCCGCGCACACCCTGGCAAGCAAGTTATCACGGGACGGGCACCAGTTGGGCAACCGCCAACCTCAGTTTTACAACCACAAGTGGATATCGTTGGTTCGATAACACGCACGGCGGCGTTAATAATGATCAGGACAACAAGGGCTGGGCGATCACATTTCACATTCCATTTACCAGCCTGGGCTTGACCACGCCGCCTGCCGCGCAAACGACCTGGGGTATTGCGCTGGCGTTGCATGATCGCGACGACGCGGCCGGCACACCCATTGCCGACAAACTGTATCCAGAAAATTTTTCCGCGACGGCGCCGGTAACCTGGGCACAATTGAATTTTGGCTTGCCTACCTTCACCCCGCCAATTGCAATCCCAGGTGGAACGATCAAAATCCAAAACAAGTTGAATGGCGCAATCGTCAAAGATAGCGCCGTCGGCGGCTATAGCAATTGCGGAACCGGCTTGGACATTTGGAATCAGTGGGGCAATGCCAATTACAACGGATATACCGATTTCAATATCCAAAACCAATCGGACGTGGCGGACTTTCCCTGTTTTTCAAAATACTATATAACATTTCCGCTTGATGCGTTACCCACTAACAAAGCGATCATCTCCGCGACCTTGACGTTGCATCAGCAAGGTAATTCCGATCCAAGCCAGGCACAACCATCGTTGATCCAAGTTTTTACTGTGAACGAAGACTGGGATCCGGCAACGCTCACATGGAATAATGCGCCCTTGCCGGCTGAAAATATGAGTCGTGCCTGGGTTGACCCAATCCAACAGGGATGTAGCAATACCAGCACGCCGCCTTGGCCCTGCACACCGCGCATCATCGACCTAAGCCGCGCGGTCGCTAACGCCTATACCGCAGGCAAGCCGCTTCGCCTCGCGCTCTATTCCGCAGATAGCGATTATCACAGTGGAAAATACTTTACGTCATCTAGTACCGGAGACTGGAATGCCGCCGGACGTCCAACGCTGGATGTGTTGTGGGGAAACCCATAATTCCCATTGAGTCATCCTTGAAATTCTGCTTTACTGAGAGTGTGAATGAACACCAACCCGCATGACCCTAATACTACTCATACTTGAATGGAAAATATGAACAAATTTTTCCCAATTTTAGCATTCGTTTTATCGTTAGGATTACTCGTCACACAACACCCGCAACCTGTATCCTCGGCACCAAGCAATACACAACCCACTCCCAAGTCTGCTCTAGCAACCCCAGCGGCACCCGTTGTTTTCCTGCCCATGGTCAATGGCGGACAAGTGCCAATCATCCCGACCCCCATTTCCGCTCGTAACGATTGGAGCCAACAAGCGCACGACGCGCAACGCACCGGC
>JBBIUF010000088.1:0-16984 GCA_037440365.1 Chloroflexota bacterium
ACGGTCTCATTTATGTGGTGGGCAATGGCGGCAATATCTTCGCCCTGAAACATAAATAACTTGGTAATTGGTAAATTTTGGATAGCATCCGTAAAACCGATAATGCGGTTCGAAAATAGAAACAGGAATAGCTCGTCTATGAACCAACTGCGATCGTCGCGTGCTACAATTTTATCGCACCCGCTTGTTGCCAGTATCTTGGTGACCATAATCTTGGCATGCTCAATCACTCCCGCTTTTGCCGCAACCCCCACGATCACTGCTTTTGCCGCCAACAACACCCAAATTCCAAAGTACCAAAAATTGGAACTCACATTCCAGATCTCTAAAACATTTGCCGCCGATTCACTATTACCCTATTATTACTATGATCCAACCGATACGCCCGCCGCCGACCCAGGTCGGACTTCACCTTACGGCGTAGATGGGACAAGCATTGACGCACACTTTGTCGCGCCATCACGTCACGAATTGATCGTGCCCGCTTTTTACTATCAGGATTATGTCCGCAGTGGATCAAGTTATGAAACCATGACCCCAACCAACAGCTATGCTTGGAAAATTCGTTTTGCGCCGGAAGAAATAGGAGTCTATAACTACTACCTGACCATTCAAGACAAAGAAGGAACAGGGCGATATCCTTTAACAGGCACACTAACGTTTACTTCGATTGCATCTGCGTCAAAAGGATTCATCAAGGTATCTTCGATTGATCCGCGATTCCTAGTGTTTTCCAATGGTCAGAGTTTTATTCCCATTGCCAGCGGTCGGCAATGGTGGGCTTGTTGCGGAACCCGGAGTCTCAATTACGAAACGACATTTGCCAGTTTTGGTCAAAACGGAATCAATCTCACCCGCATCTGGGATCAGAACGACGCATACGGACTGACCGTGGAAGGTCATTTCGATGCGTATACCTACCCGGATGACTATAACCCCATCGATCGCGGAATCACTATTGACACATTGCCCAAAGGCACGCAGATGAACCAGCGAGGCAATTACGAGGAAGACAAAATTATCGAAGCGGGCGAAAAAAATGGCGTCTATATTCAACTCTGTTCGCACGGCGATCCCTATTGGTTATGGGATGCCTCGGTGTACACCGAAACCTGGAATCATAACCCCGTCTTATTTAACGATCCGCATCATCTGAACTATTGGAAACGTAATTTCCGCTATCGTGTGGCGCGCTGGGGCTATTCAACCGCGATCCTAGCTTGGGAAACCTGGAATGAACACGGTCACATTCTTGCAGGCACCGATGTCTATAATTTTTATCAGGTCTATGGTCAGTATCAACAAACCGTCGATCCTTATCATCACTTGCGCACCACCTCGCAAGGGTCGCAATCATTCAGCCCGGGATTCTGGTCATCCAGCGCCGTCGATCTAGCCAACTATCACGATTATTTGATGTCGTCGCGGTATAGCGCCGATTTAGCAAATGACGAAGCCAACTTTGTGAGCCGCTTTGCCTGGTGTCTAGGCACCAAGGGAACTTTATGCACCGGACTAGGCGTGGGAGACGGTAGCACTTGGCAAGGTAGCACCAAGCCATGGGTGTGGGGAGAATTTGATGTCGGCACAACCGTTTGGAATCAGGTCAACCCCAACGCACAATCAGGAGAAAGTAGATTGCGTTTCTTACATAACTCAACCTGGGCGGGCTTGTTTACGCCACTCGGCACATCGCCGTTGGATTGGTACTGGGATCAGGAAGACGCGGCAACCACAACGGCGCGGTATGCTGATCGCAAAATCGTCAGTAATTTTTTTGCGCCGATAGATTACGCTGGCGGCAAATTCACCTACCTGATGACTGCAAGCGACGCCCCCACCGGCTACATCGGCGAAACGATCGCGACAACGAATGCCAAAACCCGTGTCTACGGGATGCGGCGAAGCGACAAAAACGCCGCATACCTTTGGGTGCAACATCGCGATCACACCTGGTTTAACGCGCCAGCAACACCCATGCCCATCACCTCCAATGTCACGCTCAACGGGCTGGACAATGGCATGACATATAATTTGAATGTATGGAACACGCACACTGGCGCAATCATTGCCTCAACCACCAAGACCCCGTCAAGCGGCGCAATCATATTGACCATCAGTAATTTGGTTGACGACGTAGCAGTAAAAATTGAAAGCGCCAATGGCAGTGGGGGAACCAGGGGATTAGCCTTCTTGCCGCTGTTGCATAAATAAAATTGAAAAAAAACGCCCAAACTGAGTTTGGGCGTTTTTTTCAATCAGCACATTGATCAACGTTTACGTTTGTACACTATATAAGCAAACCCAACGATCAGACCACCCAACCCGCCGAACACTATCGTCATCCAGTTTGATGGCGCACTCACACTCGTGGTCATACTTGACAAGCGCACTGCAGTAGGGTTGGCTCCGACAACGCCAATGTGACCGAACTCTGAAGTATTGCCAGACGCATCCGTGCCTGTCATCGTAAGCCGTGTCCCTTGGTTTACCGCCGCCGCCAAACTGGCCGTTGGAATAGCAAAACTGAATTTATTTGTGTCATCTGTTCCAGAAGCATTGGCATACGCGCCGGTAGTGTCATCGGTGTCTATCGCCGGACAAGTCTGGGCATTAACAACCTTACATCCTTCCGTCACAGTTGCCAGATACGTTTGCCCTTCGCCAAAACCACTTGGGTCTGGTGCGGCAATAAAAAGCTCAATGACCTGGCCCGGCTTGGCATAGCCAGTGATGGTCAAGAACCCCCCGCTCAGCGTAATGCCATTCGTATCGGTAAAAACAGGAAAGTTGTATAGTGAATTGGGACCGGTGCGAAGACCAGCAGCATTCAACGTGGGGCCATCCGCCACGCCCAACGTAGTAAAATCGTTTACGGGAACCAAGTCAATGCCCAATCCCAAATTGCCGACACCGACATTGGCATATATGCTATTGCGCGTAATATGATTGTTGGACGGATGCGCGGTTGGAGCACTATCCGTGGCATCGCCGATCGAAATACCAGCGCCAACTTTGGTGGCAGTTCCATTGTTATTGATAATGTTTGCGGTAATCAAGTTGTCGTGCGAACCATGATAAAGCCCGATTCCCGCCGTTGCATTGTACGCAAGCGTATTATTCTCAAAGCGATTATAACCGGCGTTATAAAAGAGCTTGATCCCTTCGCCACGAATTGGCGAAGGATCTAACCCTGCATTTAACGTGCTGGTAATCAAATTACCGCAAGCGGTAACGCCTTGGGCATAAATTTGTAAAGTTGCGCCATTCGCAAGGGCTGAATTATTCCCATTGGATTCGAATTCATTGTTTACGATCAAAGCCGGTTGCCCGCTGTTACAATTAGCCGGCAACGTATTCGCGGGATTGGTATAATCGGGTTGAAAACCACTACCGCCAACTTGGAGCCCGCGCCCATTGAAAGCAATATAGTTGTTGTTAATGTAAAAATAGCCAAACGCTTCAATGCTTGCGCGTTGGTTTCGCAACGCCACGCCTGGATCACTACCATCTGCTTTGGTGCCTGCCAACAGTTGGGTCAACGTAATTGGGCTGGTCACAGTGCGGGTGATTTCAATCGCGCCAAATTGGCCAACGAGATCGTTCCCTGTGTGATTGTAAAAAGCAAATCCTTTGAGCGTGACATTCGGTGCGCTGACAACCAAGCCTTCAAGATTCGCGTTGAAATTGATTTCAATCGTGGCGCGCGGAATCGTTCCCAGCGCGAGTGCGCCTACGCCAACCGACCCGCCCGTTCCTACTGGAGTGCCCCAGTTATAGCCAGTTTGCGTCGTACCATCAATGACGGTACCATCGCGCGTCAAGTTCGGTAACGGGGTCAAGGTTGTAATCGTTATAGTGCAAACATAAGCGATGCCACCGTTAAGAACACATCCTGGGTCAGAAGACGGAATACTGAATTTGATCGTGTGTGGCGCGCCTATAACAGTGGCATTGGCGACTTGAATCGCCGCGCGCAACGTGCAGGTGGAATTCCCTGAGGCAGTTTCACAAGTCCCACTACTCGGATTAAATGCCGCCGCATCGCCCGTGCTATTTACAAAAATGTCACTATGGGGAGCGGCAGATACCGGGGTGGCGCGTGGCAAGTCAACTAGACCAACAATAGCAACAAGGATCGCAAACACCGCTAGCACAATAAAACGCTTGACAGAAATTTTCCAAGTTTGTTTTTTCATTTAACCTACTCCTTAATAAATCGCCCACTCGACGACAACTCAATTATACTGCGAAACCAGCCGTAACGAAAGCCCAAATTACTCTGCAGTCTAGCGAAAGAACAGCGCCAACACACTAACGAGACCAGCTACTCGAATTTTACCCATCCGCTCCGATCGTGCCATCTCCAGCAGGATTCGAACGCTTGGCTTGATCAAATCCCCGCTTGAAGGTTTCGCTTTGATGATTGTACAGGATCGCGCGCCAAAAATCTCGCGCAAGCCAATGACGCACAGACATCCCTCCTCCTGTCATGCCAAATGCCATTCGGCTCACTGCTGTTAGAACACGGCGCTGGCGAACATTCCAAACCAATGACGTGAGATACACCCTGACGAGGCGTCCGCACCAATAACTTGAATTCGCTGATGCGCGCAGGCGCACAAACACACCCGGCTCATTCAGAATGAGTTCGCGCGCGCGGCGGCTATAGAAAGGTAACCGCGCATAATCGGTGGTACTGGTATCCACGCCGCGACGAATACACGCCACGACAGCCGAGGACTCGGCAAAATCGCCGCGCAACGCGATGCGTCGGCTCAAGTCCACATCCTGGGATACCGGCATCAATGGATTAAAACCGCCGCTTGCAAAAAATGCGTCAGCGCGAATCAACGACGCTTGCAGTGGAATCCACTCCCCAGCCATAACCTGAATGAACAAATTGCCGCTCAACGCGTGCCGCAAATCAAGCAAGTGCTGACCCGCCGAGTCCACCAACCGGGCAGTGCCGTACAACCACGCGGCATCACTGATCTGTGACAATTGCCACAACGCTTCGAATGCGCCCGGCAAGAGCCAGTCATCATCGTCCAAAAAATGCAGATAGCGCCCGGTGGCAATCGCGGCGCCCGTATTGCGCGCCGTGCTTCGCTCACGCCGCTGGGTGTTGAGAAGCGTAACGCGCGGCGAGTGTTGCCAAGCCGCCTCCGCCAAGGGTTGACCAGAATCATTAACGACGATAATTTCAAATTCATCGCTACGCAACGATTGATCCAGTACGCTTTGCACTGACCGTGCCAAACTTGCCCGCGCCACAGTTGGAATTACAGTTGAGCAAAACATCGGCTCACAAATCGTTTAGCGTGCGGCACAATCCGACAACGCTCGCCGGCGCGCCGCGCACACGGAATCCATAATCGTCCGCACCGTACTACCAAAGGTCAACTCCGTTGTCACGAATTGATAAGCATTCTCGACAATGCGCTCGCGCTCGGCGTCGTGATCGAGGTAATCTAGAATTGTGTCAGCGAGCAGATTCACCGGCGACGCGACATAGTGTTTGCCCGCGACCCAATTGGGACAATGCGGCAATAAAGTTTCTGAAACGATCAGGGAACGATTCGGGGCGGCAATCGCCAACCGCGAATAATTGTCATCGTACCAGGTGCGGGTCACATTCAACGTGATTTTAGCGCGATTCAACAAGCGCATCCGTTCCTCACCGAAAATAAATGGGGCATGTTCATTATCCGCGCGATACACCCGCACTCCGCGCGCATCGAGTTGTTGACACACCGCATCTAATATCTGACTCCGTCGGCGCGTGGCGCGGTTGCCCATCCACAACACATCAATATCGCGCGCGCATCGCAAATTGCCAGACCATTGCGGCACATAACCCCACGGCGCGTATAGCGTCGGCAAGCCCATTTGTGTTCGCACATCCGCATAAATGATCGAGGAATCAGCCAATACATTTAACCAACCGTTACGATAAGCATAATTATAATCACCGACATTGCGAAAGCGCAACATCCGCTGGTTGAGCTGAGATAAAGGCGGTTTGTGAATCAAGGCAAAGGTGCGCCCATGATCGAACCTGTCAATGCGACCCAGCCAAGAACGAATGCCACTGGCCCAACGCATAAACCGCCAGGGGATTCGCAGATCGGGGATGCCTTCGGTATTCCAATGGACAAAGATCGGACGTTGCTCAAGCGATGCGCGCGCTAATTGCGCCGGGATATTCAGAAAATTCCCGTATGGACCAAAAGAAAAAACAACTTGGGCGTTCGACGGGGGCATTGTGTTGTGGTCAAAGACCGATGGCTGATAACCCAGATCCGCCAATTCAGTACAAATTGCTTTGGAAATCTCATCGGACTGTTGCCAGCGAATTACTGCAACTATCAAACCAGGCATAGTGCGTGATCCTTGCAACGCTTGTGTTTTTATTCTGCATGCCTCACCCACCCACGCGACCATGCACTCGATCAATTCGTCCGCTAGCTAAAATCAGGTCAGCACTCGTCACTGACACTCTTGGCTTGCGGCACAGGGCAAGCCCGACATGCTTGCGCAATTCGTTCCGCTATCCGGTACGACTGCCGATAAACTCGGTAATGTACTCGCGTTGCGCATCAGTCACATTGGGATGCACCGGGATCGAAACCACTTCTTTGGCAAACTGTTCCGCAATCGGCAAGCGCAGGTCCGCCGGAACCAAACCGTGCAACGCTTGTTGCTGATGAACCGGAATCGGATAGTAGATGCCTGAGCCAATCCCGGCTTGCTTGAACGCATCGAGCAATTGATCGCGGCTCAGCGGATAGGGGGGTTGCACGCGCAAGGTGAATTGATGCCACACGTGCGTTCGGTGCGGCGCAACGGTTGGCACGATGAGACCGGGAATGTGCACCAAACGATTCACGTAAAATTCGGCGGTCTGCGCGCGGCGCGCATTAAACACGGGCAATTTCTTTAATTGCTCGATACCCAGCGCGGCGGCAATATCCGTCATCCGAAAGTTATAGCCAACGCTTTCGTGATAATACCGCACGCGCATTCCGTGATTGATGCACAACCGCGCGGCGTCTGCGACGGCGTCGTCATTCGTCGTAATCATGCCACCTTCACCCGTGGTCATGTTTTTGGTGGCGTAGAATGAGAAACACCCAGTTCCGAATGAACCCACCGCTTGGCCATCAAAAGTTGCGCCATGCGCCTGACACGCATCTTCGATCACCACCAGGTTATGCCGCCGCGCAATTGCGCCAATCGCCGCAAGGTCAACCGGCTGTCCGTATAAATGCACCGGCATAATTGCTTTGGTGCGCGGCGTGATGGCGCGTTCGATCAAGCTGGGATCGAGGTTGAACGTCGAATCAATGTCGACAAAAACTGGGCGCGCCCCAGTGTAGAGAATAGAGTTGACGGAGGCGATAAACGTAAACGGCGTGGTGATCACTTCGTCGCCTGCGCCAATGCCGTGCGCGAGCAATGCCGCGTGCAATGCCGTCGTCCCATTCGAGGTTGCAATCGCGTGTTTGACGCCAAGCATTTGCGCGAACGCGCGCTCAAATTCAGCCACGCGCGGGCCTTGCGCGATCATCCCAGATTCGAGAACGCGCGCCACCGCGCTCTTTTCTTCAGCGCCCATCGTCGGTTGCGAAATCGGAATAAATTTGACTGGTGCTACAGGGGTTGTGCTCATGCTTGCCTCACTAGGTTTTCGTTCGCATCAAATTCAAAAATCCAACTATCGTGCGCGCAAATCAATTCACGTTTGCCATCCATCACGCGTTCCGTTAAACGGCGTCCGCAATCGCACACATAACCGATCAAGCGCGCGGGATTACCAACCACCAAACCGCGATTCGGCACGTTGCGCGTAACCACCGCGCCCGACCCAACCAAGGCGAATTCGCCGACCGTGACGTTCGGCAAAATCAGCGCGCCCGCGCCAATGGATGCGCCGCGCCGAATCAGTACCAAGCCCACTTCCCAATCCGCATCACTTTTCAAGGCGCCATCCGGCGTGATCGCGCGCGGATTCTTGTCATTCAAAATGCACGACTGCGGTCCCATGAACACGCCATCCTCAAGCGTTGCGCCGTGATACACTTTGACTCCGTTCTGCAATTTACATTGATTGCCAATCTGCACACCAAAATCCACGTACACACCTTTGCCCAGAATACATTCATTGCCAATGCGCGCATCCTGGCGAATCTGACAATAATGCCAGATTTTGGCATTGGCGCTGATCTGCGCGCGGGGATCAACTTCTGCTGTTGGATGAATCACTGGTTACTCCGAGTTCATTGAATCGTTCTTGTTTTTTGATCAACGAATTCTTGACCCGCTCGACAACCTGCAAGGTGCGAATCGCTTCTTCCCCCGTGACGATGACTGGCTCTTGGCCTGCAATAGCTTGGAGGAACGATTTGAGCTGAAGCCGCAACGGTTCTTGCGGCGTCGAATCCACGGCAATGGTTTGGGGTGTGCCAAAGCGCACCACAAAGTCGCCAAAATCATCATACGTATGCTGAAGCGTGCTTTGGAAAATATCCAAGCGTTGGGTCACATAGTTCAACTCGACATGCGCCACATCACTGGTCACGGACAGCGTGCGAATCTTGATCGGAGTGATCCAGTTGGATTGCAAGAAACACGTGACCCCATTAAAGGCTAGAAAAATTTCACTGTGGTCATTGCGATTGTGCGAGAGTAACGCCGAGCCAGCGGTCGCTCGCACTTCGATGGGTTCTTGATCAAGCAAATAACGCACCACATCAATGTCATGCACAGCCAGATCCAGGATGACATCCACGTCTTTGACTCGCGGCGGCATGACGCCCACCCGCCGCGCAATGATTGACGAAACCTTGCCCAGCTCGCCGGCTTGCATGCGGCGCTTGAGTTCTTGCACCGCCGGGTTAAAGCGTTCAACATGCCCAATCTGCAAGAAAACCCCGTTCGCATGACTGGCGGCGGTTAATTCTTGCGCTTGCTCAAGCGTGTTCGCAATCGGCTTTTCAAGCAAGACATGAATGCCTGCATGGATGGCATCCATCGCAATGCGATAATGCAACGTCGTCGGCACGGCAATCGAAATCGCGTCCAAATGTTCCTGCTTGATCATTTCACGATAATCTGTGTAGGCGCGGCAGTTGAACCGCACAGCGACCTGGTTTACGCGCGCCGCGTCCGTGTCGGCAATCGCCGCAAGTTCGGCGCGCGGCAATTCCGCATAGTTCCGCGCATGGTGCAAGCCCATCGCACCAACTCCAATGACTCCAACTCGCATCGAATTGTTACTCATCACCTTGTCCTTTTTGCGTGTACCGTGTTTCGAGACCATTCACACTTCGACGCACAGTTCTGCAGTTTTATCGATTTGCCCCATGCCGCGCTTGCGCGCGCATGGGCAGTTTTTGCGCGCGGTTAATTTCGCATTCGTCGCGAAACAAACGCCAACAGGACCACCAATACAGTCGCGCTCACTCCCGCAATCAAGGGAAACATGGCGGTGGTAGACAGACTGGGCAGGGTATTATCCCCATTTGCCGAAGCGGCCAAGGTCGGCAGTGGCTGACGCGTGGCCAGTGGAATGGTCGTGGGCGTTGGCGTGGGCGTGTTGGGAATCGGCGTAGACAGCGCGGCAACGGGTGTGTAAAGTGGCGGGCTTGCGCGAAAAGAATGCCACACATCTAAATTGCTGGTTTGCCAAATATCTACCCGCGTGAACCAAACCACATGAACCTGATTGCCCAAGGCAATCGCAAGGCTGGGGTACTCCGGATACAAGCCGGCGCGCTCAAAGACAATTTCTGGCTTGCCCCACGCTTTGCCGTCCCATTCAATGTGCGTGATATTCCACGGGCTGTCCGCGCTGGTACTGCGCCGAGCGACAAGCGCGAAATGAACAACTCCGGTATCGTCACGCGCCAGGGCATACTGATCAAACACCGGCGAGTTCGCTGGGCGCGCCACGAGACCTGGGATTGTGGCAAGCCCGCTCCAAGTTTTGCCATTATCGGCAGAGGTTTGATAATAGACATTGTCATCCGCCGTCGAGCGCCACACCGCCACACGGCTATTCGGGGCCGCCGCTGGCGAGACCGCAATTTGCATCGAAGGCAATTTGGCGGTTCCGAAAACTGCCTGGCTAGACCAGGTTTTTCCGCCATCCGACGACGAGATATAGCGCGAGGTTTGCACAACCCCTTCACCGCTACGCCGATCCCAGCCTTCATCCCAACTCACGTGAATTGTATCGGAACGATCGACGCTGATTTGAAGACGGGTCGATCCGGTCAGTGGCGTGTTGGAGAGATTAACCGGCATAGTCCAGGTCAAGCCGCCGTCTTCAGAACGCCGATAAAAAACATCGGACAGGCGAGAATTATCTGACACATCAATATAAATGATGTGAATATAATTTTTGCTGTCAATTGCCAGCGCGGTGTAATAACCGTTTTCGCGCGCCCCCACAACTTGGCGATCGATCCAAGCGCGCGATTGCCTGGCCGAACTGATCGGGGCGCGCATAAAATAGCCCAAGCCCTCGGTCAGATGATAATAGAATAGATCCAAATACCCGTCCGAGGTAGCCCCAACCGCAATCCGAAACGGATCAAGCACCAAGTTGCCCGCTGAATCGAGCGCAACGGCAATATCGCTTGTCGCCGTCCAGCTTTGACCATCAAACATGCGATAGTTCAATGTTTCAGATGACCAAAAAACATGAACCTTGCCGGTTGCATCAGCCGTTATCGCCGGAAACCACGAACTCCCGTCTGAAGACAAGCGGAACGCGCGGCTCCACAATGGACTTTGGGCAGAGGCAACTCGAAGCGAGCCGAGTAAGGCAAGTGCCGCTAGGGATAATAGCATGGCGAGCAACAACACACGCCGGGACGCTCGAATGAGAAATTGTGAGATCAGCAGGAATAATCGCATCGGTCACCCAACCCGACAACAAGTTGTTGATTCACTGTCTGTGCAGATGAAAATTTTCGATTGACACGCCGTTTGTAAGTACATATAATTCGCCATAATCGATCCGATTAGAAAGATTCAAACGTGACCTATTTGTATTCATTGCTGGTTGTAACGCTGAGTATCCTATTTACAACGGCGTGTGAAGCTAGCCAAGCCAGCCCAACAATCGCGCAACCAGCGCCCATACCGAGCACCCTGACGGCACGCGCGTCATCAACCACGCCAAGCACGTTTACACCTGTCTCACGCCTAAAACCCGAGCGTTCATCCACGCCACTCGTTGAGCCAAATCAACTCGCGCAACCCACTCTCCAAGCGACACCCGGCGTTTCGCTGAAACCAACCAACTTGCCGCCAACTCGAACGTCAACTCTGACTAGCCATCTCCCCAATTCGGCAATTGCCCAAACGTTTTTCCCGGTTGGTCCCGGCTTTACAGATGTGATTCCACATCAAATTGTCCGCACGAATCTAGATCGCGTCTATATTTTTGCGGGCTATACCTATTCCACTATCTTGAACGCGTACTGGACAACCACCGCGGGGTTACCCAATCAACAGAGTGACTTTGGCGGCTCGGCGAAGCTGACCCAAGGCGCCAACGGCGAGATCGTGTCGGTAGATGCAGTGTATGATGGCGGGAACATCATCCACGTTTTGGTCATTACACGCAGTGTCGATCAAATCTTGGATTACCCGTTCGATACGTCCGCCAATACATTCAAAACGCCGATTACCCTGGCAGTAGACAGCCATACGGTCGTCGGCGACTATATCGGCACAAGCGGCGTGTCGGGAAGCATGGATACGAACGGGACGTTACACGTTGCATATTGGACGAGTGCTAATCACATCAATTATCGTAGCTACACCTATACCAGCGCGAGTAATACGCTAACGCCAACCGCTAATTTTTTCCAAGTGGACAGCAACGGAAATGCGAATCATCCGTCTCTTGCAATCTCGCCAGCTGACAACTCGCTCACCATTGGCTGGGTGTATGGCTCTACCAAAACAGATATTGGCAAGATTGTCGTTCGCTCGCGCGACAAGAATGGCGTCTGGGGAACCGAGCAACAAGTGAGCACCGCCCGCGCTTGGACTAGTCCTGATCTGGGAATCAACGTTGATCAAGGTCCCAGCCTTGCCATTGATTCAAACGGCACCAAACATCTGACCTATATCGAAAACTGGGACACCACCAGCTATTATGGACACATTCACTATGTTTCAAACAGTGGTACGGGTTGGAGCGACCAAACACTTGCGGCTTATACGCACGATCCGGCGCTTGCGCTGAATAGCGGCGGCGAAATGTACATCATTGGGCATGGACATCCAGTAGATACAGGGACTGCCTGCATCAGCATGTCCGATATGTGCACGATCAAAAAAGGTATTGGCAGTCTCTGGAATGCGCCGCAATTATTTGCCACGCCTCCCACTACGCAAACATTCGATAGCAGTCCCTCAGTCAAGTGGTCGGTCATCGGGTGGAATCGTCCCGAAACGATCGAATTTTTGTTCTTTGCAACTCCGTACAATACTCCGACGTTATATTACGGGCGGCTGACATCCACCATTGTGCCGCCCGTTCCGTCCACGGTTTATTTACCTCTGATCAAACGCTCACCTTAATCGCATCTGCACACTGTCGTGCGGAGGTGCTGGTCAGTTCAGTCGTTTAACTTTTTCTCTACACTCGAAGCTCATTTGCGTTGGCGTTTCCAAACCGCCAGCGACAATGAGCCAACCGCCAACAAGAAACCGAATCCCAATGCCGGTGTTAGCCAGCTTGACGCATTGGAGGTGCTTGCTTCAAACGACGACAATTGTACCGCCGTCGGCGTGTTGTAGACAACGGTATACACATTCGATCCGGCTGGCGCTGTAAACAGCGCCATGTTTACGCTGTTAATCGCTTGTACCGTATAGGTGATTGCTCCGCCTGATACCGAATTGATCGAGTGCCCATTGTAGCTCGCCGGCACCATCAATGTGAGCGTGGTCGTTGGATTTGCCGAAAAACTTAGGGTGTACGGCGACCAACTCAAGTTGGTCAGATTTGCGTCGTGGCGAGCTTGCGTAAAACTCAACCACTGATCCGCATTCCATATCGGAACGCCCTTGCTGGTGGCGTAATCCATCGTGTGTTCCGCCCAATATGTGCTGTCCGTATAGCCATAATAATCCACATGAAACATTGCGGTTAACGCCGCATAGTTGCCAGCCAAACTCGCGTCAATCAATTGCTGTGACACTAGAGTTGCATCAGCGCCCGATAGATTCTCGATGCCTGGGGCAATGCCCACCAGTAACTGCTCATCGACCAATTGTGTGGCTTGTTGGTAAATCGGCAAAATGGTGCCATCCAATTGGACAAACTTCATCGGCAAACCACTTCCGGTAATATAACCGTGAGCCCAAGTCGCCCCATTCTTGAGCCACACTCCATAGTGATAAAAATTCGTGTCCATTGCAATGTTGTGCAAGGTCTCGGTGTATGCAGTGTCGCCCCAGCCTTCCCAGGCAATCCGGTGATTGCGCACTGCATTGGAGCGGGTCAAGGTGCCATGTTGCGCCGTCCACCAGTTATCGGCGCGAGTGTACCCTTCGGTTAGGTTGTACACGTACGGAAGAGAGTCGGTAATCGTTTGGTATGGGTGGACCCCGAAACTGTGACCTTGACTCATCCAGGTTATCAAATCTGAACTGAGCGGCGTGGCACCTTCTCCAAGAAAAAAGGTCATCTTGCCGCCATGCGCATTCAGGCTCGTGATTTCAGTTTGAAAGTAGCTTGTCGGGTTTGCGTGCGCATCCGCCGTCAAAATCAACATCGTCTTGACGGTACCCGGGAAATACCACAGCTGAGGTAGCGGCATCACATTCGCCAGCAAAGCGCGCACCGCGCGCGCGAACAGACGTTGCTGTTCATCGGCTTGCGGGATTGGAACATTATTTAGATCGACCCAGGGATTGTTCGGTTGCCCAACCGTTTGGAACAGATCGTTGGTCCGGACCGTGCCATCACCATCCACGTCAATGTTTGCATTGGCTGGATTACCTTGGCGGGTATAGACAAGGTTCTGCGCTAGGTCATACGTAAACGCAATCGCGTGTCCTGTGCTATCGCCCACTACGGCTGGATACGCGGTTGCCGTGCTGGCATTGCTATAGAGTTGCGCCAACACAATTGCGCCCGCCGCTAAACCATATTGATCCGTACCGCCATGAATTTGCAGAGTAGCGGTACTTAACCCAACGCCAGGTTGAATCAAATTGACAAATTTGGTCGGATCAATTTTCAAATAGCCATTGTTCAAAATAGTCGGCGAACCGTTCAAGCCAAATAAACTGGCGATTTGCGAGTCGGGGCGGATTGCCAGCAAGCGACCGCCACCCGTGACGTAGGTATTGAACATACCCGCCTGACCTGAAGACAGCGTGGTTGCCGCTAGGATCGTCAAGTCATGACTAGTCAAATCAGACGCACTGACAGTTGCCAGGTCTTTGGTATCAAAATAGTTCAGTCCTTCAGCGCGCAAAACTTCACCCAGATACGCCCCAAATTTGCTCGAGGACGTCGAATCCGTAATCAACAAAATCGGTGTGGCGGATACCTGGGGCGCGGCATACAGAGTTGAGCGATCGCGAATGAACGCGATGAGCGGCAAAATCATCGCCCAGCCCAGTATGAGAAAAAGTATCGGCTTTCGTTTCATCGTTTACCCCTTGAATGGCAAGAACACAACTGAACCCAAGCACCTGAAATGGAGATTGTCAACGTGCCGTTTCAACGCTGAAACGAATATAATTCGTAACCGCCAATGCGGGTTTCCAATTTATAGCGCGCGGCGAGCACATCAGCGGGATACAATTGAACCCAGCGCGCAAAATCACCGACCACGATATACGGCGGAAACCGCGTTTGCAACGCATCGTAATAATTTGCGGGCGGCGGTTGATTCAACCAAATATAGGCAACCGCTTTGGGCAACAACGACGCGGGCGGAAAATGATAGTTGTGATCCGTCAGAAAACCAAGCTCGGGTTCCCACGTTTCGATCAGTATATCATGCGACACGTGCATGTCAAGATATGCCGCCATGCTTGCCGCCGCGTTGAACGGCGGAAAAACAATGTCCCGCGCGTTTTGCACGAACGGAATCACGAGCATGACACTTAACCAACCGAGCAGAACCAGCCGCGCGCCATCGCGCATTTGAAAATGCTTCCGCCGCACATCCGCCAACATGGTGGGGAGATGCGCTTGCCAGCCAATCGCATCATAAAAAAACCGCGCGACGAACAAGCTCATAATGGCGAGACCCAGAAACGCATAGCGCAACCAGCTGATCGAGGCAAACACGTACCAAACCAGATTCAGCAATGCCAGCAAAAACAAAATGCCCCATTGTTGTCCTTGACGTGAACGCCGCGACGCGAGCCACGCGCCGTATGCCAACGCGGGAATCCACGCCCAGAAAAATACTTTGGGACCGAGCAATTCGGCAAGGCTCCGTTTCATTAAATCAGGCGAAAACGCCGTCGCCGCACCTGCCGCCGCTTCACGCAACAAGGCAAAATTTTCAGACGCGGTCGCTGGCCCAAGGTACAAAATCGTATAGACTTGCCATGCACCAAACACCATGCCCGCGACAATGCCGGGAATGAGAAACACGCGTTGCGGTGTACCGCGATAGTATAATAGATTAGCAATCCAAGCAAGCAACAAGGTTGGTCCGAAAATCAGCAAATACTGATACTTGGTCACCATGCCCAGACCAAACAACACGCCGATCAAGATCAACCGCCGCCACCCGGCGCGTTCCCAGACTCGAAACCATAACACCAGGCCGGCAATGATAAAGAAAAATCCCGGCACCTCGCCCAAGAGTTGGCGTCCGTTTTCCAACAGCGCGATTCCGCGCGACGTCACCAAGAGCGCAGTCGCCACCACAGCGAAACTCGCATCGCCGAATGTTCGGCTTGCCAGATAAAACGCGGCGATTGCCAACAGCAGATACACCGCCATGACCAGCCGCGCTTGAAGCAAGCCCACGCCGAATAATTTGAACATGGCGGCAATGGGTAACATGACAGTCGGACCCACGCCAATCGTCGGACCAAAATAACGAAATCCCTCACTACTATAATCGGCGTAAACGCCAAAGCGAACAAGCGTTTTTGGCACATGCAAGTGCGAGCCCTCATCGAACCAAGTGCTTGGGAATTCGGTGAGATTGTACAGCGCAAGAAAAATCACCAACGCGCTCGCAACGAACATGACGATAATTTGTCCGCGCGGCATCCGCGCTGATTGAGAACTAGGCAAAGGGGGATTCATCTGGTTTGTATATTCCATCAAGTTGGCTATGGCTCGCTAAATCCGATCCGCAAAACAGGCACCAGGTTTCTTGGCGAAACCTGGTGCCTCCGATCAAGCCCCTATTTGGACGAGGCATAGATAGACGCGGGCGAATTATTATAGTTGGTTCCAATCCCCCAAGAACTGGGTAAACTGGTCAAGCTAGAACTTGCACTGGTTTGCGCAATGCCCCCGCTTATCGCGTCACGGAACTGAATCGCGCCGCCACCGACAGGGGTTAGCACTGCCAGCCAATATTTTGCGCCCGCGGTAACGCCCGCGCTAGGAACGACAACTGAATTCCATGCGTTCTTTACCGGTGCGGTGATTGTGCCTTGCGTCAACAACCCACCTGGATTATTGCCGCCCGTATCCACATATAATCCTACGATCACGCTGGTGGCAGTATTTGAGCCATCAATAAACACATACAAACGCGTGAGCGTGCCACTGGTACTTGCCGTATATTGGAACGCTTCCGCCATACCAGCAGAATTTGAATCTAATTGAGGCGCAATAACATTACTTCCAACGAGTATGCTTGGCACTGCGGTTGCGACGCTCGTTGCCGTCCGCGTTGGAGTCGCGGTCGGCGGCAACGCGGTTCTCGTCGGCGTCGCGGTAGCTGGAACAGCGGTTCGCGTTGGG
>JBBIUF010000089.1:0-16632 GCA_037440365.1 Chloroflexota bacterium
TCGGTGCAGGCGCGCTCGTCGGTTGCGCGGCGGATGCCGCCGTCGGCGCGGGCGCTTGAGTTGGTGCGGCGGTTGGCGCGGGCGCCGGCGTCGCGGCGGGCGCGCACGCAACAATAATTGCTAGCGTAGCAATCAATGCGAGCATGAGCAAAATCTTTTTGGTCATTTTTTTCTCCTCTTCGATTTTGTCGTAGCGTTTGTTTCCGAACATCGAACCAAACAATTTTACGCGCATCACCTCCAAGTCGGCGGGCTGTCGCTGTCCGTCCGACTAGTCACCAAATACTGAAACGAAATCAAATTTGTTCACATCGACCAAACCGCGGTCGGTGAGCTTCAACTCTGGAATGACCGGCAGAGCCAGGAACGCGAGCGCCATGAACGGCGCGTGGAGATCGGTTCCGAGTTCGCGCGTCTCTTCAACCAACATGTCCATTTGCGCGCGCACCCGCTCGATGGGTTGATCGCTCATCAACCCGGCAATGACAAGCGGCACGCGCCCAAGCACCTCGCCATTTTCGACGGCGACCAAGCCGCCTTGCATCGCGGCAATCGCGCGCGCGGCAGTCATCAAATCGTCGTCGTTCGTGCCGGCGACAATGATATTGTGCGAATCATGCGCGACCGACGAACCAATCGCGCCGCGTTTCAATTTCAAGCCGCGCACAAAACCGATCCCAACGTTGCCCGTGGCCTGATGACGTTCGATCACGGCAATTTTCAAAATATCACGCGATGGATCGGACACCATATAGCCGTTTTCGATTCGCGCATCTTCAATGCTTTGCGTTGTCGTGATCTGATCCGGGATCATGCCCATCACGCGAATTTTCGTGTGTCCATTCGCCGGCAAACGCACATCCACCTTGCCCCAATTAACATTCATCGAATTGCGAATTGGGAGATTGCGCGGCGGAATATCCTGGGGCAAGGTGCGCCCGTTGCGCGCCACCAGCTTGCCGCCACGATAAACTTGCTCGATAGTTAGATTTTCAAAATTATCAAAGATGACCAAGTCAGCGCGGCGACCAGGCGCAATCGCGCCGCGATCATGCAGATTCGCGTATTCGGCGGCATTCAGCGTCGCAATTTGAATCGCCGTTACCGGGTCAACGCCTCCCCGGATCGCGCTCCGCACGATATAATCAATGTGACCTTGATCAATCAAGTCGGCGGGGAAACGATCGTCGGTGACAAACAAAATGCGGCGCGCATTTTTCGGCGTGATGAGCGGGAACAACGCCTTGGAATTTTGCGCGTTCGACGCTTCACGGATCATGACGTACATACCCAGCCGGATTTTTTCGCGCGCTTCTTCGACGGTCGTACACTCGTGATCACTGCTGATACCGGCGGCGACGTACCCTTCCAGGTCGCGTCCGGTGACGCCTGGCGCGTGTCCGTCAATACGGCGATTGAAATACGCGCGCAATTTATCAAGCACTTCTTGATCGCGAAAGAGCACGCCGGGATAATTCATCATCTCGCCCAAGCCAATGACCCAGGGATCACTTTTGAACCGGATCAAATCGGACCAGCGCAAAATGCCGCCGTTCGTTTCGAGATGCGTTGCCGGGACACACGATGGAACCATCACATAGACACTGAACGGCGTGTGCTTGCTGGCTTCGAGCATATAGTCAATGCCTTCGACACCAAGGACATTCGCAATTTCGTGCGGGTCAATAATCACGGAGGTGGTGCCATGCGGAACGACCGCGCGCGCAAATTCGTACGGCGGAACCATCGCGCTTTCGATATGGACATGCGCATCAATAAACCCCGGCGCGATGTAATGTCCATTCAGGTCAATGACGCGATGCGCGGGATAATCGTTGCCCAGACCAATGACGCGCGAATGGGCGATTGCCACGCCGGTCTCTTCCACTTCGCCGGAAAAGACGTTGACGACGCGCGCATTCTTGAGCAACAAATCCGCCGGGGCTTCGCCGCGCGCGACTTTGATGAGGTCAGAGATTTCCATGTGCCTAAATCCTTTTTAGTGTTTTGAACTGGTCACCTACCCAAAATGCTTGAACCCGGTTTCCCGCATCGTCAGCGGCGTAAGCTCGCCGTCACTCAACATTTCCGCGTGCATAATCTCACCGACGATGATGACGGAATCACCCGCAGGCGTTTCGCTCACACGGCGACATTCAATATAGCCAAGCGTGTCTTGCAAAATTGGTGAGCCCGTGAGCGAACTGGGTTGCCAACGGACATGGCTCAATTTATCCGGGCGACTCGCCGAGGACTTGCCCAACATTCCCGCAAACTCGCGCTGACCGGATGCCAGGACATGCACCGCAAAATATCCGCTTGTGCGAATCAGTTCCAATGTGCGCGAATCATTTTGAATGGATGCCATCACCAGCGGCGGATCGAATGAACATTGCGAGAGCCAATTCGCCAGGAATACATTGCCGATGCCGTTGGCTTGCGCTGAAACGGCGTACATTCCATACGTGAACAAACGGAGCACTTGGCGCTGGCTTGAGGCACTCAATTGATTCACCGCGCCCCAGCGCGCTCCACCATCTCACGCGCGATACGATTGTGCCGCGCGATCACCGGCGGCACGTCCAGCGTTTTCAATTCGCCTTGCTCGACGACGATACGCCCATTGATGACCGATACGTCTACGCGTGGCGGTGTGCAAAAGACCAGCGCCGCAACCGGGTCGTGCAATGCGCCCGCAAAATCGAGCTGGTTCAAATTGACGCCAATAAAATCCGCCGCCTTGCCAACTTCCAGCGAACCGATGTCATCGCGACCCAGGACGCGCGCGCCGCCGAGCGTGCTCAATTCCAACGCTTGCCGCGCGGTCAACGCCTTTGGATCGCCGCCAACCCGCTGAAGCAACATGGCTTGCCGCGCTTCCGCGAGCAGGTGCGACGAATCGTTTGACGCGCTCCCATCCACGCCCAAGCCAACCTTGACGCCCGCGTTCAACATTTTCACAATCGGCGCGATGCCGGACGCGAGCCGCATATTCGACGAGGGACAATGCGCGATGCCAACGCCGGCTTTGCCATAGCGCGCGATCTCGCTGTCGCTGACCCAGACGCTATGCGCGAACCACACATCGTCGCTGAACCATTCCAAATGCTCGGCGTAATCCACTGGACGATAGCCAAATTTTTGCAGACAAAATTCTTCTTCGTCGCGCGTTTCGGCGAGATGCGTGTGCAAATGCACCTGGTATGCGCGCGCCAAACGCGCGGATTCGCGCATCAATTCCGGCGTCACGCTAAAAGGCGAGCACGGCGCAAGCGCCACGCGGCACATCGAGTACGGTTGGGGATCGTGAAACGTTTCGATGACGCGGCGCGAATCGCGCAAGATCGCGTCTGCGGTGTCGCAAACGCGATCCGGCGGCAAGCCGCCTTGCGATTCGCCCAATGACATGGAACCGCGTGTCGGATGAAAGCGAATGCCAATTTCTTGCGCCGCGCGAATTTCGTCATCGAGTTTCGAGCCGTTTGGAAAGAGGTAGAGATGATCCGCGGCGGTGGTACATCCCGATAAAATTAATTCGGCGAGACCAATCAGCGCACTGGTGTAGACTGCCTCGGGCGTGAGTTCCGCCCAAATCGGATACAGCGTTTTAAGCCAGTGAAACAAATCTGCATCTTGCGCGGCAGGAATTGCGCGCGTCAATGTTTGATAGAGATGATGGTGCGTATTGACCAAACCAGGAAGCACAATCATGCCGCGCGCCTCAATCACATGGTCGGCGGTTGCGGGGAGTGCGTTGGTTGCGCCAACCTGTTCAATCACGTGATCACGCACAAACAGCGCGCCGTCATGTATTTCGCGGCGCGTTGCATCGAGCGTCAGCACAACATCTGCGTGCTTGAGGAGTAGCGTCGTCATTGATGAGCTCCGGCAAGAGCAACTCATTCTGCAATGGGGAAATGGTGGCGAACAAGTTGCGAGGTTTCTAAGCTTGATAAATTATATCACACTCAATACCGCAAAGCAACGTTTTACGCCATCATCAAATCGCGCTATAATCAAACTATGAATCCAAATGACCGATACATTCGCCAAACAATTTTCGCGCCGATTGGCGCGACAGGACAAGCGAAACTATCCGCCGCGCGCGTCGTGGTGATTGGGTGCGGTGCGAACGGAACCGTGATCGCCAACACACTCGCCCGCGCGGGAATTGGCACGCTCGTCATCGCCGACCGCGATTTCGTCGAGTTGAACAATTTGCAACGCCAAGTCTTGTTCGATGAAGACGATGTGATTCAGGGCAAACCGAAAGCGATTGCCGCCGCCGAAAAATTGCGCCGCGTCAATTCGCAAATCACCCTCGAACCAATCGTGACTGACGTGAATGCAGAAAACATTGAAGATCTGATTGCGGGCGCAACGCTCGTGCTGGATGGCACGGATAATTTCGAGACCCGGTTTCTGCTCAACGATGCGTGTGTGAAACATTCGCTTCCCTGGGTCTACGCCGGCGCGGTCTCGTCGTATGGTATGACGATGACGATCATCCCCGGTGAAACGGCGTGCTTGCGTTGTGTGTTTCGCCGCGAGCCGCCGCCGGGCTCATTGCCGACCTGCGACACAGCCGGTGTGTTTAGTCCCATCGTGAATGTGATGGCGTCCATCGCCGCCGCCGAGGCGATCAAATTCATCACGGGCGCAGGCACGCGCAATGCCGGGATCATCAACATAGACTTGCTCGACAATTCGTTTGATGCGTTTGCACTCACGCGCCGCGAGGATTGCGTGGCGTGCGGACAACAGCAGTACGAGTATCTCGATGGCAAACGCGGCGGCACGACCACCGTCTCGTTGTGCGGACGCAACGCCATCCAGATCAACCCAGGTCGCGGACACACGCTCGATCTGGCGCGGCTCGCGGAGCAGTTGCGTGGCGTGGGCGACGTTGCCGCGAACGATTATCTGGTCAAGCTCAACGTCGCGCCATTCGAGTTGACTATATTTTCAGACGCGCGCGCAATCGTCAAAGGCACGGACGATCCGGCAATCGCGCGAAGCGTGTATGCCAAATATGTCGGCGCGTAAAACGATCCACGCGCGGGATGCTTTCATTCTCCTGATCGCGATCCTGGGATTGATCGCATTGGGCTTGCTCACAGTACCCCCACCCGTGACCTGGGCGCAAAGCTCTGCTACGCCAACGCCATGGCGCTATTTTTTCCCCGCCGTCAGCAAAACCCAATCGTTTCCACCGCCCGCCACCGCTAGCCGCTACATCAGCACACTGGATCCCGCCACGCTCACCAGCCAAGGTTGCCGCGCCGCCACAGGTCCGTCCGGCGTCGTCGTCCTCGATTTTGGATCACCGCGCATCATCAGCGGAACGTATGGCACGCGCATTTTCGGCACGGGCAATTTTATTTCAATGACGCAAATTGCGGACGCCGCCAAATTTTTCGTGCAAGGCTATTGGAACTGTTCACAAACCGGCGCGCAACTGATTGTCGCACTCGGCACCAACAATTGCGGCTATATCCCAGGTCAAAGCGGATGCAACCTCAACAGCACGAACATCACGCGCGAACATGGGCAAGCGTGGGAACAAATGATCAAATCCGTCAACGATTGGGTGATCGCATCCGGGTATGCAGGGCGCGTGTCCATCGCCGGCGCGAACGACATTGAGTTGAGTTGGAGCGGACCCGTCGAAACGCGCGCGTGGGTGGATGGATATTTTGCCAACGCGCCCGGTGAATTGTTTGCGCTCTACAATTACGGCGCGTGTGATGGTTGTTCGTACCTCGCCTCGCAAAACTGGATTCTGCCCAACGGCTGGAGCCATAACGATGTGTGGTACGTGTCCTGGGGCGCGTGGACCACATACACGTTGCCGGAAATTTATTTGACGAATGGCTGGAACGCCAGCCAATGGTATTTGATGAGTGTCTGGGCATACACCAACCACGGTAACGCGATCCGTTTCAATGGATCGTTTACGCAATGGCAAGCGTGTCAGGACGTGGGCGGATGCACCAGCACGGACAACACGCCGAGCGCGGGTTGGACACAATTGTTCAACGCGCTCAATGCCGATCCGCGCACGGCGCAAACGTTACCCAACGCCACCGATATTACGTGGCAAAAATAATATGAACGCAAAAATAATTCTCCGCGGGTTCGGCGCTATCGCAGGCGCAAGCGTAATCGTGATTGCGCTCTTGACGCTGGTCGCGCGCGGCGAACCGCCCACCGGTTATCCGCCCGTCAAGCAAACCTTTGAAGCGGGACAAACGCAAACGCGCATCGCCGCATTGCAATCGCCGCAACCGCCGCCGCGCCGCGCGCCGATTACGCCTGCCGCCACCTTGCCGCCCGACGCGGCACGCCTTGCCGCCGGCGCGGGCTGGATCGTCCAGGATTTTGCCGCACCATTCCCTGCCATGTCGCACGTGATCACAACGCTATGGTACGAAGAGATCGGCGACACCCGCATCGTCGTGTTTGCCGGCGCTTTGCGCGACAATCCTGGCATCTCGCTCGATGCCAAGCAAGGCATCGTGATCGTGCAAACGCAAACACGCGACGGTCAACCCATTGCCACCGCCACTTACCCCGCGCCGAATTTGTCCGGCGCGCTCACGCTCACGAGCGCAGAAGGCGAACGCCTCGTCCTGCAATCCGCTCGCGGCACGCTCCTCTATTTCGATCTGCCCACGCGCAAATTTGTGCCAACTCTCCGCTAGCAAGCCGTGCGCCGCGTTTCACAAGCGCATTAAAATTTTGTATAAAAATTACAATCGGTATATAATCACGTTGGTTACGGAATCAACGCAACGATGCGCCGGTCGAGCACTGGCGCATTTTAGCGTCACATACTCTAGTCAGAGGTTAAGATGCCACGCAAACAAGTTACGTTAGACGCGAACGAAGCCGCGGCTTTTATCGCGCACCAAGTCAGCGAAGTGATCGCCATCTATCCGATCACGCCGTCCTCGCCAATGGGCGAATGGTCAGATCAGTGGTCGTCCGAAGGTCGCAAAAACATTTGGGGCACGGTGCCGCTTGTTCAAGAAATGCAGAGCGAAGGCGGCGCGGCGGGCGCGGTGCACGGCGCATTGCAAACTGGCTCGCTCACGACGACGTTCACAGCCAGTCAGGGCTTGCTCTTGATGATCCCGAATATGTACAAGATTGCAGGCGAACTCACGTCCGCCGTCTTTCACGTCACCGCGCGCTCGATTGCCGCGCAAGGGCTATCCATTTTCGGCGATCACGGCGATGTGATGGCGACGCGCCAAACCGGGTTCGTGATGCTCTGCTCCAACTCGGTGCAAGAGGTCATGGACATGGCGCTGATTTCACACGCCGCCACCTTGCAAGCGCGTTTGCCATTTCTCCATTTCTTTGACGGCTTTCGTACCTCGCACGAAGTTATGAAGGTTGAGCAATTGACCGCCGCCGATGTGCGCGCAATGATTGACGACAACCTCGTGCGCGCTCACCGCGCGCGTGGACTCTCGCCGGATCATCCATTCATGCGCGGCACCGCGCAAAACCCCGACGTGTATTTCCAGGGCCGTGAAACGGTGAATCCGTACTATCTCGCCGTGCCAGCCATCGTGCAAAAAACGATGGATCAATTCGCGCAGTTGACGGGACGGCAATATCACTTGTTCGATTATTACGGCGCGCCAGACGCGGAGCGCGTGATCGTGATCATGGGTTCGGGCGCCGAAGTGACACAAGAAGCCGTCGAATACTTGAACGCGCGCGGCGAAAAACTGGGCGTCTTGAAAGTGCATCTCTATCGCCCATTCTCCGTCGAACATTTCGCGCAAGCCTTGCCCGCTTCGGCAAAAACCATCGCCGTGTTGGATCGCACGAAAGAACCCGGAAGCGCCGGCGAACCGTTGTACGTGGATATCATCACCGCGCTCGCGGAATCGGTTACCGCCGGCAAACGCACCGCGATGCCGCGCGTGATCGGCGGGCGCTATGGACTCGGCTCGAAAGAATTTACGCCCGCCATGGTCAAAGCCGTCTTTGACGAATTGAAACAAGCGCAACCGAAAAATCATTTCACCATCGGCATCAACGAAGACGTGACACACTCGTCGCTCGACTATGATCCGAATTTCTCGACCGAAAGCCAGGACACGGTGCGCGCCATGTTCTACGGCTTGGGCGCAGACGGCACCGTCGGCGCGAACAAGAATTCGATCAAGATCATTGGCGAGGACACGCCGAATTTCGCGCAAGGATATTTCGTTTACGATTCGAAAAAATCTGGCTCGACGACGACCTCACACTTGCGCTTTGGGCCAAAACCGATCCACTCGTCATATCTCATTCGCTCCGCGAACTTTGTCGCGTGCCACCAATTTTCGTTCCTGGAACGGATGGATGTGTTGAGCGCGGCGGAAACGGGCGCGACCTTTTTGCTCAACAGCCCCTTCGGACCAGAGACGGTGTGGGATCACCTGCCCCGCGCGGTGCAGAAAATCATTATCGAAAAGAAATTAAAATTTTACGTGATTGACGCAGTCGAAGTTGCCAAAGCCACCGGCATGGGCGGACGCATCAACACGATCATGCAGACCTGCTTCTTTGCCATCTCCGGTGTCTTGCCGCGTGCTGAAGCGATTGACGCCATCAAGCACGCCATCGAAAAAACGTATGGCAAACGCGGCGAAGTGGTCGTGCAAAAAAACTTTGCCGCCGTGGACAGCACGCTCGACAATTTGAAACAAGTCACGATTCCGGCCAATGTATCCAGCACCTTTGATTTGCGTCCCGCCGTGCCAGCGCAAGCGCCCGCGTTTGTGCACAACGTAACCGCGCAGATCATCGCTGGGCACGGCGACGATTTGCCTGTCAGCGCCATGCCCGCCGATGGTACGTATCCGACTGGCACGACGCAATGGGAAAAACGCAACATCGCGCTCGAAATTCCCGTGTGGGATGAAACCATTTGCATCCAGTGCGGCAAGTGCGTCCTGGTTTGCCCGCACGCCGTCATTCGCGCCAAAGTGTACGATGAAAAACTTTTGGCGAATGCGCCCGCGACGTTCAAGCGGACTGCCGCGCGCTGGAAAGAATTTCCGGATCAAAAATACACGCTTCAGGTTGCGCCGGAAGATTGCACGGGTTGCACGCTGTGCGTCGAAGTGTGCCCGGTCAAGAACAAGAGCGAAGTGAAACTCAAAGCGATCAACATGATGCCGCAACCGCCCATCCGCGAGCAAGAAAACGCGAACTGGGAATTCTTCCTCGGCTTGCCCGATATGGATCGCACCAAGATCAACGCGCTCCTCGTCAAAGATTCGCAACTGCTCGAACCACTGTTTGAATTTTCCGGCGCGTGTTCGGGATGCGGCGAGACACCGTACATCAAACTCGTCAGCCAATTGTTTGGCGACCGCGCGATCATCGCCAACGCAACCGGGTGCACCTCCATCTACGGCGGCAACCTGCCGACGACGCCCTGGGCATTCAACCAGGACGGACGCGGACCCGCTTGGTCGAATTCGTTGTTTGAAGACAACGCCGAATTCGGTCTGGGTTTTCGGCTCACGATTGACAAACGCCTGGAGTACGCCGAAGAGTTGCTCAAACAATTATCCAGCACCCTCGGCAGTGAATTGGTCGGCGCGCTCCTCAACGCGGAGCAATCGAACGAAGCTGGAATTTTGCAACAACGCGGGCGCGTGCAATTGTTGAAAGAAAAACTCGCGGGCGCCGATTCGCCGCAAGCCCAAGACCTGATCAGCATCGCCGATGTGCTGGTGAAAAAATCCGTGTGGATTATGGGCGGCGACGGTTGGGCGTATGACATTGGCTACGGCGGACTCGATCACGTGCTGGCGTCGGGACGCAACGTCAACGTCCTGGTTCTGGATACCGAAGTGTACTCGAACACCGGCGGACAAATGTCCAAGTCGACGCCGCGCGCCGCGGTCGCCAAGTTCGCCGCGGGCGGCAAGCCGCTCGCGAAAAAAGATCTCGCCGCGCTCGCCATGACGTATGGCAACATCTATGTCGCCAAAGTCGCCATGGGCGCGAATGATGTACAAACGTTGCGCACGTTTGTCGAAGCGGAAGCATATAACGGGCCATCGCTCATCATTGCCTATAGCCACTGCATCTCGCACGGCATTGACATGGCCAAGGGCATGGAACAGCAAAAGCTCGCCGTGCAATCCGGCTACTGGCCTCTGTTTCACTATAACCCGAACCTGGCAAAGGAAGGCAAGAATCCGCTCGTGTTGGATTCCAAAGCGCCGAGCATTCCCTTGCAGAAATTCGCCTACAACGAAACGCGCTATACCATGCTCACGCAGAGCAACGAAGAAGCCGCCGAGCGCCTGCTCAAATTAGCGCAAGGTGATGTGGATGCGCGTTGGAAAATGTACGAGCAAATGGCGGAAAACAAATAAAGGATAAATTCAAAAGGCTGAAGGATGAACCATTCTATCCTTCAGCCTTTGAACTGGAGTCATGATGCCCAATTTATCAACCACCTATCTCGGTTTGCAACTGAAAAATCCGCTCGTGCCATCCGCCTCGCCTTTGATGCAACACGTCACCCAGATCAAACAAATGGAAGCGGCTGGCGCGGCGGCGGTTGTACTGCACTCGCTGTTTGAAGAGCAAATCGTCCAAGCCAGCGAACTGCTCGATCACTCGCTCAATTACGGCGCGGAAAGCTACGCCGAAGCCACGTCGTATTTTCCCGATCTCGCCAACTATAACCTAGGTCCTGAAGGGTATCTCGATCACATCGCGGCGGTCAAACGCGCGGTGAGCATCCCCGTCATTGCCAGCTTGAACGGCGCATCGGCGAGTGGCTGGGTTGAGTATGCCAAAAAAATCGAAGAAGCCGGAGCCGACGCGCTCGAACTGAACATGTATTATATCGCGGCGGAACCCGCGCAAACCAGCGCGCAAGTTGAGCAAATGTATCTCGAACTTGTCAAACAAGTCAAGGCGTTCGTTCGCATCCCGGTCGCCATCAAACTGGGTTCGACGTTCACCGCGTTTGCCAACATCGCGCAACAACTCGATCATGCGGGCGCGAACGGTCTGGTACTGTTCAATCGTTTCTATCAACCCGATTTCGACTTGGACAATCTCGAAGTCACGTCCGATCTCGACTTGAGCAACCCGTACGAATTGCGCTTGCGCCTGCGCTGGGTCGCCATGCTCTACGGGCGCGTGCAAGCCGACCTGGCGATCACCGGCGGCGTACATAGCGCCGAAGATGTCGTCAAAGCGATGATGGCGGGCGCAAAAATCGCCATGACCACCTCCGCCTTGCTTCAACACGGCGTGGGGCATCTCCGCACAATGCTCGCCGATCTGACCGAATGGATGGACAAGCACGAATACGAATCCATCAAACAAATGCAAGGGAGTATGAGCCAGAAATCAGTCGCGCAACCCGCCGCGTTCGAACGCGCCAACTATATCAAGGTTCTGCGTTCGTACAAAGCGTAATCCCAACGATCCGAGACCCGTAGGGGGAACAATCCCCTACGGGTCTTTTTTATGCTTTTTTAACTTGACAGCCCGCCCGTCTCGGCGTATAATCCATCCGAAATAGTCAATTTTGACTATTCAGGGAGAACCAATGGACCACACCTTGCTCGTCCTCGGTTTGCTGAAACTACAAGACATGCACGGCTATCAACTCGGCGACCTAATTGATCGCCGCTTGAAATATCTCACCGACTTGAAAAAACCCACCCTCTATCATTTGCTCGGCAAGTTGGAACAAGATGGCGCGGTCACCAAAAGCGCGTCGCGCGAAGGCAATCGCCCGGAACGGTTTACCTACAAACTCACGCCGACCGGTGAAAAACAATTCACCGAACTTTTGCGGCACAATTTGCAAGACTCGCACGCCGCGTATTTCAACGACGACATCGGCTTGCTTTTTCTCAGCGAAATCTCCGCGCCGGACGCGCGCGCGTATCTGGAGCAGAAACGCGCGGGCGTGGACGCACGCATCGCGCATGTCCAAGCCGCCGTCGCCGCGCACACGCCTAACACGCCCGCGTATCACACGCTTCGCCACCACGAATTGCATTTGCACACCGAGCGCGTTTGGCTCGACGAACTGATCGCGCAGTTGAAAAAACGCGCAGTGCGCGAAGACATTTTGCAATGTCTCGACGAAACCGAAAGCTCAAAACGCAAAAATAAAAAAGTGGGATAGGAGAAATTTTTATGGACAACAAAGCTCGTAATCAAATTTTGCTCGTACTGTTTATCGGCGTACTGATGGGCGCGCTTGACATCGCCATTGTTGGACCCGCATTGCCGGCGATCCAAGCCGCGTTCAAGGTGGACGACCGCGCCATCACGTGGATTTTCACGATCTATGTTTTGTTCAACTTGATCGGCACACCGCTGATGGCCAAGCTCTCCGATATTTTTGGACGGCGTTCGATCTATGTCGTTGATGTGGTATTGTTTGCGCTGGGCTCGCTCATCGCTGCGTTGTCGCCGACTTTTTCCATGCTCTTAATCGGGCGCGCGGTGCAAGGCTTGGGCGCGGGCGGCATCTTTCCCGTCGCCAGTGCCGTGATCGGCGATACGTTTCCAGCGGACAAACGCGGAAGCGCGCTGGGGATGATCGGCGCGGTGTTTGGACTCGCGTTTATCGTGGGGCCCATTCTGGGCGCGATTATTTTGATCACGCTCAGCTGGCAATGGTTGTTTGTCGTCAACCTGCCCATCGCCGCGATTGTGATCGTGTTGAGTCTGCGTACTTTGCCGACCACACGCCCTGCCACGCATCCGCGCTTTGATTGGCTCGGTATGGTCACGCTCGGCGCGCATCTGGCACTGTTGACCTATGCGATCAACCAAATTGATACAAACAATTTTGTCGCCAGTGTGTTGTCGGCGAATGTGTTGCCGTATGCGCTCATCGCCGCCATCCTTCTCGCCGTGTTTATCCTCATCGAACGGCGCGCGGCAGACCCAGTATTGCGTTTATCGCTCTATACCTCGCGACAAACGTTGCTTGCCAGCGTGCTAGCCGCCGGAGCCGGGCTCGGCGAAGCCGGGTTGGTCTTTGTGCCTGCGCTCGCGGTCGTTGGCCTTGGTGTGCCTAAATCAGAATCGAGTTTCCTCGCAATGCCCGTCGTCCTGGCTTTGCTCGTCGGCTCGCCGACCGTGGGCAAACTGCTCGACAAATTTGGCTCCAAGGTTGTGGTCTTGGCAGGTTCCGCTCTGCTCGCCATTGGCATGTTGATGCTCAATCTCTTTGCGACGAATATGATCCTCTTTATTGTCGCCGGCGCAATCATCGGCTTGGGCTTGTCCGCCCTGCTCGGCGCGCCGATTCGCTACATCATGCTGAACGAAGTGCCCGCGTCGGATCGCGCGGCGGCGCAAGGCTTGATCACACTCAACGGCAGTATCGGGCAATTGTTGAGCGGCGCGCTCGTCGGCGCAGTTGCGGCTTCAATGGGCGGCGGCGTGCAAGGCTATTCGGCATCGTTCCTCGTCATCGGCCTAGTCGCGGTTGCGCTCACCGTGCTCACGCTCGGCTTGAAGAATCGCGCAACGGAACTTGCCACCGTGAAAGAACGCGCCCAAGCCAGCGCCGCGCCCGCGCACTAACCCACCCGCCAATCAAACACAGGAGCGAGTTATCAACTCGCTCCTGTGTTTTTGCGTTTGACTTTTCGGGGCGCTCTGCTATACTCGACGGCGTTATCGTCATTTTATTTTTCACGAGGATCACAATGAAACTCTCTCACTATTTCGGCACCACGTTGCGCGATGCGCCCACCGGCGTTGAAGCGATCAGCGCACAATTGTTGTTGCGCGCGGGGTATATCCGCCAGTTAGGGCAAGGGTTGTTTTCGTACTTGCCGCTCGCCAAGCGCGCGCTCGTCAAAATTGAAAATATCATGCGCGCAGAAATGAACGCGATTGGCGGACAAGAGTTGACCATGCCGGTTGTGCATCCTGCCGAAGTCTGGCAAGCCACCGGGCGCTATTATTCCGTCGGTCCCGAAATGGCGCGGTTCAAAGATCGCAAAGAGCGCGACCTGGTTTTGGCAATGACACATGAAGAAGTCGTTGCCGATCTCTGCAAGACCGAAATCAAATCGTATAAACAATTGCCGCAACTGATCTATCACATCCAAACGAAATTTCGCGACGATCCACGCCCGCGCGCGGGCTTGATTCGCGTCCGCGAATTTACGATGAAGGACTCCTATTCGCTCGATCTGGACGACGCTGGACTCGACGCGCAATACCGCGCGCACTATCAAGCCTACTTTAACATTTTCAATCGTTGTGGTGTACCAACGATCGCCGTCGGCGCGGACGTGGGCATGATGGGCGGCTCGCTCTCGCACGAATATATGTACCTCGCGCCCATCGGCGAAGACACCCTCGTCTTGTGCAAACAGTGCGGCTATGCCTCCAATCGGCAGATCGCGGTCTTTGCGAAACCCGCCGCGGCGGCGGAAGCTCTGAAACCGCTCGAAAAAATCGCGACCCCCAATTGCAAAACCATTGACGACCTCGCGCAACTGTTAAACCTGCCCAAAAGCAAAACCGCCAAAGCCGTGTTCATGATCGCGGGGCACGAACAAGAAGGCGGCGCGCGCGAAGAATTTATTTTTGTCATCGTGCGCGGCGATATGGAAGTCAACGAAACCAAATTGGCGAACGCGCTCAAAGCCGACTGGCTTCGCCCAGCCGTTGAATCAGAAATTCGCGCGACCGGCGCGATCCCAGGTTATGCCTCACCGATCGGTTTGACTAACGTGACCGTGATCGTGGACGACGCGATCCCGCATTCGCCGAACTTGGTCGCCGGCGCAAACGCCGAGGGCTATCACCTGCTCAACACCAACCTGCCGCGCGATTATGCCGCGACACTGGTCGCCGATATTGCCGCCGCGGGCGAGGGCGACGCGTGCGTAAATTGCGGCAACGCGCTCTACACCTCGCGCGGCGTCGAGGTTGGCAACATTTTCAAACTTGGCACGCGCTATACCAGCGCGATTGGCGCAACCTATCTCGCGGCAGATGGCACACCCAAACCCATCGTCATGGGATCGTATGGTATTGGCTCGGGGCGCTTGCTCGCGTGTATCGCGGAAGAACATCACGATGACCGTGGCTTGATTTTACCGATCACCATCGCGCCGTATCAAGTGCATCTGGTCTCGCTCGCGGGCAGTGACGCCACGTTGTCCGCCACCGCCGAACGCATCTACCAAACGCTGACGCGCGCCGGAATTGAAGTCTTGTTCGATGATCGCGCGGGCAGTCCCGGCGAAAAATTTGCCGACGCGGATTTAATCGGCTTGCCGATCCGGTTGACGATCAGCAATAAATCGCTCAAAGCGGGCGGCGTTGAAATCAAGCGGCGCGATCAAAAAGAATTTGCGTTCGTCGCCGAAGCAGATCTCGGCGCGCGCGTGCAAAGCGAAATCCAAACGCTGTTCGATCAAATCGCGGCGACCGTGGAGCCAATCCCGTTTCATTAGCCCGGCTTTTGACAATTTTGTTTCTGCGGGTATACTGAAATCAAGGTGAGACAGCGCGCCCCGACGCAAGTGGTCGGGGCGATTGCTTAATCGAATCATGAAAATTTTGACCGTGAGCGATCAAATCATAGACGCCTTGCACAGTCCCGCGCTCTTGCACTATGCGCGCGACGTGGAATTAATTTTGGCTTGCGGCGATCTCCCCGCTAGTTACCAGGAATACCTGGTTTCAATGTTAAACGTGCCTCTGTTATATGTGATGGGCAACCATGGCGGCGAAGGCGGCGCCGGCCTATATCCCGAAGGCGGCGAAAATATCGACCGCCGCGTCGTGGAACACAAAGGGCTGTTGATTGCCGGGTTGGAAGGCGCGCAACGCTACAACAACAAACCCAAATTCCAATATACCGAAACTGAAATGCGCGCCCACATCGCCACGCTAATCCCCACACTAGTCCTTAATCGCGCACGGTACGGGCGGTACCTCGACATTTTGATCACGCACGCACCGCCCGCCGGCATCCATGATGGTACCGATTACGCGCATCGCGGCTTTAAATCGTTTGTATGGTTGATGGACCATTACCAACCGCGCTATTTGATTCACGGTCACACCCATGTGTACGACAACCGCGAAGAAACCACAACCGTATGCGGCGCAACCACGGTAATTAATACCTACGGTTATAAAATTCTCAACATCCCGCTCGTCCAACCGCGTTGACCCAAGTGATAGACCGCTCCCACGAGACCAATGGCTATGGCTAATCTATTCAGTTCCCAAACCGAAGCCGATTATAATAATGCGCGCGTCAAGGCATTCTTCCGCGACCTGACGGCGATCTTTTCGCGGCGACCCAACGAATTGATTTCGTTTGAGCAAGTCAAACGCTCGCTCAAAACCTTTGGCGAAAATTATCGCGGCGTGCAAACCGTACCGGTCGAAAATATCATCGGCAGTGCCACGTTGCGCTATCACGATTTTGACGGAGCCTTTCTGCCCACGCAAAACACCACCAAAGCGCGTTGGCGCAGTGTGGATAAAGCGTATTACGAAGACGTGGATTTGCCGCCGGTGCAACTGTATAAAATCGGCGCAGTGTATTTCGTCCGCGACGGACATCACCGCATCAGCGTCGCGCGCGAA
>JBBIUF010000090.1:0-15896 GCA_037440365.1 Chloroflexota bacterium
CGCAACATTGAAATCCCCGCGCGCGAACGTCCACCGCTGAGCCAGGGCGAATACAGTTGATGATGCTTTGCCGCCGAGCCAAAGTCCCACAGGATCGGTTCGTCGTTTTGCGGCAAGAGCGTAAAACGATTTGCCTTGTCCTGCGCCCAGGTTCCGATATGCGTCGCGGTGAGATAGCGCACGTTGTTCATGTCGAAACAGAGCAACGCACCCATCTCCGATTTTTTGAGCAGGTCTTTAGCGCGTTGCAATCGCTCGCGGCGCAAGCGATCAAAATCAATGCGCTGTTCCCAATCAACTGCCATCGTGCCATAGGTTTTGATTGCCATCGTAAAACTCCTTGTCTAAAGTCCACAATCACGTTTTATGTTTTTCGCTCCCATACGACAGACCCGGTTGCTTCTGCGCCGCCAATTGTCAACGGCGCAGTGCCAAGTTGGAGTTGATTGCCGGTTAATTCGTAAAAGCGTTTTTGGTCCACGCCGACCCAGTTCGGCAGTAACGCGCCGGTGAGATGATGCGTGACGATGCGTGCGTTTTCGTCAATTGAGTACGTGCCATAGTATGCCTGGTATCCTTGAAACGCCGCGCGAATTTCGTTTGGCGTCCCGCCGAGGCGATCCGCCACGGCAAACCTGGGTCGGTCGCGGCGCATAATTTGGACAGACATGGTGCCGTCCGCGCCGTACATCAAAATCCCCGATGGATTTGCGCCATACATTTCAATGCTCTCGCCATTCGCCCGGCGATATTCCGCCGAAACCAGTTTCCACGTGCCAATAAATTGTTCGTTTGACATGATCACATCCTAATCAACTACGAATAACACGAAATGTCACCCCTTGTTTTATTTGTGTGAATTCGTGTTTGGGTGGTTTACTTTGCGCACAATGTCTTTGCCATCTCAAACACTGTCTTTTCCGTCGGCACGGTCAAATCTTCGAGCGCGGGCGAGAACGGAATCGGCACGTCCATCGCGCCCATGCGCTTGACGGGCGCATCGAGATAGTAGAACGCGCCGTCGGCAATGACCGATGCGATTTCGGCGGTGACGCCGTAGCGTTCGTACCCTTCGTCGATCACAATCGCGCGCGAGGTTTTCTTGACCGATTCGATCATCGTTTGTTTATCGAGCGGGAACGTCGTGCGCGGATCGATCACTTCGGCGCTGATGCCGATCTCATCGAGCATCGATGCCGCGCCGAGCGCGACTTGCACCATTGATGATGTCGCGACGAGCGTAATGTCCTTGCCCGTGCGTTTGATATCCGCGACGCCGAATGGAATGGCGTAATCGTCGGCAGGCACAACGCCCTTGAGTTTATACATCATCTTGTCTTCAAAAAAGACAACCGGGTTTTCGTCGCGGATGGCTGTCTTGAGCAATCCCTTCGCATCGTACGGCGTCGATGGAATCGCGACCTTCAACCCAGGAATGTGACTGACCCAGGCATGCAAACTCTGCGAGTGTTGCGCGGCGGATCGGCGCGTTGCGCCCATCGTTGTGCGAAACACCATCGGCACGCGCATTTTGCCGCCCGACATATAATGCACCTTGGCGGCTTGATTCGCGATCTGATCCATCACCAGTCCCAGGAAATCGCCGAACATGATGTCGACGACGGGACGCATTCCCGTCATCGCCGCGCCAACGCCGATGCCCGAAAACCCAGGTTCCGAAATCGGCGCATCGATCACACGCTCCTTGCCAAACTCTTCGACAAGCCCAGACAACACTTTGAACGGCGTCCCCGCTTCGGCAACATCCTCGCCGATGATGAACACGCGTGAATCGCGGCGCATCTCTTCCGCCAGCGCTTCGCGGATCGCTTCGGCAAAAGTCAGTTCGCGTTCAGACATTTGGCTCTCCCATTATGATTACATCTAACCGCAAAGACGCAAAGAACGCGAAGGAATTATTTTTCATTTCTTTGCGCCCTTTGCGTCTTTGCGGTTTAATTTCACGCATAAACATCTTCATCCACCTCATTCGCCAACGGGAACGCCGCATCGAGCGCGAATTGCACACCGCGTTCAACTTTGGCTTGCACGTCTTGTTCGATCCGATCAATCACACCTTGATCGGTTTGCTTTTGCGCCACGAGTCGCTCCGCCAATTTCTTGAGCGGATCGCGTTGCGCTTTCCATTCTTCTTCCTCGTCCTTGGATCGATAATATGCGCGATTGATGTCGCCGACGTGATGACCATAGTAGCGATACGTTTTGCATTCCAAGAATGCAGGACCCTCGCCGCGCCGCGCGCGTTCGACCAATTTTTGCATCGTCGCGTAAACGACATGCACATCCTGTCCATCGACCGATTCAGTGTGAATGCCGAAGGCTTGCGCGCGCGCCAATAATTCGCCCGCGAGTGTTTCGGATTGGTGCGTGTATTCGCCGTACAAATTATTTTCGCACACGTAAATCACTGGTAGTTTCCACAGCGCCGCCATATTGGCTACTTCGTAAAACAGTCCTTGTCCCAGTGCGCCGTCGCCAAAAAAACACACGGCGACCTGGTTCGAGCCGCGTAGCTTTGCCGAAAGCGCGGCTCCAGTTGCAATGCCCATGCTTCCGCCGACAATTGCGTTTGCACCCAGGTTGCCAGAATCGGGATCGGCAATGTGCATCGAGCCGCCTTTGCCGCGACAATACCCAGCTTCTTTGCCGAGCAACTCGGCAAACATGCGGTCCACCGACGCGCCTTTGGCAAGACAATGCCCATGCCCACGATGTGTGCTGGTGATGTAATCGTCGCGGCGCAATGCCTCGCACACACCCACGGCGACGGCCTCCTCGCCAGTGTACAGGTGCGCTAGCCCAGGCATTTTCGCGCTCTTGTAGAGTTCGTTCACTTGCTCTTCAAATGCGCGAATCGTCGTCATTTGCTGATACAGGTGGAGTGATTGCTCAATATCAACTTGATCTGCCATACTCGTTCTACTCCCAACAGTCCAAAAATTTGATTTGGCTCATTTGCCCACTCCGCTCATCTGCGCGAGTGCTTGAAATATCACCGCGAAATCTTTTTTAGCAAAGCCCATCCCACGCGCGGCGGTCAACATTTCGTTTGTTGTTGCGGTTGTCGGCAAAGGCACATTTACCTGCCGACCCAGTTCCAGGGCGAGCAACATGTCTTTTTGCATCATATTCACGTCGAACCATGCTTCATCTGGCAATTTGAGCGCAAAGGGTCCGCGATACTTGAGCATTGGCGATGCGATCACGCTGTTGAGCATGACTTGGACTGCCGTCTCGCGCGCAATGCCGGCTTGCTCCGCGAGCAACACACCTTCACTGAACGCGAGCATTTGCACGGCGAGCGACAAGTTCACGGCGATCTTCATGGTCACCGCGAGCCCATTTGCGCCGACGTGATTCACTTTCGGTCCGATGTTGAGCAAGATTGGCTTGACCCGTTCGAATGTTGCCGCGTCGCCGCCGACCATCAGTGAGACCTGACCCTGTTCCAGCGTGATGACGCTTCCCGATACCGGGCAATCGAGCATTGCCGCGCCACGCTCTGCAACCTGGGTTGCGAGTTCGCGGCTTGCGGCCGGACTCACGGTGCTCATTTCGATAAACACCTTGTTCGCGCTCAACCCGGCGAGAATGCCCTCGTCGCCGTTTGTTACCGCTTGTAATGCCTCCGTATTGGTCACCATTGAAAAAACAATGTCGTTTGCTTCAGCCACCGCGCGCGGCGAGTCTGCCCATTGCATCCCCGCGTCGAGCAACCATTGTGCCTTGTTCTTGGTGCGATTGTAACCGGTGACGGGATGTCCCGCATCGAGCAACCGTTTCGCCACGCGGCTACCCATCACGCCGAGTCCAACAAATCCCAGGTTTGTCATTGCGTCTCCTTGTAGCTAAAATTGTCGACAACAAAAAAATACCAATTGGTATAATGGCATAGTCATCATACCAATTCTTTGCTTTGGCGTCAATTCCCTATGCGCTCTTTCGGATCAAGGTCAATCCATGCGTGGAATAAAAAATGCCGTTCAGTGCGCCGGTGGCGGCTAACGGCATTTGAATTAAAATGTGGGCACGCTTGCGTGATGGCGGCTCTACCAAATCTCGATACTGTAATCGGCCACGACCGCATCCATGCGCATGCGCTCCACGTTATCAATGACTTTTTCGAGCAAGCCTTGCGCGTATGCGGCATCTGACGATACGCACACAATGCCAATCACTGCGCTCTGCCATGAATCGAGCGCGTCCACTTCGGCAATGGACACATTAAACGCTTGGCGGATCCGGGCGGTCAACGATTTGACCACGTGCCGCTTGTCTTTCAGCGAATGACTCGCTGGAATTTCAAGTTCGAGTGTGCAGACGCCTACGATCATGTTCATTCCACCGTAATTGTTTTAATGGGTGCCACGCCAATGATTTCGTTAGTGGTAGCGTTGCGGAGAACTAATTGTAGATTATACCCGCCTGGGGCAATCGTAGTTGGCACACTGAGGTCGTGCCAGTCCAACAAGACTTCGCCAACAGACCAGCGTGTCGTGGGGTAGGTCTCTGATGCTGGACGGCTAGCTTGCTCGGCAACGACTGTGCCGTTTAGTTGAACCATTTGTACGGCAATCGTATAATCTGCCGCAGGTTTCCCGCGCGCGCGCCAATAGATCCCAATCGGTAATGTTGCGTTAGGCAGGGTGGTTGTGGGTAAAGGCGTGTAACCTAGCACACGCATTTCACGCAGATCAACAAAGAATGGAATTTCAATCGGTAATTCGTTCGCCGTAAAGCTCGCTGTATTTTTTTCGATCGATAGGGATGTTACACTTGCTTGATCGGCACCGCCGACATTCAGCCACTGGTTTGCGGAACGATCGAATACACTGACAACAAGTTGATAATTGCCAGCTGCAGTTGTTGGAGGTACATCCAAACCCAAAGTTAATTGCGCGGCGCTGGTGCTTGTGTTCCAGTTGCGTTCTGCGCGGGCAACGGTGTGTCCCGCTTGATCTTGCAACTCGCCGTGAACGAGGAGTTCCGCTGACGCGGTTGGTGAGACATGCCATGCTAATACGGGGCAAAGCACGTTCCCGCCGCGTAACGGCATGGGTGCGCCTGGGTAAACCTGGGTTAGCGTCAACGTATTGCCATAGCGTTGCTGAACCGCCAGGTTGGGGGCTGGACGACGCGCGACCAGATAGCCATCTTGTTCGGCGACCGTTTCAAAATACCCGTTGGTCAACCAGGGCAACCATTCTAATTGATAGCGCGCATAACGCGGCCGTGTGCGATCCGCCACGAGCAGGTCTACGTCGCAGTAGGTCAACAATGGCGCGGGAAATCCATAGATAAACTGGCGTCCAGCGAGGTTCGGCATAAAATCGCCTTGTGTGATCACGCGCGCGTCGGGTGGGATCGCGGCGAGCAATTGTTGTCCCAAAGCCGTATGTGCGTTTAGGACGTAGAGCGCTGGATCGAAATTTGCGCCGAGGGGACCCGCGCTCAATTGGGCGTAACCGATTATGCTTGCAAGTGCAAGCATAATGCCGAATGCGATTTTGCGTGCGCGCGATTCCACGGGCGCGGCGCGCCAGGCGATCAGCCGCGCGATTCCAGCGACGAGCGCGAAAAAGAGAAAGGGGATTAGCGACGCTGTATAGTGATAGTGGATTGAAAACTGGGGCGCGTAATCACTGAGCAACGAAATGCCTAACGTTGGCAAAGCGAGTAAGAGGAGCGGTGGGTTGACAAGGGGTAGAAATGCAAGCGGAGCAAATAAATTCAAAACGTATTCAAATTTGGCAAAAGTGAAAACATGGGACAGCCATATCGCGGGGCGCGTCACCAAGGTCGTCAATATTTCGCCGAAGGAATGACCCAGGTAATCGTAGCGACCTACGCCCGCCGCAATTCCGTTGCCGAAATAGTAATAGCCTTTGCCAAACTCGCCCCAATAAAAGTAGGGCAGAATAAATTGGAGTAGCGCGATGCTCCACGCGATTCCAAATAATATTAAACCGATACCTAATCGCGGTGAACGATGGGTCCACAGCACATAGATACCAAAGAATGGAAGCACAAATGCCATGTCTTCTTTGACTAATAAGACGCAGGCGAGGCAAATGAGAAATGGCTTGATGCGGTCGCGCAATAAAAAAAACGTAGCCAAGGCAAACAGGGGAAGCGCTAGCGCAATTTCGTGAAACTCGAAGAGATTGACAAATTGGGTCGCCGGAAAAAGATAATAAGCCATGGCGACGATTACGCCGAGTGGCGCGCCTAATTTCCAGCGTGCAAACCAGTAGATCGGAAACCCAGCGAATGCTAGCGCGAGGGTTTGGACAATGAGCAGAACCATTGGATCTGCCCAAATTGCATAGAGCGGCACAAAGGCAAGCAGAATTGGGGAAAAGCGCTGGCTGAGTAAGAAGGTAATGTCAGGCAAGACAGTGGTTTCCAGCAAGCGTCCATTCAGTGAATTCCAGATCGCTTGGTGAAAGATCGAGAGATCATAGCCATCGAGGTTAAACGCGCGGTAGCGTAAAAGGGTGAGCGTACTGAATGTTAGCGTATAGGCGCAGGCCATCCCGCCGACGATTACATCGGCAGTGCGCCGTGAGATATGTGGAAATGGTAATGTTGGGCTAATCCTCCGGGTTAAAAAATATCCTGCGAGCGCCACGCTGAAAGGCGCGAGGCTTTGTAACCACATGCTTGACGTCACGATTAGGATGCTTTCAGTGCGCGGCGGACTTGATCGCTAATTAGTTTTTCCAAACGGTCCATTTCATTTGCGGGCGCGGGCAACCGTGAGCCGTGCCGCTCGCTCGCGGGGCATGCGTTACATTCGGCGCAGACATCGCGTCCGCGTTGCGCGAAAACATTCTGCCGCAAGGCGGCGAGTTTTTGAATTGCGGCATCGGGCAAGGTGGTGGGCGCGTTGCCCCCCAGGGCTTGTTGCGCCGAAAGCGTTACCAGTGCGGAATGTTCGACGCGCTCCAGGCGCAGATAGGCTTCCCACAAATCTTTGCCGACAGTGACTGAGCCGTGCCGATCCAGCATCAGCGCATCATAGTGTTGGATCAGTTCGCGGACGGCGAGCGGACCTTCCGCGCTTGTCGGCGTGGCGTAGGGCGCGGTCGGGATCGAACCCAGGTCGTACACCACTTCGGGCATGACACATTGTGCCAATGATATGCCGGCGAGCGTACAGGCAATTGCCATCGGCGGATGCGCGTGAATGACGGCGTTCACATCCGCGCGCTGGCGATAACATTCGAGGTGCAAGCGAATTTCAGACGATGGTTTCAGATCGCGCGCTTGGCCAAACCCCCGCGCTATTTTTTCGCCGTTGAGATTAACGACGATCAATTGCTCGGGGTCCATAAAGCCCTTGCTCAAGCCACTCGGCGTGACCAGCAATCGTTCGCGGTCGAGCCGCGCCGAGATATTGCCGTCGCCTGCCGCGATGAAATTTTTTTGGTGCATCAAGCGTCCAATTTCGACGATCCGTTGACGCAATTCGGTTTCAGAACGTGTGTCCATTAAATCACTTTCCATATTGTTCGAGCAACTCGTCCGCGATGCCGTTCTCGCGCGCGATCCGCGCGTACACATCGGCGCTCGTGCGCGGCGTGCGAACCTGGGTTTCAAAATCGGTTTCAAACAAACCAAACCGCGCGCTGAATCCCTCCGCCCATTCAAAATTATCGGCGAGCGTCCAGTAAAAATATCCCTTGAGGGTCACCCCGTCGGCGATAGCTTGTTGCACAGCGGCGAGATGTGTCACGAGATACCGCACTTGGGTGTCGTCGCGCAAATCGAAAATGCCGTTTTCGGTAATGTAAAGTGGTTTGCCAATGGCGCCGAATTCTTTCACGAAATCGTACAAGCCGCGTGGATTGACTTCGGCGGCGAAGCCTGGGACGGGCGCGTGCCAGGTCACTGGGATTGGGCGCGCAAAGAGTTGTCCCGCTCGGCTGAAATCAAACGCAATGCGCTCGGTGAAATAATAATTAATGCCGATGAAATCTTGGGTGCCGAGTGCTTCTGGGACGCGCTCACCTAGACTCATTGGAAAACGCAAATTGCCATCGAGCAGGGCGCGCATAAACATCCGATTCGCGATGAAATCACGGATGCCGACGGCAAAGCGATCCAATGCCGAGTTTGGATTCGCGGGCAGAAATCGGCGCAAGTGATACGCAACGCCGACGCGCGCGTTCGGTTGAACGCGATGGATCGCGTGATATGCCGCCGCGTGCGCGCGCACCATATTTCCCATCACGCGCGCCGCGAGAAAAAAATCGTGCTTGCCTGGCGGAAAATTTCCATCGTTGAAACCAGAGACGGCAAACACAATCGGCTCGTTGAGCGTGACCCAGAAATCGCACAAGTCGCCCAATGCGTCTACCACGTGCGCGGCGTAACGTTCAAAGAGCGGCACAACCGCTTGAGTTTCCCACGCAGATTTTTGTGCGAGCCAGCGCGGGCTGGTAAAGTGATGGAGTGTGACAAGTGGGGTCATGCCGCGTTCGTGTAAAGCGGTTAGCACGCGGCGATAGTAGGTGATGGCGTCGGCGTTCCATTCGCCTTGCCGTGGTTCGATGCGGCTCCATTCAACGGACAAGCGATGCGCATTGTGATTCAGCGTTTTCGCCAAATCGAAATCACTGCGATAGCGCTCGCCTTCCCACCAATCGCACGCGACGGTTGAGGTATCGCCATTGAGGATGTGCCCTGGGGTCTGTTCCCAATCCCACCAATCGTTGTTGTCGTTTGCGCCTTCGACCTGGTGTGCCGCCGTTGCCGCGCCCCAGAGAAAGCGATCTGGAAATTGTCTGTTCATGGTTTAAGGTGACCTGGTTTGTTAGGATGCGGTTAGTTCGCGAGCAATGAATGGGATTCTGATGTGTTATTCCCACACGCTGGTCAATTCAAATACTTCAACCGGCGTTTTGCGTCCTTTCACAGTCAATTTTTCGCAATCCCGCACGACGACGTGATCGCTGACCAGGTCGAAGGTCGTGCGGCTCATATAAATTTGATTTTCCCCCGCGTTTTCTTGCAAACGTTTGGCGGTGTTCACCGTATCGCCAATCGCCGTATAATTCATCAGATCGCGCGTGCCGATATTGCCTACCACGGCTTCGCCGGTGTGCAAGCCGATGCGAAAATTCAGCCGATAGGCTTTGGGTAACTGGGGCGCGTACGCCGCCACTTCGCGTTGCAATGCGAGCGCGGCGCGCACGGCCCGCAACGCGTGATCGGTTTGCGGCAACGGTGCGTTGAAAATTGCCATGACGCCATCGCCCAAAAATTTGTCGAGTGTGCCTTCGTAATGCAATACGGTTTGCGCGGCAAGCGAAAGATACCCATTGAGGATTTGGACCAATTCTTCCGGCGGCAATTTTTCGGAGAGTGTGGTAAAGCCGTGAATGTCTGCGAATAATATCGTGACGAGTTGGCGTTCGCCGCCGAGCGCGATGCGGCGCGGATCGGATAACAGTCCTTCAACAACGGTGGGGGCAACGTAATGCTCAAAGGTTGTGCGCACACGTTTGGTTTCTTGTTCCTGTGCGCGGCGGTCTTGCTCCAGTCGGGCTTGATCGGTCAGATCTTCGATCACGATCGCGATGCCAACCATATCGTCACTGCGGCGCATTGCCGAGAGATGCACGGTCAGATGTACTGCGCCGCGTCCTACGACCTGGGTCACGGCATCGCGGACAAGGTGTTGTGCACTCTGCGCCCACAAACGGGAAATGAGAAGCGGCAGTTGCGCGCCTTCGAGCGGCGGCAAGATCGTTTCATACGATTGTCCGATGGCAGTCACGGCAGGGACGCGGAAAATTTCTTCGGCGGCGCGATTAAAACTAATGATCTTGTTGCCGCGATCCAATGTCAGTACACCGGTGGCGAGACTTGCCATTGTCGAGTCAAGATAATCGCGCATCGAGCGCATTTGCAATACTTGATCGCGCAAGTCGGCGAGCAAGCGGGCGTTTTCAAGTGCGACGGCGCTTTGATCGGCGAGCGTGGACAGCAAAGCCAGGTCGGTATCGCTATAGCGATCGCCGGAAATTTTTGTGCCGATCACCCAGATGCCAATCAGCGCGCCGCGACTCAAGATTGGCACGTACACTTCGCCGCCGAGTTTTTGCAATGCCGCGCGCGTTTCGGGTGTCACATCTGCATAGTGCGGCAAGCGATCAATATCGTACTGCAACAGCGGCTTGCCGCGCGTTGCCAGCATATTCGCCAGCGATAATGCGGCGGCGAGATGAATTTCCAAAACGTTCGGTTGATTGGACACCAGGCGTAGAACATAACCGCGATCGTCACGGCTAACGAGCAATAGGGCAACGTTGCTCGCGCCCATCGCTTGTTCAAGCAACCCATGTCCCTCTTGCGCCAGTTCCGCAATATCAATTCGTGCCCCCAACCGCTGACTGAAATTTTGCACAACTGATTGCGCGTCATAGTGTTTGCCAAACACAATCAGTCTAATCTTGCCGCGTAACCAATCGTACACAGGTTGATAGATAAACGTGAGCACGATGGCGCTGAGGAATGCACCCAACCAGCGTTGCCAGGGTTCAGCGCTGTTGAATACGGATAGTACGTTTTCGATCACCAGCAGATAAACGATGATGGTGAACAACGTCAGCACGAGATAATAAATTGTTTGTCGTAAGAGTGTCCGTAAATCAAACAGGGCGTGGCGTAGAGCCGCATACGCGATGGTTGCCGCCCCGGCGATCTGGAACGCGGCGCTGAGCGAGCGCAACGGTGTGGTGAGAATCATATCGAGGGCGTCACCGATAAAGAGCAAACTTGCGGCGAGTGCGAGATACGCGAGCCGATTGCGATGTAACGGGCTAGTGGCGTGCCGATATTCTTGCGTGCCGAGGATTGCGAGAAAACCATACACGGCAAGCCATATCCACGCGCGGAGAAATAAAACGATCGTCGTTGAAGCGAGTGAGCCGTTGAATGCAGGGATTGTTACCTGGGCAACATCCACTCCGATCAACCCGAGCAAAACCAGGAGACCGGCGAGGATGCCCCAGGGTTTGCGCTCAATGAGGAGAAATGCCCAGCCGAGCGCAAAGAAGGCAAGCGATAAACCGACTTGGGTGTAGAGATTCAGACGCAGAAAAAAATTCTGAACGGGATCGATCCACCTGCCCAGCGAGATGAGCAAGGCAAGGTTGGTGGTAAAGAGTAAGCCGAGAAATACAATCAAGCGCAGATTGAGCGCCGCGCGCCAATGCCGATTCACGCCGAGGTAGGCAAGCAACGCGCCGGCAATGAGCAGAGCGATGACGTTCAACAGCCATAATTTGTCCAAGAGAAACATCATATCGGTGGTAACCAGGAATTGAGCGAAAATTTAGCGTGTGTTACACAATCCGAAAAGCGTCCACCAATACACAGCGCCGTTCGCGTGTAAAGGTGCGCGGGCGCGTCATGCCTTCGCCGGTATAACCGGCAATCGAGAACGAGGTAAACCCTTCGCCGCCGTAACCGAGCCCGGCAAGGCAGGGTCCGTTTTTGACGAAGATTGAGACGTTGATTTCTTTTGCCATGCGGCTAAGGTGATCGAGATGGCGCGAGTGCATGACGGCGGTGTGTTTGCGCCCGCCTTCGGTGGCAATTGCAAAATCAATCGCGGCGTCCGCATCCGGTACGCGTACCAGCGGTAGGATCGGCATCATTTGCTCGGTCCACACGAGCGTGTGATCGCGCGGCACTTGGGCAATCGCCAAGCGCACCTCATCCCCAATTGTCACGCCGATCTCTTTCAGAATGACCGATGGATTTTGCCCGACCATTTTCTTGTTCAAGCCCGTGGCGCGACCTGGTTTCACTGGCTCGGCAAAGATCACCTTGTCCAACCGCGTGATTTCGTCGCGCGATAAAATATAACTGCCGCGACCGCGCAATGCGGCGATCAATTTGTCGGCGATGCTATCCACGACGATGAGCGTTTTCTCGTCAATGCAAATGATGTTATTGTCGAACGATGCACCCTTGATAATATCGCGCGCGGCTTGCTCAATGTCCGCCGTCTCGTCTACCACAATTGGTGGGTTGCCGGGGCCCGCGCAGATTGCGCGTTTGCCGGATTGCATGGCCACGTCCACGACCGCGCCGCCCCCTGTGACAAGCGTCAGTGCCGTGCCAGGACTTTTCATCAATGCTTGCGCGCTTTCGACGGTTGGGTTGGCGATTCCAGCGACAAGATTGGCTGGGCCGCCGGCTTCGATGATGGCTTGGTTGATCGCCGCGACCGTGCGCCCGGAACATTCTTTCGCGCTGGGGTGTGGGTTAAAGACGACGCCGTTGCCGCCCGCAATCATTGCAATTGAATTATTGATCACGGTGGCAATGGGATTGGTGACGGGCGTAATCGAACCGATGACGCCGAACGGCGCGCGTTCGACAAGCGACAAGCCGTGATCGCCACTCCACGCATCGGGTGTTAAATCCTCAATGCCGGGTGTCTTGTTCGTGACAAGCAAATTTTTCTCGATCTTGTCTTCGTAGCGGCCTAGCCCAGTTTCGCGCCATGCCGCCCATGCTAGCACCTGGGCTTGTTCGCGCATCCGTTCGCGGAGATGGGCGATGACCTCTTTGCGTTTTTCGAGCGGCAAGGCAATCCACATGGTTTGCGCGCGTTGTGATGCGGTGACGGCGCTGTTCACATCGGTGAACAAGCCGCCGGTCGCGGCGCTCGTGTTGTGCCCTTTTAATTCTGTCATTACATATTGCACGATATTTGAAATATCGCGTTCAGAAAGTTCTGCCATACGACCTCTGTTTGTCGCACTGTTGCGCGCTAACGTGCTTACGCGCGATGCAAATGGACTGAGTCAATGATCCCAACGATCGATGAACGAATCGGCGTATCTTTTTGCCCAAGGATTTGGCGCGTTGAGCCGCCTTCTTGACACACCAGCACGGTATCGCTGACTCCGGCGCGTGCGGTATCCACTGCCACAAATGCGTCATCCGGATTTTCGCCGGACAAACTCATGGGTTGCACGAGCATAATTTTTTGCGCGTGATACGCGGGATGTTTGATAGTTGAGACGACCGTGCCGATGACTTTGGCGATAAGCATAAGCGAACCCAGGTTGATTCTTCAAGCGGATTGATTTTACGAAAATGTGGTATACCCAAACGGTAGTTCAAGATCGATACCATCCAGTGTATCCGTGTGATCAATGACGCCGACGATTGCCAAGTCCACTGGCGCGTTGTCGGGCGCGGTGGCAAACACGGCATCGCGCGCGCGCACGCAAAACACAAAATCGCCGACACCCGCGTCCACAACTTCGACGGCAACCTGGGGACGACCGATTGGCGCGCGTTTAGGCGTCATCAATTGCGTGAGCAATAGTTTGCGCCCGCGCAACGATTCGTCCTTGATGGTCGCAATCACTTCGCCGACAACTTGGCCCAGGATCATTGCAATTGACTCACAATGCGCCGCACGATTTTTTCGATCATCGCGGCGTCCACGCTGTTGCCGAGTTTGGCTAACACATCAGCTTTGACTTTGGCGATAATTGCTTCGGTGTTTTCGCGTGGCAAATTAGGCGCGGACGGAGCTGGTGTTTTCGCGATTGCGACGGGCGCAGAGCCAACGCGCAAGGCAATGCCGAGTTTCTCTGCGCGTTCGCGTGCGATATCGGTGAGATATACCTCATCGCCGATCACAATCTCTGTGCCGCCGCGTCGTGCCAGGTCTTCGATATCGCGTTCGGTGTAAATCGTGCGCGCCATCTAAACCCCTTCCTGCGATTCGAGTGCTTGCACTGCCGCCTGCTTTGCCGCAAGAATTTCGGATTCGGTGCCAGACAACCACATACGTCCGTAGCGCCCGACGGATGAAATGTGAATGATTTTGATGTTCGCGTATTTTTCAGCTTCGTTTGCCGCGAGATTGATATACGCGGCGGGCTGACATTCCATGATGAACAGCGTTTCACCAGCAACCAACATCGCGCCGCGCCGAAACCGATTGAGCAATTGCACCTGATAGGGATCAACATTCGTGATCACCTGAAGCGATACAATTTCTGGTTTCTTGCGTTGTTCCGCTTTCAAGCCCAGCCGATCCAGGACGACTTTGCCCGCTTCCAAAACTTCGGCTTGCGAGGTTGAGTGAACTTCAAACATACCAAACTCGCGTTCGACGATTTGCGCGCCTGGTTTGGCTTGGGTGGCTTTGACAGCAATGTCCACGAGGCGAAAGACTTCATTACCCGGCGCAACTTCGATGTACAGATCCGCCATGCCTTGCACTGGCAAGTCGCCTTGCGTCACCGTGCCGACAAAAGCGGCATACTGCGGTTGCATTCGATCGAGATACGCGTAACAACGCAATTCAAATTTGTCTGCCATGATTACTCCAAAAGCCAAGTCAATTTTTAGTTTCGGCTTGCCGATCGTTCAGGGCAATTCCAAATGGCGTAACGAATAACGGTTGTGCTGGCACAACCGTTTTGATGCCGGTGATGTCTTGGACGACTTGCGCAATGCCGTTGAAATTGCATGTTCCACCAACAAGATAGATTGTTTCGACAGCGTATCCATGAATATGCCGCGCCACAATCGAGCCAACCTTTTCCATCACGGGACGCACCAGCGGGTAAAGTCGATCATGTTCGTGTGGATTGGTTTTTAGTTTTTCGGCTTGGTCAAATGAAATGTTTAATGCGCCTGCGATCACGAGCGAAAAGTGTGTGCCGCCAGTGGCTTCATCCGCCGTGTAAATCACATTGCCGTTACGCACAATGGCAACTCCGGTCGTGCCGCCGCCAACATCCACAACCACACCATCGTTAATTTGCAAGAGCGCATTCGCCGCGCTTGGCTCGTCCGTTTCGGCTGTGCAATCAAATCCTGCGGCACGCACGACGTTTGTGGTTGCACGGACTTCGGCGCGCGGAACCCCTGGCGGGTATCCGGTCGCGGCGTGCGTTAATTCAAAACCAAGCCGCGTTTCCACATTGCGTTTCAACTCGCGCAAGAGATCAATTGCACCGATGAAATCTACCACCAAACCGTCGCGCACAACATTCGCAAAGCGGTACTCGCCTGCGAGGGGTTGATTATTTTCATCGAGTACGATGAGTACTGTATACGCCGTACCGAGATCAACGCCGACATGAACTGTGCCGCGATAACTAGGATTGATGACGGTATGCATGGCGCGTTCAGTCTGCGTTAGCAACCTGTCGAGATTTGGATTCAATGCCTAGACTCGCCCGGCGGGTTTTGTTTTCGGCGCGAGATACGTCAAGCCGCCTTCAGAATAATGCGATACGCGCGGTAGTATTTCCATGATCAACTCACCTGCGACATATACTTGCAATTGCCATTGGTTGATCAGGTCGTGCGCTGATGGACTAAAGCGAGTGCCAGCGGGAAACTCAAAGCGCGTCACCGCGCCGTTTTGCCATTGCTCACGCAATTCGGATTCGGTAATGAATGTCATCCAAACCTCACTGTGAGAATACATCTAAAACCAATGTGTCGATTTTTTCATTGGCCCATGTCGAAATCGGCGTGAGATAATTGTAACGCGTTTGTTCGACATTGACTTGCAGGCGATTTTTGGCTTGGGTACTCTGCAGATTCCACTGGGTCGTAAACATTTCGTTTTGCCAACCCTTGCCCTGAAATAAATCGTCCTGAATTGTGGATACGGTTTGGTTCTGTTCATCCAGCACTTGCAAATGAATTGCGAGTGGTTCGGGCTTGTCGCGGAGAGGACGCCAGTAAAATTTCACCTGGGTTATATTTGGCGCAATCGGTGCTGAATCCCAGCCAATCAATTCAACTAGATTGGCGTCATCGCCAAAACGTGCGGCAACCCGATGGTCTGGCAATGTAACATTGGTTTTGTAAAC
>JBBIUF010000091.1:0-15807 GCA_037440365.1 Chloroflexota bacterium
TGCGCTTGACACTCGTCTGACAGTGCGCTTATAATGTTTGCGCTTGTGAATTGCTGGGAGGATACCATGCTTCGCAAATACACAGTACTGATTGAGCGCTTGGAAGCCAGCGGCAACGATTACGCGCGCTACCTGGCGCAATTGCCGCAGGATGCCATTCACGTCGCGCCTGCGCCGGGCGAATGGACCGCGCACCAAGTTGCCGCGCACATGCGCGATACGGAACGCCAGGTATTCTTGGCGCGCGCGCAACGTATCGTTAAAGAAGTGCATCCTGCGGTGGAAAATTTCGATCAAGAGGCGTGGAGCCGGGCGCATTACGATTCGCACGAGCCGCTCGCGCACATTCTGGCTGAATTTCGCGCGGCGCGGCGCAAATTGATTGTGGTGTTACGCCAAGCGGGACCCAAGGCTTGGGCGAATTACGCGATTCATTCCGCGTATGATAAAATCTCGCTCGAGTGGCTTGTGTTGCATTGTTATCATCATACGCTCGAACATGTCGCGCAGATGGGTTATGCGCGCGAGCAAGATGTATTGCGCCAGTTGAACGCATAACCAGCTTGATCTCACGCGCGCTACAATTGCGGACGGCGAGAATCGCGTGCGCGTGACGGCGGCGCGCCAGATCGATCTGGATGCGAGCGTTGACTTTGGCGAAGTGCGCGTGACACGCAAAGGATAAGGCGCGACATATTCGATCGGGTGGAGATGAAATGACCTACGACAACATCCTGGTTTCAACTGAAGATGGTATTGGAATTATTCAACTCAATCGTCCCAAGGTGTTGAATGCGCTCAATAGCGGCGTGATGACCGAACTGGGACAGGCGCTTGCCGAGTTTGACGCGAATGATGCGGTGCGGTGTGTCGTGATCAACGGCAGTGAGCGCGCATTTAGCGCGGGCGCGGACATTGACGAAATGCGCACGGCGACGCCGGTTGAGATGCTTCGCAAAAATTGGATCGCGCAGTGGGATCGGTTGCGTGAGATGCGCAAGCCGACGATTGCGGCGGTGAGCGGCTATTGTCTCGGCGGCGGCTGTGAATTGGCGATGGCGTGCGATATAATTATCGCTTCGGAATCGGCGCAATTTGGTCAGCCGGAAATTAACATTGGCGTGATCCCTGGCGCGGGCGGCACGCAACGCCTCACACGCGCGCTGGGCAAATCGCGCGCGATGGAATTGATTCTGACCGGCAAATTGATCGGCGCGAAAGAAGCCGCGATGCGCGGACTCGTGTCGCGTGTTGTCCCGGTCGAAGTCTATTTCGACGAAGCGAAAGCGCTCGCGCGCGAGATTGCAGCGAAAGCGCCGGTCGCCGTGCAGTTCGCCAAAGAGTGCGTGAACAAGGCGTTTGAATTGCCGCTCGGCGAAGGTCTGGCTTACGAACGCCGTTTGTTTTATTTCCTGTTCTCGACCGAGGATCAGCGCGAGGGCATGGATGCGTTCGTTGCAAAACGCCAAGCCGCATGGAAAGGAAAATAACGTGACGACAGAATCAGCAGACTCGGAATTGATCACGATCATTGAAGGACCAACGCCGGATTTTCATATGGTCGGCGATCCGTGGGCGTTATCGGTGTTGGAAGGCCACTCGGCGTATATGCCAGCGGCATGCCAGGTGCGTTCGTTCAATGGGCAAACCTTGATGGAGCGGTGTGAGCGTGCATGGAGCACGCAACGTCCGATCCGTTTGGATTTTCGGCAAATGGATGGCTTGCGCCGCCAAGTGGACATTATCGGCGCGCGGCTGGACAAGGTAGACGGGGTGGACGTTTTGAATTTATGGGTGCGCCAACCCGTGCGCGCGTTGATCGGTCAGCGCGGCAGTGACGATTCGCGCCCGCTTGAGCAGGATGAATGAGCAAACTGCGGGTTGGCATTGTCGGTCTTGGCTGGGGACAGTTGATGCTCGAAGCGTTCCGCCGCGTGCAAGGCACAGAGGTTGTGGCGCTGTGCGACCTGGATGCGGCGCGCTTGGCCCAAGTTGCCGCAAACTATCGCGTCACGCCAACATTTACCGACTATCGCGATTTGATCGCGCGCGGCAATGTTGATCTGATCGGCGTGGCCACGCCACCCGAAACGCATCAAGTCATTGCGCAGATGGCGCTCAATGCAAACATACATCTCTTGATGGAAAAGCCGCTCGCCGCAAACCTGCTCGATACGCAGGAACTGTATGCGCTTCAGCAATCACGCGAAAGCGTTTGCGCGGTGAATTTCGAAATGCGTTATTTGCCCGCGCTGGCATACGCCAAAGAATTGATTGACGAAGCCTACTTGGGACGGTTGTTGCGCGTGGATGTGACGCTGGTAATGGATCAGCCCTGGGGCGTGCGCGGCAACTGGCTCGCGGATGATGCACGCGGCGGCGGCGTGTTGCTGGAGATGGGTTCAAATTTTGTGGATGTGTTGCGCTGGTGGTTCGGCGATGTGTGCGCGGTCTTGGCCAATCGGCAAACGCATTTTGCCACGTTGCGGTTTCCCGCGCCGCAGGGATCGAAAGATGTAATGCCGCCGATGCGTCAGGTGACGGGCGATGATGCGTTTTGGTGTGTAATGCAATTTAAGAATGGCGGCGAGGCTTTGCTCAATTTTTTCACCGGCGCACGGCACGATCCCGGTTGGACGATCAGCGCGTATGGCGCGACCGGGTCGCTGGTGATTTCAAACGGGCAGTTGCTTGGCAAGCGCGATGTGGATCGCGAGATGGCGATTCTGCCAATTCCCAAGCGACTCGAACTCGGCGACAATCCGCAGGACCCGTTGATGTGGGCAATGGCAAAATTGGCAGGAGGTCTTGTCGCCGCGATCAAGCGCGATGCCAACGCGCAACGCTTGCCTGGTTTTGGCGATAGCGTCGCCGTTGCCGAAATCATTGACGCGATTCGGCGCGCGTCCGAACAGCGCGCGTGGGTGAATGTGGAATAAAAATTGCTACCTGATTCCGGGCTAGTCGCCGGGAATCAAAACGAGAAACCATGACCTACACAATGTTGCTCTATGACAATTCCGATGGCGTGGCGACGATCACGCTGAACCGTCCCGACAAAAGCAATGCGTTCGACGATGCAATGACGGCAGAATTGCTCGACGCGCTCAAGACGGTGGAACGCGATGGCGCAGTGCGCGCGATTGTGCTAACGGGCGCGGGAAAAAATTTTTGCGCGGGGCAAGACCTTGCCGCGATGCGGCACGAATACCAAACGCCGGGCGGTGTGGATTTTCGTGCGCATTTGCAAAAAGGGTACAACGTCATCGTCGCCAAAATTCGCACGATTGAAAAACCCTTCATCGCGGCGATTAACGGCGCGGCGGCGGGCGCGGGCCTGGGGATTGCGTGCGCATGCGATTTGCGGATCGCGTCCACGAGCGCAAAATTTCGCATGGCGTTTATGGGCATTGCGCTTGCGCCGGATTCAGGAACCTCGTTTTTGTTGCCGCGCCTGGTTGGCTTGGGGCGCGCCACCGCAATGGCATTGACGAATGAATTGGTGGATGCGGAGCAAGCCCTCCGCGATGGCTTGGTGAATCGCGTGTGCGCGCCAGACGAATTGCTTCCCCGGACGCACGAGTGGGCGCTCCAATTGGCGCTCGCGCCGACCAAAGCAATTGGCTTGACCAAGCGCGCGTTCAATCGCGGATTAACAGCAGACTTGGACGATGCGCTGGATCACGAGGCGTTTTTGCAAGCGATTGCTGGGCGGACGCTGGACCATCGCGAGGGTGTCCAAGCCTTCATCGAAAAACGCGCGCCCAAATTTCAAGGCAAATAAAACGAGTTGGGTTTAATCGGCGGACGTATCATGCGTCCGCCGATTTTGCTTTTGGTGTTTGTGGTTTCAAGCGGGATTGTGTATAATCGTCTCAACAGTTTTGCATTTTACCCACGGAGTTGATGCATGCCACGCCGAGCCACGCGCGTTGACGACACGCCCAATCGCGATGTCCTGGATGACATTTCGTTTGGGTTAGCTAAAGCCGCTGTGTTAAAAGCGGCAATCGAATTGGAAATTTTTACGCGCATTGCGGAAGGACATCGCACCGTGCCGGCGCTCGCGCGCATCGGCGGCACGACTGAACGCGGCACCCGTGTCTTGCTCGATGCGTTGTGCTATGCGGGCATGTTGACCAAGCAACACACCGAATATAAACTCGCGCCGACGGCTGAAGCGTTTATGGTGAAAGGCAAGCCAACGTATTTTGGCGATGCCACGCTGGGCGATTTTGCCTGGGACGCGCGCGGGCAATTGGCGCGAATTGTGCGCAACGGCAAAGCGGCTTTGCCAGCGGCGTTCAGCGAAGCGTTTGAGCCAACCTGGGCGGGCGTTGCCGCATCGAGCGCGGTGGATTGGCAAAAGCAATTGGATCGCGCAAACGTGATCTGGGACAAGCTGGGCGTGACCGAGGAAAATGCCAAGGGGTTGCGCGTGTTGGATGTTGGGTGTGGCGCGGGAGTGTGGTCGCTGGCGTTGGCAAAACGTCATCCGAGTGTGCGTGTCACCGCGCTGGATCGTCCGATGGTGCTCACGTATACCAAGCAAATTGCCGATGCAATGGGCGTGGTGGCGCAAGTGAACCTCATGGTCGGCGATGCGCTCAACCTCGATGTCAAAGCGGGTGCGTTCGACCTGGTTTTGTTTGGCAATCTGACTGGCTATCTCAGCCCTGAACAAAACGTCGGCATGTTCCGTCGCGCGTATGAAGCGCTGGCGCAAAATGGACGGATCGTCATCGCCGCGCCGATCGCGGACGAAGATCACAAAGGGCCTGGCGAAGTGCCGATCACGGGAATCGAAATGTTGTTGTTCAGCCCTGACGGCGATATTTACACCTTTATCGAATATCGCGGCATGTTAGAAGCGGTTGGCTTTTCCGAAGTGACGAGCCATAAGGATGATTGGGGTCTGGTCGGCGCGCGCCGCATCGAAACACCTCAGCCCAAAAACGACAAGTCGTGAAACCGCTGGCTTTGTTTTTCGATTTGGGCGATGTGATCATGCGCGAAGAGTCCGAAATCAAGGATGGCGTCGGGAACACGTTGCGCGCGGATCTCGTCGAAGGGATGGGCGCGGCGTTGCGCGCGCTTAAAGCATCGGGCTATTTGTTTGCGCTGGTTGCGGATACGCAGTCAGTGACCGCGCGAAATGTATTACGCCAGCATGGCTTGCTTGATCTATTTGAAGCCGTGGCGATCTCGGCAGAGGTGGGATGCGAAAAACCGGACGCGCGCATTTTTCGCGTTGCGCTGGAGGCGCTCAACATTCCACCGTCCGATTACGCCCGCGTGTTGATGATCGGCAACAATTTGGCGCGCGATGTGCGCGGCGCAAACGCGCTCGGTCTCACGTCCGTATATTTTCACTGGAACCAACGTTATGCCCAAACGGCTGACGCGCCAACCTACACCGTGCACAACGCGCGCGACCTAGTTATCTTGATTGAACAAATTGCCCGCTAGCACGTTTTTTATTTTTGACCCGGTGGAGTAGAAAGGCAGTGTGGTCTATGCGTCCAGTCCGACGCTCGGCTATAGCATTGCGCTATGCGTTGGTCGGTCTTTGTTTTGGCTTGAGCTTCCCCGTTATCGCCACGATTTTTGATGTTTGGATTCAGGGTTTGCCCTTGACCTTCGCCGCGATACTTCAGGCGCAATTAACCCAACCTTTGCATTGGATTATTGACACCGCGCCGATTTTTCTTGGCTTGTCCTCATGGATTGTCGGCCGCCGTCAAGAACAGATTGCCCGCATTGCCGCCGAGCTAGAACAAAAAGTGATTCAGCGCACGGCAGAATTGGCGCAAGCCAACGCGCAACTTGAGCACGACGTCACTCAGTTGACTCGCACTGAAGAAACTCTCCGCAAGAGCGAGGAACGCTATCGCACCGTCGCGGATTTTACCTATGACATGGAATATTGGATTGATGCCGACGGTAAAATCCTGTATCTCTCGCCTGCGTGCGAGCGCGTGACGGGTTATTCCGCCGAAGCATTGGTTGCCGATCCCCGATTGCTTGACCGCATGGTTCACCCAGCGGACCAAGAAAAATATGCCACGCATATGGCGCAGAGTAAGCAACTGAATGACACCACCTTGGATTTTCGGATTATCCGCGCCGATGGCGCGGTGCGTTGGATCGAACACAATTGCCGCGCGGTCTCTAGCCCCGAAGGCAAGCCATTGGGCCGGCGGGTTGCCAACCGCGACATTACCGAGCGCTATCAAGCGGCAGAGGTATTACGCGATAACGAAGAGCGTTTTCGCTCGGTGGTTGAGACGGCAAGTGATGCGATTGTTTCGATTGACGCTCAAGGACTGGTTGTCTTTTGGAATCGCGCCGCAGAAACAATCTTTGGATATTCTGCCGATGAAATTGTCGGCAACGATCTAGCCGTCATTGTGCCCGAGTCGTTGCGCGATGCGCATCGCGCTGGAATGCGCCGGGTCGTATCCACGCGTGTCAAGAAACTCATCGGCAAGACCATCGAAATCACCGCGCTCAAAAAAGATGGCACCCGCTTCTTGGTTGAACTATCTTTGGCAGAAGTCGAAATGACGCAGGGGATTTTCTTCACGGGAATTTTGCGCGATATCACCGAGCGCAATCGCGTCGCGGCGGCATTGCGCGAAAGTGAAGCGCGGTATCGCTTGCTGGTTGAAAACGCAACTGATATTATTTATCATGCGGATGCGGAAGGGCGCTTTGATTTTGTCAACCCGAATGCCATTCGCTTAATGAAATATGCTGAATCCGAGTTGCTTGGGCACCATTACTTGGAAATGATTCGCGCGGATTACCGCTTAACCGCCGCCAAGTTTTATCGCCAGCAAATAGTGCGTCAGATCCCGGCTACCTATTTTGAGATTCCTATCATCACGGGCGATGGGACTGAAATGTGGATCGGTCAAAACGTGCAACTCGTGATCGAGTCTGGGCGCGTGACTGGCTTTCAGTCCATTGGGCGCGACATTACGGCGCGCAAAAAAATGGAAGCCGAGTTGCGGGAAAGCCGCGAGCGGTTTGAATTGGCAGTGCAAGGCGCGAATGATGGCATTTGGGATTGGAACATTGTGACGGGTGAGCAATATTATTCGCCGCGCTGGAAAAGTATGCTGGGTTATGCGGACGATGAAATTGGCGGTTCGTATGCGGCGTTTCAAGCGTTGGTGCATCCCGACGATTTGCCGCGCATGCAAGCGCTGGTGGATGATTATCTCGCGGGCCAAGTCCCCGCCTACGAAATCGAATTTCGGATGCGGCACAAAAACGGTTCGTATCGTTGGATTCTGTCGCGCGGGCAGGCGATCCGAGACGCGCAAGGCAAACCCATTCGCATGGCGGGTTCACACACGGATATAACCGGACGTAAAGCGATTGAGCAAATGTTGGCGAAAGAACGCACCATGCTCCGCACGCTGATTGATACGCTCCCGGATTACATCTATGTCAAAGATGCCGACTGCCGGTTTATTATTACCAACGATGCCAATGCGCGCGTCCTCAAATTAGAACATCCCGATGCCGCGATTGGAAAATCGGACCACGACTTTTTTCCGCGCGAGGAAGCGGATCGCTATCGCGCCGATGATCTCGCGGTGATGCGTTCAGGGCAACCGTTGTTGAATCGCGAAGAAATTTCGACAGACCCGCAAGGCAACAAGCGCTGGACGTTGACAACCAAAGTGCCGTTCCGCGATGAACAAAACCAAGTCATCGGATTAGTGGGGAACGGGCGCGATATTACCCAGCGTAAACAAGCGGAAGCGGAACAAGCCCGCCAAAAACAATTCTTTGAATCGTTGGTGATGAATAGCCCCGTGGCGATTGTCACACTGGGTCTCGATCAGAAAGTTGATTCGTGTAATCCGGCGTTTGAGCAATTGTTTGGATATTCTCACACCGCGGTCATGGGGCATGACCTGGATTCGCTGATCGCAACGGAGGCGATGCACCCCGAAGCGCACACATATACCGATCAGGTGCTACAGGGCAATATCGTGCATGGCATTGGCCCGCGTTGCCGCCAAGACGGGACGCTGGTGCAGGTTGAGATCTTTGGCGTGCCGGTCATCGTTGATGGCGAGCAAGTAGGTATTCTCGCCATGTACCACGACATTTCCGAGCTGGTCCAAGCGCGCGAGCAAGCCGAAGCCGCCGACCGCGCAAAATCTGCTTTTCTCGCCACCATGAGTCACGAGATTCGCACGCCGCTGAATGGCGTGATTGGCATGACGGGATTATTGTTGGATACGCCGCTGACCCCGCAACAACGTCAATTCACCGAGACGATTCGTTTTTCCGGCGAAAACCTATTGACGATCATCAATGACATTTTGGATTTTTCCAAGATCGAAGCCGGGCGCATGGATTTGGAAACGACCGATTTCGATCTGCGTCAGGTGATCGAAAGTATTGGCGCAATGTTCGCCGAACGCGCCTATCAAAAAGGGTTGGAGTTGATTTCGTCGGTCGCGCCGAATGTGCCGTTCGCGTTGCGCGGCGATCCATTTCGGTTGGGTCAGGTGCTGACAAACTTGATTGGGAATGCGCTCAAATTCACCGAGCGTGGCGAAATTGCGTTGCGCGCCGAACTGATCGAACAAACGGATCAGCGAGTCACGTTGCGGTTTGCGGTCAAGGATACCGGCATTGGCATTACGCTGGATCAACAGGCGCGCTTGTTCAAGCCATTCATGCAAGCCGATTCTTCCACCACGCGCAAGTACGGCGGTACGGGCTTGGGGCTGGCAATTTCCAATCGCCTCGTTGAACTCATGGGCGGCCAAGTCAAAATTGACAGCACGCTCGGACAGGGCAGTACGTTCTGGTTCGTATTGCAATTTGAGTTGGGTTCATCGGACGCGCTGAAACGCATTGAGGCGGCGGCGGATTTGCGCGGTGTGCGCGTGTTGATCGTGGATGACAATGCGACGAATCGCACCGTTTTGCATCACCAAGTGATTGCGTGGGGCATGTTGCCCAGCAGTGCCGCGAGCGCGCTGGAAGCATTGGATATTTTGCGGAGCGCGTCCAGCAAAGAACCGTTCAGCGTCGTCCTGCTCGATATGGAAATGCCCGGCATGGATGGGATCGGCTTGACGCGCGCGATTCGCGCGGACGCGACCATTGCTTCGCTCAAGTTGATTCTCTTGACTTCGGTCGGGCGCATCGGCGGCGAGGAGGCGAACCGCAACCTGGGCCTGGATGCGTCGTTGGTCAAGCCCGTCAAGCAATCAGAATTGTACAACTGTCTCATCACGATCCTGGGCGGCACAATTCAAACGCGCGCGCAGGTGCGTCCGGCTGGCGAGTTGGGTAAAGCCGAAGGGCGCAACGTGCGTATCTTGCTCGCCGAAGATAACGCGGTGAACCAGCAAGTGGCGGTGTATATGTTAGAAGCGCGGGGTTATCGGGTGGATGTAGTGGGCAATGGGCAAGAGGCGCTTAATGCGTTGACCCAAGCGCCGTACTCGGTAGTGCTGATGGATTGTCAGATGCCAGAAATGGATGGCTTTGAAGCGACCGCGGAAATTCGCAAGCGCGAAGGTTCGGCGCGGCATACGCCCGTGATTGCGCTGACGGCGCATGCCTTGCGCGGCGAGCGCGAAAAATGTATCAATGCGGGGATGGACGATTACGTTGCCAAGCCGATCACGCCGGAGGCGTTGTACGGTGCGTTGCGGCGTTGGACCAAGTCAAGCCCGCCGGTCGAACCGCTGGTCGTGGAACAGCCCGTGATCGAAACTGTGACGGACCAAGATCTGCTTGATCCGACAGTGTTTATCAATCTAGGAAAATTGCAAGCGCCGGGCGGACCAAATATCGTCGGACAATTGATTGATTTGTTTATCCATGAAACGCCTGCCAAAATTGCGGCGGTGCGCGATGCGCTTGCGTGTGGCGATGCGGCGCGGTTCGCCAAAGCGGCGCACACGCTCAAGGGCAGTAGCGCGAGTTTAGGCGTGCGGGCAATGGCGCGGTTGTGCGCCGAGTTGGAAGCGCTTGGCAAAGCCGAGGAGTTGGCTTCCGCGTCCGATCGGTTGACTCAGCTTGAAGCCGAATTTGAACGCGCGCGTCCGGCGTTGCTCGCAGAGAAAGGCAAAGGTTAAGATGCGTGTGTTGATTGCCGAAGACGATGCCGTCCCGCGAATGATCTTGCGGCTCTCGGTTGAAAAATTTGGACATGAATGCCTGGTCGCGGAAGACGGTTCCCAAGCGTGGGAGATGTACCACGATGCGTTGATCAACGTGGTCATCAGTGATCGGGTGATGCCGGGCATGGATGGGCTGGAACTGTGTCGGCGGATCCGCGAAACGCCCAAACCTGGTTACACATATTTTATTTTCCTGACCGCGCTCGGCGAAAAAGATCAATTGCTTGCCGGAATTCAAGCGGGCGCGGACGATTACCTGACCAAGCCCTTCGATCCAGATGAATTGCGGGTGCGCTTGATTGTGGCATCGCGCATCACGGCACTGCACCAACAGTTGGAAGCACAGCAGACCGAACTCAAGCGGCTCAACAAGGAATTGTTTGAGCAAGGGCGACGCGATGCGCTAACGCAATTAGGCAATCGGTTGCGCCTGATGGAAGACCTGGTTGCGGTGGTGGGCGGCGCGGAACGCTACAGCAAACGCTATTGCGCGGTGATGTGCGATGTGGATTCGTTCAAATCCTATAACGATCACTATGGGCATATTGCTGGGGATGATGTCTTGCGCCGAATTGGGCAGACGATTGCCAAGACCTGCCGCAACGGCGATCTGGCTTATCGGTACGGCGGCGAAGAATTTTTGATTTTGCTTCCCGAACAATCTGGCGCAAACGCGCTCGTCGCCGGTGAGCGGATCCGCCAAGCGGTGGAAGCGCTCGCGATCCCGCACGTCAGCAAAACGCCGCCGGGGGTGGTCACAATTAGCGCGGGGGTGGCATCGCTTGAACCGGACGATTACGCGGCAACGCACCTTTGGCTCAAACGCGCGGATGAAGCGCTCTACCGCGCTAAACAATCCGGACGCAATCGCGTCAAGGCGGCTGACGCACCGGCACCGATTTCGCCCGCTTAAATTTACGCACAATGAGATGGACATGGACGCAAGTAAACTTTTGCAAGTGACCCAGGATCAAGCCGCGTTGGATTTCGCCGCGCGCTATGCGCCGATTATTCTCGCCGATGCGCACGAGCCGTTCGCGCTAGTTGCCGCCGGGTACACCGTGTTCGAGACCGAAGCCGAGTCGCCCTCGTTTGTGCCGCGCCGCCGCGTCGAGTGGGCTAGTGCCGGTTACGCGGCGACGCGCGCTATCGAGTACGCGTTGTGGTGGGACTGGGATATTGGCCACCTCTACGAACTCGAACATGCTTGGGTGTTTGTCAACGCATCCGGGCATGTCGTCGCGGTCGAAGCGAGCTGGCATGGCATGTACGGACCGGCAGAGGTCAACGGTCATCCGATTTTGGATCCGTCGGGCAAGCATCCGATCTTGCTCGCGCAACCAGGCAAGCATGCGATGGCGGCAACGCCCGAACCCTTTGCCGAAATTCGCGAATGGGCGGAGCAAGAAGCCGGAGCAGAGGCGGGCAAGGGGGGTGTCTTGGAAACCGAATTATTTCGCGGCAAGTTACCCAAGACGCCGGAGAATGATGCGCGCGTTACCGCGTTGCTCAAGCATCTCGCGTTTACGCCAAGCTGGGAATTTACCAAAGCAATGCCCGTGACGCGCAAGATGCTCGTGCCGTGGAGCGCGCTTGAAGCGTGGATTCCCGCGCGCGTGGCATGGTGGCTGGAACGCGTCAAGGAAAAAGAAGTGGAATGGACGAAAAGCCAGTAAGCTGGATGCAAACCAACTTTGGTTTGCTGAATACTGTGTACCGCTGATTGCTTTTCTCTGGGGTGATGAATGCCTCTCCTTGACCTCGACCTGTATCGCAAACAAGTCACTGTTTCGCAAAACCCACTCGTCCGCCTGAGCGTGATTGATTCGGGGCGCTCGCCCGCCGAACGCACGCTCCTTTTTATTCATGGCTTTGGCGGATTCGCGATGCAGTGGGAGCAACAGTTGATCGAGTTTGCGGACAAGAATCGCGTGATCGCGGTTGACTTGCGCGGGCATGGTGTTTCGGATCGTCCGCACACGGCGTACTCGCTCGATGAACTTGTCGGCGATGTCGAACAGGTCGTCGCGCAATTGCGCTTGCCGGAAAAATTTATTTTGCTGGGACACTCGTTCGGCGGCGCGATTGTGGCGTCGTATGCCGTGCGTCATCCGGAGCGGGTGGATCGGCTCGTCCTCGCGAGTACCTCGATGGATTTTGTACTAACGCCTCTGCTCAAACTCGCGTTTCGTTTGCCGTCCGCGCTCGCCGAACCGATTCGCAAAGCATTTCCCAAAGCGCTTGCCGCGCCGGCATTTGTATTGCAAGCCATGTTTCATCACGCGCTGGCTAAATTCGATGGTAACGCTGTGTTTCCGCGCCTCACCGTGCCAACGCTCGTCATCATCGGTCACCGCGACATTGTGTTCAAGCAAGCGGCGTATGATGCTGTGCCGGACGCGATTCCCGGCGCGCAAGTGGCAAAAATTCCCGTCTCCGCGCACCTGGTCATGCTCGAACGTCCCGATGCGGTGAACCGCGCGCTGTCCCGGTTTATCGGCGGCGACGCGGTGGTGTCGTGGCGCGAAGGACGCGAGCACGAAAAATCGGAATTGATCAAGCGGCGTCCCTGGTTACGCCATTACGAACCCGAAGTGCCGTTCACGTTGGCGTATCCTTCGCAACCGCTGTTTCGCTTTTTGGAAACCGCCGCGCGCCGCTACCCGCGACACCGCGCGCTGGTGTTTTATGATCACGTTATGACGTACCGCGAATTGGACGACGCGGCGAATCGGTTTGCGAATGCGCTGATTGCGCTCGGCGTGAAAAAAGGCGAGCGCGTGGCATTGCTCTTGCCGAACTCGCCGCAAACGGTGATTGCATATTACGGCGCGCTCAAAGCTGGGGCAGTGGTGGTCAGCACGAATCCATTGTTCAATGCTGATGAACTCGCGCATCAGTTGAACGATTCGGGCGCGGAGACGATTGTCGCGTTGAGTGTGTTTTATCCGCTGGTGCGGATGGTGCGCGCGGGCACGCCGCTCAAGCGGATTATCGTGACGAACATCAAGGAATATTTTTCGCCACTGCGCCGCGCGCTATTTGAAATTGTGCGGGAAGCGGCGGAAGGGCATCGCGCGGATTTGCGCGGCGACGTTTTTGCGTTTGCGTTTCAGGATTTGCTCGCGCGCGCGTCGGCGGACGCGCCGAGCGTTGAGATCGCGCCGGACGATCTCGCGTTGGTGCAATATTCGAGCGGCACAACCGAACTGCCCAAGGGCGTGATGCTCACGCACGCGAACATTGTTGCCAACACGACCCAGGTGCGGCATTGGACGACCGACATTGACGAAGGCGGCGAAGTGATCCTCGGCGCCCTGCCGTTTTCTCACTCGTACGGCATGACGGCGTGCATGAACCTGGGGATTTCAATTGCGGCGACGCTGATTCTGTTGCCGACGTTTTCGACGCGCGAGGTGTTGGACGTGATCGCGAAATATCGCCCCACGTTATTTCCCGGCGTGCCGACGATGTATGTCGCGATCAACAATTATCCAAACGTGCGGCGCTTTGGTTTGAAATCCATTCGCGCGTGCGTGAGCGGCGCCGCGCCGTTGCCGCTCGAAGTGCAAGAAGCGTTTGAAAAATTGACGCGCGGCAAACTCGTCGAAGGGTATGGCTTGACGGAAGCCGGACCGATCACGCACGCGAATCCGGTCTACGGTGCGCGCAAAACCGGGACGATTGGCGTGCCGTTCCCGGACACGGACGCGAAAATTGTGGATGGGGCGACCGGCGCGGATGCGGAGCCAGGCGCCATTGGCGAACTGGCGGTGCGCGGTCCGCAAGTGATGCGCGGCTATTGGCATCGTCCCGACGATACGGCGCAAGTATTGCGCGATGGCTGGCTCTTTACCGGCGACCTGGCGCGCATGGATGCGGACGGTTATTTTCAAATCATCGATCGCAAAAAAGATATGATTCTGGCGGGCGCGTACAATGTCTATCCGCGCGAAGTGGAAGAAGTGTTGTACGAAAATCCCAAAGTGTTCGAGGTGGCGGTGGCGGGTGTGCCGCCAGAGGGCGGCGCGCAGGCGGTCAAGGCATACGTGGTGTTGAAAAAAGGTGAGATGGCGACGCCGGAAGAGTTTATCGAATTTTGCCGCCAACGGCTCAACCAATCCGCCGTGCCGTACCTGATCGAGTTCCGCGATCAGTTACCCAAGACGTTTGTGGGCAAGGTGTTCAAGCGAAAATTGGAGGAGAAGAACCAGTAAGCCGAACGCAGTGTGCCAAAGGCAGACAACCAAGCGTTTTCTGCTTTTTGCTTTCTGCCTTGGGCTTTCTGTGCCAATGTCATCCCTCGCCATCATCCTCGTGCTGATCGCCGCGGTGCTACATGCCGTGTGGAATTTTCTCGCCAAAGGCGCGCAGGATTCGTCCGCGTTCATGTGGTGGGGCATTACGGTGGGCGCGCTATGGTACGGCGCAATCATCGGCGCGCAATTTTGGTTGGGCTTGCCCAGCGAAATCTGGCTGGGGTATGCGTTCAGTCTCACCGCCGAAGTGGGCTATGTTATTTTTATCAATCGCGGATACGCGAACGGCGACTTGTCCCAGGTTTATCCAATTGCGCGCGGCGCGCCGCCGATGTTCATCGCGTTGTGGAGCGCACTGTTTCTCGGCGAACGCTTGCCCTGGCTTGGCTATGCCGGGATTGCGGTGTTGATCGTTGGCATCTATCTCGCATCGTTGCCGGCGCTGGCGGATCTGGGACAGCCGTTGCGCGCGCTCTCGCATCGCCCGGCGCAATGGGCGGCGCTGGCGGCGGTCTGCGTTTCGATTTACTCGACGATTGACAAGCTGAACGTGGCGCACGTTGCGCCGCTGGTGTACAACTGGTGGGTGTATGCCGGGATTGCGGTGGCGTATGCGCCGTTTGTGTGGCGCGGCGCGCGGCGTGCGGTGATGGCGCGGGAAATCAAAACGAATGGGCGGCGCATTGCGCTGGGCAGTCTGGCAACGGTGGGCAGTTATTTGCTGGCGTTGACCGGCATGAGCATGACGGCGGCGAGTTATGTGGGCGCGGTGCGCGCGACGAGCGTGGTGATTGGCGCGGTGCTGGGCTGGCTCTGGCTCAAGGAAAGTTTTGGACCGGTGCGCGTATTTGCCGCCGCGTTGATGGTGGTGGGCTTGTTGATGGTGGCGGTGGCGTGACACGTGGTGAGTGGTCTGAAGACAGTGGTTGGAGGATAGCAACGCTCGCGCAATCTGCGCGGGCGTTTTGATTGGGTGGAACGTTGGCTACAAACCGCGCAATTCTTTTTCCACCACCGCCAAACTATTCCGGGCACTTTTGATGTACGGATGCTCTGCCGGTAAAAATTGCGTGAGAATTTTCAATGCGCGTTCAAAGCATTGGCGCGCGGCGTTGAGGTCGCCGAGGTCGTGTAGAACGCCGCCGAGATTGTTGACATCGCGAGCGACAGTGGGATGGTCTGTGCCGAACGCGGCTTGATCAATTTTGAGTGCGCGTTCGTAGCATTGGCGCGCGGCGTTGAGGTCGCCGAGGTCTTGCAGAACGCCGCCGAGATTGTTGACGCCAGTTGCTACTTGTGGGTGTTCCGTGCCAAGCGATGCTTCCCAAATTTTGATGGCGCGTTCAAAGCATTGGCGCGCGGCGTTGAGGTCGCCGAGAGAT
>JBBIUF010000092.1:0-15709 GCA_037440365.1 Chloroflexota bacterium
TAGAAATACCATTCGTCGTCGTACTTTGCCAAGTCGCCTGTGTGAAACCAACCATCGGCATCGACCGCGTCCTTACTCGCTTCGGGATTGTTGAAATAGCCAGAGCAATCCGACGGTCCCTTGAGCACGAGTTCGCCAACCTGGTTTGCGCCAAGCGGTTGATTGTCCTCATCCACAATCCGCGCATCCACGAAAAAGTTCGGGCGACCAATCGACCCAGCTTTCCGAATCGCGTCTTCGGGCGCAAGCGCAAAAATCCCAGGACCAAACTCGGTCATGCCAAACCCTTGCTTGAAGCGAATCTTTTTCTCTTGCGTGTACTTTGCGACGAGCGGCACGGGCAAAGGCGCGCCGCCGCTAGTGCAAAAACGCAGTGATGTGAGATTCACGCTGTCCCAGTTCGGCGCTTGCGTCATCATTTGGTACATCGCCGGCACACCGCCAAACACAGTCACCTTTTCGCGTTCGATCAGCGACAAGACGAGCGCGGGATCGAACTGGCGAATGAGAATCGTCGTGCCGCCAAAAATAATTTGCGGCAAGGTGTAGACGAACAAGCCGCCCGTGTGGAACATTGGGAAAACGTTGAGATACACGTCGTTGTGCGTGACATCGTGAATGACTGTGTTGAGCGTGTTCCACGCAATCATCCGGTGCGAAACCTGCGCCGCTTTAGCCAAACCAGTTGTGCCGCCCGTAAAAATCAGCGCGGCGATATCTTCCGCTTCAAGCGATTCGCAGGTAGCCGCTGTGTTCGCACCCGATTGCAACGCCGTTTCAAAATGCTGGCTGTTCGCGATGCCGTCACCTGCGATGTGCAAGTAATTGCGAATAGCAAATTGCGAATTGTGGGTTGCGTTTTCGATTTCTGAAATGGTTTCCTTGAAATCATCCGAGTAAATCATCACTTTTGGCGTCGTGTTTTCGATAATGTCAACGGCTTCGCGCCAATGCAAACGCCAGTTGAGCGCGGTATGAATCGCGCCAAGTTTAGCGCACGCAAAAAATGTATCGAGATGCTCGATGCCATCGCGCGCAAAAATCGCCACGCGGTCGCCTTTGCCAACCCCAATGCGCTTGAAATAATTCGCCAACTTGTTCGCGCGTTCGTTCATCTGCCGATAAGTCAAACGCCATTCGGGAGTCTTGCTTGTATCAATGAGCGCCAGTTTATCCGGAGAATAGACCTGGCGTCGTCCGAGGTAATCGCCAATATACATTTTAAAACCTCATCAACCGCAAAGACGCAAAGAACGCAAAGTTTTTTATAGCTTGTTGACCATTCGTTTGATGCCATTCTTCATCAAGGTTACATTCCAATTCAGCAAGAAACCAAGACGACAATCGCGCAATTTCAGATACGTTAATAGTTGAGCTTGATGAATCGGAGCAAGTTCATCGACGGTTTTGTTTTCAATGATAATTTGATTCTCAACCAGCATATCAATTCTGTATCCGACGTTGATTTGAACCTCTTCGTATTTTAGAGGCAGTTCAACTTTGGTCTCGACACGCAATCCACGCTTGCGGAGTTCATAAGCGAGACATTGCTGATAAGCGGATTCGAGCAAACCTGGACCTAATGCTCGATGCACTTTGATCGTCGCATCTACGATAATTTTGGCAATGCCTTCAATCTCCATTGATTTTCCTTTGCGTTCTTTGCGTCTTGGCGGTTTATATTACCCAACGCCACACGCTCGCCGCCATTGCCATTCCGCCGCCTGTCGCGCAGAACACCACATGGTCGCCAGGTTTTAAGCGCGCGGGATCGCGTTCAAGCGCATCGTCGAGCGCGGCAGGGATGCACGCCGAGCCGAGATAGCCCCACTTGTCCATGATCCAATGCGTCTTGCTCAGCGGCTGACCCAGGTTCTCCATCACATATTCAATGGTTCGCAAATTCAGTTGCGTGAAAATAAACAGCGCGATATCGTCGAGCGTCAAGCCCGCTTTGGCAACCGTCGCGCGCACGAGCGGAGGCCAATGATCGGAGTTGAACGTGGCGGGAAATTTCTTGACAAACTGCACTTTGGGCTTGCCGAATTGCGCGATAATTTCAGGTGTCGCAGGACGATACGTGCCGCCGGTGTAAATGCCCAGCGCGTCGTGATATTCGCCATGCGCCGTGAGCTTGCCCGCGAGAAAACCAGGTTCATCGCCCGCGCGTAGAATCACCACACCCGCGCCATCGGCAAACAGCGTGCAGGTGTACTTGTCGCTCCAATCCACAAACTTGGTCATACCATACGCACCGGCAACGAGAATATGCTTATAGTCAGAATCCGTTGCGATATACCGCGCGGCAATGTCCAGCCCAGTGACCCACGCGGCGCACGCACAGTTCACATCGTACGTCCCGGCATTCGTCGCGCCGAGTTTTGCTTGCACGGCAGACGCTGTGGCGGGCGAAAGATAATCGGGTGTGTCCGTTGCCACGATGATCAGATCAAGATCGGTCGGCGCGAGATGCGCGCGCTCAAGCGCTTGGCGTGTCGCCGCGATCACCAAATCGGAGGTAGTTTCGTGTTCCGCCATCACGTGCCGCTCGCGGATGCCGACATTCGCCACGAGCCACTTGTCAACGTCTTCACCCAGGATTTTATTTAGGTCTTGATTGGTCACTAGCTTTTCGGGAATGTAGCGGCCAGTGCTGATTATTTGAGCGTGTTTCATATCAAAGGATGAATGTCATTACTTCGCTCCGCTCGCAATGACAAATTCATCTTATCCTTTCAAAAATTCCGTAATCGCCTTCACCGTCGCGCCTGGGTCTTCCATCGGGAACATATGCCCCGTGCCAGGAATGATTTTGATTTTGGCATTCGCAATCTTTTGCGCCATCAAATCGGCGTTACCAGGTGGCACAACCCTATCGAATTCGCCGAACATGATCAGCGTCGGCGCTTTAATCGCTTGCATTCGCGCATCGACTTGATCGTCCGTGTACGCCATCGTGCCTGCACCTGCGGCAACTTGCGCGGCGTATTGCGGACCTGGGACGGGATTCGTGAAGCGATATTGCATCAACTCTTGCGCGACGTTCGCATATTTTTGCGCGAACCCAGGCGCGCACGCAAGCGCAATTCCGCGTTGCACCAACTCGACGGGATCGCCAGTGCGATCCGTCAAGACCTTCATCGCTTCGGGCGTGATCGGAATCACCTTCAGACCGCCGAAATTGGTGCTCGCCAAAATCAGTTTGCCGATCAGGTCGGGGCGCGTGACCATCAACTCTTGCGCGATGTATCCGCCGAGCGAATGTCCCATCACGTACGCGCCTTTGAGGTTGAGCGCATCGAGCAAGCCCGCCGTGTCTGCCGCCAGCATCGGCACGGTGTAAGGTCCAGCGGGTTTGTCGCTCTCGCCCGCGCCGCGATTATCGAACGTGATGACTTGAAATGTTTTCGCAAGTTCGGGAACGACCTTGTGCCAAAACCATTTGCCGTACCCGACGCCCGTGATGAAAACGAGCGGATGTCCTGTGCCGTTGATTTCGTAGGCGATATGAATTCCATTTGATTTAAGCGTAGGCATTTTTCAACCCTCGACCCAAAATGTCACAAGCAGTTTGTCATTGGTCGTTTGTCATTCGTCCGTATTGTGCCACCAACAGTTTCTTGTCAATCTTGCCCGCCGCTGTCTTGGGTAACTCACTCACAAACACAAACGACTTTGGTATTTTGTACTTGGCAAGCCGCGCCTGGCAAAACGCAGTCAACTCTTCTGACGACACATGCGCATTTTTCTGGCGGACGATGAGCGCCCGCCCGACTTCGCCCCACTTGGCGTCCGGCACACCGATGAGCGCGGCTTCGGCCACGCCGAGATGCGCGTGCAAAATGCTTTCCACTTCGGCGGGATAGATATTTTCGCCGCCGCTGATGATCATGTCTTTGCTTCGCCCGACGATATAATAATACCCTTCCGCATCGCACCGTGCGAGATCGCCGGTGCGCAACCAGCCCGCCGCCGAGATCGCTTTCGCGGTTTCCGCTGGACGATTCCAATAACCCGCGCAAACGTGCGGGCCGCGCACAAACAACTCGCCAATTTGATCGGCCCCACACTCACGCCCCTGCTCGTCCACCACCTTGACGTCCACATGAAACAATGGAAAGCCAACCGCGCCGGGTTTGCGGCGCACATCCGCAGACGGCAACCAGAACGTGTTGGGCCCGGCTTCGGTGAGACCATAGCCAGTTTTGAAATCTATATGGCGCGCCCAGAATTTTTCAAAAATAGGCAGAGGACACGGCGCGCCACCGCTGATGATCGTTTTCAATTTTGTAAAATCGGTCTCCATCCAGCGAGCGTGCTGTTGCATCGCAATAAACATCGTCGGCACACCAAACCAAACGGTCACGCCTGCATCCCGGATCAGATCAAAGACCTGATCCACATCAAAGGTTTTACACACAATGGACGTACCGCCGATATGCACAAGCGGTGCGGTGAACACATTGAGGCCGCCGGTGTGAAACAAGGGCGAGTTGAGAATCGTCACATCGTCCGGCGTCAACCCCCACGACATCACCGTATTGACCGAGTTCGCCGTGATCGCGCGATGCGTCAGGACTGCGCCCTTGGGCAATCCCGTGGTGCCGCCCGTATAGCAAATCACCCAGGGATCATCCCAGGTCAATTCAGTGGATACTGGCGCATCCGCAAAGGTTTCGCGCGCGTGCCACGCCGCGCTCGTCAACAACACGGTTTGCGCGGGCAACACATTCATGGCGCGCAACGCCGCAATCGGTGTTTCAAAATCTGCGCCGTAAACCAGAACGGACGGCGAACCATCGGCAATAATCCCGGCGAGTTCGTTTGGCGTGAGCCGCCAGTTGAGCGTCTGCAAGATCGCGCCAAGCTTGCCGCACGCGAACCAAATATCGAGATAGTCGGTGCAGTTCATCGCCAGCACCGCCACGCGGTCACCTTTTTTCACATTCCATTGATCGCGCAGAAAATTTGCGGTGCGATTCGCAGAGCGATTCCATTCGCGGTAGGTGATTGTGCGATCCCCATCGAGCGTATCCACCAACGCGATGTGATTCGGCGTGAGCATTTCGCGCCGCGCGAGCCAGTCTCCGATATACATCGTTCCCCCGTGATGCTAATTCAATTGAATCAATGTCCGGTCGTTTCCGCCGCAATGCGTTGCAAGTAATCCGTGTCCTCCGGTGAAATGTTCGCGTCGGCGTATACGTTACCAACCGGGCTAGCGCGAAATATAGTCGCATATAGCACGCACGCCGCGAGATACATTCCGCTAATCGTCGGATGCCCGTCCTGAACAAACAACGCAAGATCGGATCGCTCGCGCAATGAGCGCTGAAACGCCAAGCCCGCTGGCGCGACCAGGACGCCAAGTTGTGAACCGACCGTTGTGTATGCACTGGCTAAATTGTCCGTCGTCACACCACTGCGCACGCTGTCGGGACGCTCCCAGGTCATCAGCAAAATAGTCTTGCCTTTATTTTTCAAAACTTCGCCGTTGAACTTGTTGGCATATTCGAAAAATTTTGCGCGATTAAAAATCGGCGTCTGGCTTTGCTCTTGCAACACCACGTAATTCCAACCGCCCTGTCGAATCGTTTGGAGCGCGTTGCCGTCGTTCCAATGTTGTTCCAACGTATTGCCCGATACTGCGATTTGCGCGATTTCGGCGGACGGAGCGAGTCCTCGCAATTGCCGATCCATACCGCCGTTGACCGCGACAAAACTATTACCGATGAGCAAAATGCGCGTGGATGGTTTGTTGGCGCATCCAAACACACCCAAGCATAAAAGGACCATCCACCCAAGTTGAACAAACGATCGAACACTCTTGTGATCGCGGTTTCGCCGTCCGCCGTCTGGATGCGTGGTTAGCCCCACCGCACCACGCTCGCGGACCACGCATAGCCAATGCCCGCGGCGACCATCACCATCACCATGCCATCGCGCAAGCGTCCAGTCTCTAAACCTTTTTTGATTGAGAGCGCCTGGTCTTGTTGACCCAGGTGTCCGTACTCGTTCAGATAAAACGATTGCTCCTCGCGCAAACCTAGCTCGCTCAAAATAAAATCGTGCGCCGAGCGTTTCATGTGCAAGATATTCAAATAGCCAATGTCCTTGCGCATCAAACCACTTTTCGTCAATGCCTCATCCACCACGCCAAGAAAATTTTGCATCGAAAGTTTATCGAGCCGATCCTTCATCCCTTCCGGGTCAGGCACATCGAGCCGGTTTTGATGCGCCGCGATTGCCTCCGGCGTGGCAGGCTGGACCGTACCGCCGATAGGCACGATCACGTCGAGCGAGAACGAGCCGTCCACGCGCACCGCCGATTCCAGCACGCGGTTGCGCGGATAATTTTTCTGCAAAAGGATTGCGCCGCCGCCGCACGACAAGTTGACGAGAAAGCGCGAACGCGGATTCGCGTAATCCACCCAATCGCCGTTGCGATAACCGCCCGCGATTAGCACCGTGTTGAGATCGGGATCGCCGAGCATCATGGCTTTCGCCATTTTGATCGCCGCCATCGTTGTCGCGCACCGATTCTGCACATCAATCGCCCACGCGCGCCGCGCGCCAAGATCGTATGCCAGCTTGATGCCCGCCGTCCACAACGGATACTCTTTCCATTCCTCCGTTGTGCAGAGCACCAGGTCAATGTCCTCTGGCTTGATCGCGCACTGCGCGAGTGCGTCCTGCGCCGCCCACAAGCCCATCGCGTTTGTGTGATCATGGGGACCCGGGATCGGCTTGCGGATCAAACCGAATTTTTTGATCAGCACGTCTTCGGGAATCCCGGTCGCGCGCGCAATTTCCGCCGCTGTAATGTATGTCTGCGGAATGTACGAACCCGCCGCTACGAGTCCAATGTTGATTTCACTCACGCGATTGCTCCTGATTCACCGAGCGCGTCCGTCGCATTAAATACAAAATCGCCGATCGGCACATAGCGCGCAATAAACGCTACAGCATCGGCGACATTCGCAAAATTTTTCTCTTCGTTCGATTGAACGTGAACAATGACCGCATGCCACATCGGCATGGCAACCGCCGCGCCATTGTCTGGTACATCTTGCACAAAGCGCAACACAAACGATTCGACGCGCGGACTATCGGGTGACAACACTGTCCTCCAAGTAAATCAAAACCCGAAGGATATTAGAAATCCTTCGGGTCTAGCATAAGCGATTCGAGTTACAATCGAGTTACAAACCGTTGACAGCTAGAAACGCCGCCACGGTACAACTTGCGGAAAAATCGCGCGGAGAAAATCTTGACCGGCTTGGAACGCATCCTCGTCCGTAGTCACAACCGGAATATGCAAGCGCATCGTCAGCACGCCTTGCTCTGGGTCGCGATTGAAATCAGTCCAGAGATACCAATACAACGCCACGCGCCGTTCGTTGTCTTTTGCCAGCGTCGCTTTTTGCACATGGATCGTCTTGTCGCCAATCATGATCGGCGCAACGCCGTTTTCAACCAGCGTCCACCCAGCGGCGGGATACGATGTGATCGGCGTGTGTTCAAAGAGTGCGTAACTCTTTTTACTGCGACTGCCGAAAATTGAAAACCAGAGTTGGTGGTTGCGGTCGTCAGTGTAAATCGTCGAGAGCGCCAGGTCGGGATTTTCAAACCATTGATCCACTTCGGGACCCAACTGGTACGGCGAGCTACGCCACCGCCCAAGTAATTCCGGCAAGACCTTCAAGCCGTCAATCGAAAAATCAATGGGCGTGGCGATCACGCTTTCATTCGGCGTGATTTCATACCAACCCGCAACGTCGAGCAGATACGAGTGGTACGGCGCGGCGGTAGACATGGCGACTGGCGCGGGCGGCGCGGGTGTCGGTCGCAAGCTGACCAACGTCATCGCGACCCCGACGAGAATGAAGATGGCAAAGAGCAAAATATAGCGTGGGGAAATTTGTTTCATATCGAAAAACATTTCGTGGTTGTCACCTAGTTTGGCAACACCACATCCCAGCGTACTTGGTCAACGCGCACGAGTTTTGCCAGCGCAAACACCAGGGCTACCACACCGAGGAACAGCACCGGGCTAGCCCAGTCGTGAAAATAATTCATCGCGGCATCACCGCCCCACACATTCGCAATCGCAAACAAGAGCGCAAGGCGCAACGTATTGGCCGCGAGCGCAATGGGAATCGAGGCGAGTATGATCAAAGCGCGCGCCCACGCGCGTCCTTGCACAATATATGCCAACAGCGTAACCAGCGTGATGATCGCAATGATCGAACGCAAGCCGCCGCACGGAATGCCAACGGTAAAGGACGAGTTGGGCAAGAACACTTGCGCGCCGTCATTGCGCGCGGCAATGCCTATGGCTTGCGCCAGTGCCGTCGCGCTGGTCGCCGCAAATCCTTCCAGGGATGGACCAAAACGTTCGGCGAGCGGCAGTGGCACCATCAACCCAAGAAACGCCAGCGGAAACCAAAAGCGTTGCGCCATTCGCCAACCGTAGAGCGCGATGAGCAATCCCAGGAGCGCGAGGGGGAGCATCAGCGCGGAAATATAATACGCGCGCCACAGCGTCGCCCAAAGATGCGCGGCGAGCGCCAAGCCAACCAGGAGCAAACCGCCGTTGCGCGGTGCGGGCGCAAGATCAACAATCGCGTGACGTTGCGTCCACGCGAAATAGAGCGCGACGATCAGCACGAGCGGTCCATGCGAATAGTACGGATCGCTCCACCATGCTTCGCCCAGCCAAAACCAGGTCGGCGCAAAAAGCGCGAGCATTCCGATCAAGAGGATCGCATTCAAGCGATGATTAGAGACAAGCGGTTGATTCATTGCGCTCATTATACTTGGTTTGACAAGAGATTCAAAAGGCGAAAGATGAATTGCATCCTCCGCCTGGTTGTCCTTGATCATTCCGTAATACGTTATTTCTGCGCGCGGCGTTTGCCCCACTGGTACCGCAACCACACCCCCATGCCCCCCATGCCGCCCGCGAGCAGTAAGAGCGTGTCACCTTCCGGCACGTCAGCGGGACCATTCACAACTTGATTAAGCGAAGCCGTGGCCGGTCCCAAGACCGCGCTAATGGTATGCGTTCCAACCGAAAGTGCAGAGGTAGAAAAACTTGCGCTAACCGGGACGCCCGTTCCTTGAACTGACGCCAGAAGATTAGAGCCATCATAAAAGTTGATCGTTCCGGGCGCCTTGACCGTGGGTGCCGTCGCCGTCACGCCAAAACTCGCGGTAAAGGTGACATTCTGACCATACAGGGATGGATTGAGCGACGAGGTAATGGTCCCCCCATTATTGAACGCAAGCGCGCTCGGCGCAGTGAAAACAGCCAGCGCAATCGCGATCACTCCCCAAGCCAGCCACAGTTTGCGCGCAGAAAATAGTGAACGAGAAAACAAATTACGCACGATACTCCTCCTTGAGCGAATCGAATAGATACGGGTGAAGCGATTATAATTCAAAATCGAGAACCGGGCAAACCGTTGTCGGTTTTTCGCTCTCCTATGGTTTCGCGTAAAAACAATATGCCTTACGCGGCGCTGGTCAAGAAATCATCATAACAGTTCAGGATTTTACACGAAACGACAGTAAACACAAAACCCCTCCCGAAATTCGAGAGGGGTTTCTGCTAACTGTTTTCTGATTAATACTCTGGCATCTGAGGCGCGGGTGCCGGTTTTTCCTTTTCAGGAATATCCGTGATCAGCGCTTCAGTCGTCAGGATCATCGCCGCGATGGACGCCGCGTTTTCCACGCCACTGCGCGTCACTTTGGCTGGGTCAATGATGCCTGCCGCAACGAGGTCAACAAACGTTTCGTTCAGAACATCAAAGCCCCACGTATTGCTACCCTTTTCTTTTTGCACACGGCGCACGTCCTGCAACACCACCGCGCCATCGTGTCCCGCATTTTCCGCGAGTTGGCGAAGCGGTTCTTCCAGCGCGCGGCGCAAAATCTTGACGCCGGTCAACACATCGCCAGCCGCTTCCACCGTATCCAGCGCGGCGATGACGTTGATCAACGCTACGCCGCCGCCCGGCACAATGCCTTCTTCCACTGCCGCGCGCGTTGCGCTCAACGCATCTTCGACGCGGTGTTTCTTTTCTTTCAACTCGGTCTCGGTCGCCGCGCCCACGCGAATAACGGCAACGCCGCCGGCGAGTTTCGCAAGCCGCTCTTGCAATTTTTCGCGATCATAATCCGAGGTCGTCTTTTCGATCTGCGCCTTGATTTCGTTGATGCGGCCCTTGATATCCTTGTCCGAGCCCGCGCCTTCGATAAAGGTCGTGTCGTCTTTGGTCGAGATGACCTTGCGGCAGGAACCCAGGTCACTGATCTGCGCGGTTTCCAATTTGCGGCCCATCTCTTCGGTGATGACGTTGCCACCGGTGAGGATCGCCATGTCGCGCAACATTTCCTTGCGGCGGTCGCCAAAGCCAGGGGCTTTGACCGCAATCACGTTCAACATGCCGCGCAGTTTGTTCAACACGAGCGTCGCGAGCGCTTCGCCGTCCAAATCTTCGGCGACGATCACGAGTTCGCGCTTGCCCATCTGCACCAATTTTTCCAACAGCGGCACAATATCGGTGTGCGCGGAAATTTTCTTGTCCGTGATCAGGATATAGACGTTTTCGAGAACCGCTTCCATCCGCTCCGGGTTCGTGACGAAATAAGCGGAAATATAACCGCGGTCAATCTGCATGCCTTCGACGTATTCGGTTTCAAATGCCAAACCCTTGGATTCTTCAACCGTGATCACGCCGTCCTTGCCAACCTTGTCCATGACGTCGGCGAGGAGCTTGCCAATTTCCGGATCCGCGGCGGAAATCGCGGCGACGTTCGCAATCTCTTCCTTGCCCTTGACCGGCGTCGCGCTTTTCTTGATCGCCTCAACCAGCGCGGCGGTGCCCTTGTCAATACCGCGTTTCAACAACATTGGGTTTGCGCCCGCGGCGACGTTCTTCAACCCTTCGGTGACGATCATTTGCGCCAACACGGTTGCGGTTGTCGTGCCATCACCCGCCACGTCGTTGGTCTTGGTCGCGGCTTCTTTCAACAATTGCGCGCCCATGTTTTCGTACGGATTTTCTAGTTCGATTTCTTTGGCGACGGTCACACCATCATGCGTAATCGTCGGCGCGCCGAATTTCTTGTCCAGCGCGACGTTGCGACCTTTCGGTCCGAGCGTTGTCTTGACGGCGTTCGCCATCACGTCAACGCCAATTTTCAAATGGCGGCGCGCCTCTTCGGCAAACGCCAATTGCTTTGCAGGCATGGTTTATTTCTCCTAGTTGAATTGACGAGTAACGCGAAGGTTACTTTTCGAGCACGGCGAGGATGTCTTTCTCGCCCAAGATCAAATACTTTTTTTCGTCGAGCTTAATTTCCGAGCCAGAGTACTTTTGGAAAACGACCTTGTCGCCAAGCGCCACTTCCATTTCGAGCCGTTTCTTGCCGTCTTCATCCCAACGTCCGGGACCCAACGCCACGATCACGCCTTCTTGCGGTTTTTCTTTCGCGGTTTCGGGAAGCAAAATTCCGCTCGCGGTCTTTTCTTCTTGTTCGAGCGGCTCCACGATCACGCGATCCGCAAGAGGTCGCATTTTGAGTTTCTTGTCTGCCATACGAAAATCCTCCTTGCTGGAATTGAGTAGAATGCGTTAGCACTCTAAATACCAGAGTGCTAACACGCACACTATACTCCAATTTTTTAATTTGTCAAGTCTGTTTTTCAAAAACAAAAACAGACCCCGCCAATAGCAATCGCCGGGTCTGTCTGCTAACGCAACCTGAATCAAAAATTTATTTTTTCTTCGTCGGCACCGGCGTTGGCGCGGGCTTGCCTTCGCAATGTTGCTGATACCAATCCAACGCGCCTTGCACCGCCACATCATCCGGGTTGACCGTCAATGCTTTCTCGACCCAATCCCTGCCCTTGTTGCAATCTTTGAGATTGGTGTACGCAATCCCCAGTTTATAGTAATACTCTAAACGATTGCCGCCCAGGCTGATCGCTTTTTCCAAATACGTTACCGTGTCTTCCCAGTTTTGCAAAACAAAATTCACGTGACCCAGGTGACCGTATGGCACTTCGTAATTTGGATCCAGCTCGATCGCTTTTTTCAACTGCGCCGTCGCGCGCGCAGAATCCCCGGAGAGCGAATACGTCCAACCCAGTTCGTCGTACACCATCGCGTTCTTGGGATCGATCTTGACCGCTTGTTGCAAGGTCGCAATCGCGTCCTTGTAATTGTTGATCGCGCGATAGTTGCGCGCGAGACTGATATACAGGTGCGCGAATTTGGGCGTCAGTTGAACCGCGCGCTGATATTCCGGGATCGCGTTGCGATAACTGCCTTTTAATTCATACGCGTAACCCAGGTTGCGGTGCGCATCGGCATTATTGTCGTCCAGTTGCACGGCTTTTTGCGCCAGCGGAATCGACTTGTCTGGTCGGTTCAAGTCGGCGTAAATTTCTGCCGCATACGCATAGCCCGATGCGTAATTCGGATTCAACTCAACCGCGCGCAATGCCAGGTCGAGCGCCTCCGTCAGATTGCCTTGCCAGTCCAGCGCTTCCGCGAGCGCGCCCAGGTTTTCCGGGCGCTGATCGTTGATCTGCACCGCGCGCCGCGCCGCCTTGACCGCTTCGTCATAGCGGCGTAGCAAAATCAGCGGCTTGGTCAACTTGGCATACACCACATCGTTGAGCGGCTCCATCGCCAGCACCGCGTTATACTCCGTCACCGCCGGTTCGAGTTGACCATCTGTGTAAAGCGCATCCGCTTTTTGCAAATGACTCGCCGAACTTTCGGTGGGCGTGGGCGATGGCGTAATCGTCGGTTGAAATTGTTGCGGCAAGGGAATCCGTTCCGAAACGTATCGTCCATTCGCGGCAAGCAACAGCACAATCAAATATGCGCCAACGACCAGGACGATCAGCGACAACAAACATCCTTGCCACCACGGCGCGCCGCGTTTTTTCGGACCGATGTATAAATCTACTGGCATAACCTAAACTCCAATCCATTCACCATGAACCAATCGTCAAGCCGCCAATTCATTGCTCCTGGTGCGGGGCATGGGTGAATTGCCTATTGGCTCATTGCGTTATTCGCACTGTTCCCACAATCACGTGATCGCTGTCGCCAATCGGCAGGCGCGCGCCATCCTCCGCGCGATACATGCCGATTTCAATTGGGTAGTCACCCGGCGGCGTCCCCGGTTCGATCAGGATGCCGTAATTGTCCGCGATCGTTTCACCCGCGCGCCATGTCGTCGTGAGGCGCGTATCACTCACCGGCTCGCCGTCGCGTTGCGCCACCACGCGATTGTGCGCGTCAAGCAAATGCACAAACACCTTGTACCGCGCCGAGGGTGTTTGCGTTGCGAACCAATTCAGCGTCAGCGTCAGCACATCACCCGCGCGCGCATCATGTTGATCGAGTTGCACACTCGCCAACGTGATCGCATCGCCTACAGGCACGCCAAACATTTGCGGCGCGCCGCGCACACTCGGCGCAACGCCATAGATCGCGAGCCGCACATTGCCGTGCCACGCGTCGCTCGCCTTGAACGCTTTTTCCGCCAGCCGCGTTTCGATGATCCGTTGCGGATCGGCTTGCTCGGTCGCGTAATAGATCGCAAACAAACGCTTTGCTTGCGCCAGCATCGCGTCCACATCATCCTGGGTCGCCGCAACGATGGGCGGGCGCATTCGCGGCAACAAAAACAAGGGCTGATCGCCGCGCCGATAATAGCGCACCACGTCAATTTGCCCGGGCGCGTCCACCAAGATCGCGTCGCCTGCGCGCGTGTCCGCGTCAATCACGTGGAGAATTGCGCGGTAATCGTCGCGGGCGTCGATCGGATTGGCATAATTATTTTGGAGCGAAAGCATCGCGCCGCCAAAAAGCAGAATGCTGAAAACGACAAATGCTAGGCGCGAAACATAGCGTAGCGGTTGGAATCTAAAATTTTGAATTTTGAATCGAGTCATTCCACGCGCAGTCAGGATGAAAAACGCCGGGGTTGCGAGCAATAAAAATTTTGGGTTGTACGCCGGACGCGCTAGCGACACGCCGAACATCACGCCAACCGGCACGAGCGTCCACAGGATCAGCGTTGCGATCATCCAGTCGGCGTTTGCCGCGCACGCACGCCGCCAACCGATAAAAAATAAAACGCCGAATGCAATCGCCACGCCCGCCGCTGTCCCAGCATCGAGCGTGATGCCGATGCTAAACACGTTCAGCACGCGCCAAAGTAACGTCGGCAGATCAAGCGGCTCGCTGATCGAGGGCCACCCAGCAATCTGCTCACGCACGGACAGATACCAGGGCAAGGTCGCCAAACCGACCAGCGCTTGCGCGGCAAACCACAACGCAACGCTGTGCAGAATACCGCCTGTCATGGCGAAGCGCGTCCTGAGCGGAGCGTCAGCCGAGCCCAAGGATCGCGAGGAAGCAATCTCGGTTTGGACATTTGGCGATGGCTTTGCGTTGCCCGCCAGGACCCGTTGTTGATCGCGCCACGCGATCCACCACCACACCGCAAACGCCAAATTTTCCGCGACGATCAACGCCGCGCCAAAGTATTGCGTATATAACATCGCAATCGTCGCGCCGATATAGAGCAACCAGAACAGCGAACGCCGAGTCCGCGAATTGCGCGCGGCGCGTAAAGCAACACCCGTGTTTGCAATTTGGGAATCTTGACGATTGACTCGCTTGAGCATCATCCCCATCGCCCACACCGACACTGCCGCGAACAGCGTGACCCAGATGTACATTCGCGCTTCCTGGGAATAGTACACTTGAAATGGCGAGAACGCGGCGAGGTATGCGGCGATGATAGCCAGCTCTTTGTCAAAGAATTCGTACGCGATGCGGAACGTCACTGCAACCGTCAGCACGCCCGCGATGACCGACAAAAAGCGGACGGCGTACTCCCCTGAGCCTGCCGACGGGTTGCCGACCAGTGGCATCCAGAAATGGAGCAAGTAATAGTACAGCGGCGGATGAATGTCCCGCGCCGCGCCGTTGGTGATGGCTTGCAGTGATAACGACGACAGCGCGACGCTTGTGCCTTCATCATTCCACAAGCTCTGCGCGCTCAACGCATAGACGCGCAATGCAAACGCCACGAGCATGGCGGCCAGGAGCCAAAATTGGTTTTTGGGTTTGAGAATTGTGTTAATCAAGAGAAACCCTATTTGAGGACGCTGATAAACGCGGATGAACGCCGATTTTCTTTTGTCCGTTCAATTCGTTGTGATCCGTTGTAATCTCCCGCCGGACGATAAATCGTCCGGCTCATAAGGTCAAAATCGGATGAATCCGATTGATCGGATTTGCACCTATGCTAGCCGTGTCAATTTATTGCACGGCGTTGGTTTTTGGGTTTGAGAATTTGTATGTTTTCGTCGTCAAAAATTTATTTTTCTGGGGGGTGCGCGCACCCCCCAGCCCCCCCGTCAGAAATCAGAAATCAGAATTTCAGAATATGGAGAGATTACTGGGAGCACCGAAACCCGAAAGTGCGGTCACGAAGGACGGGTACGCTGAGGTTGCGAATGGCGGAGCGCGCACTGTTCCCATTGCTGCTCCACGACCCGCCACGCAAAACGCGGTATTGCCCAGAGCTAGGTCCTTTGGGATTGTTTCGCGGCGTACTGGCATAATAATTATCGTCGTACCAATCGGCGACCCATTCCCACACATTC
>JBBIUF010000093.1:0-15419 GCA_037440365.1 Chloroflexota bacterium
TGGGTCCAACCGATGCGGCGTCGCACCAACTGTTGCGCGAACAAATGGAAGATATTCTCACCTCATTATCGCCGCGTGAGGGACGTGTGTTGCAATTGCGCTTTGGGTTGAAAGACGGCAAGAGCCACACGCTCGAAGAAGTTGGCAAAAAGTTTGGCGTCACGCGCGAACGCATCCGCCAGATCGAAGCGAAAGCGTTACGCAAACTGCGTCATCCATCGCGGTCGCGCAAATTGCGCGATTATCTGGAATAGCCGAAACCCGAAGGATTTTAAAAATCCTTCGGGTCTTTTTTTGATCTTGGCCTAGTCCGAAACCAATCGTTCCGCACATGTTCATAACCCAACGCCTGGGCAACCTGGTTGCAATTTCATAAAATTATCTTGCGCTAAATCAGAATAACTGCGCGTGATTATGCGCTAGATGTGAATTCGGGTCAATGAAAATTTGATCAAGTCCGCGTTTGCGTATTCACCACCACTTGAGTAGAATGATTTCCGATGACTGACATTTTCTTCGACATTGAAACCAAAGAGTTGATTGACCAAAACGCAACGGATGTAGACGCGGCAATTCGCGCGCTCCACATGTCAGTTGGCGCAACTTGGTGCGCGTGCCACGACAAACAATTTTTCCGCGCCACCGCCCCGCTCACCGAACACCTGCTCGCGCACGAACGCGTCATCGGCTTTAACAACATCCATTTCGATAATGCCGTCCTCGCCTGGTCGCCCGAACGTCCCACGCATGATTCGTTCGATCCCGTCACCGGCAAACATATCATCACCAAACCACTCCCTGATGCACCGGAAGCGTTAAAGAAATGGCTCGACGAAAAAAGTTTTGATCTGCTCGCCGATTTGGAAGCGCGGATCGGTCACCGCGTTGGATTAGCCGCGCTCGCGGAAGGATCGCTCGGCAAACAAAAACTCGCCTCGGGTCCGCAAGCCGTCGTCTGGAATCGGCTCGCGGCGACGATGAGCGATAAATTGCCGCTCGCGCTCACCGATGTTGGCGACACGGAAGGCGCGGCGCGCGTCAACGAACTTGGCGCGTGGTTTCAACAACGCCTTGAAAATTATTGTTTGCAAGACGTGATGCTCTTGAAAAAAATGTTCGAGTATGGCATCGCCAACAAGCGCGTTGCCTACATTGATTTTGAAGGCGAACGTAAAGTAGTCAAGGTTCAGTGGAAATAGTTTCAGCATTGATTTGCTAATTCTCTCCGCCTTGCATACAATATCTTTGCTCGTTGGTCTTGTTGCGCACAAAACTTGCCCCGAGGAGTTCCTCATGTCATTCGCCTCGAAATCTCTGCAAACATTTCTGGATGAACTTGCATCTCCCGAACCAGTCCCAGGCGGCGGTAGCGTTGCCGCGCTCAGCGGCGCACTCGGCGCATCACTCATTGCGATGGTTTGCGCCTTGACCATCGGACGCAAAGGATACGAATCGGTCAGCGATGAACTTGCCGCCATTCTGCCGCGCGCCGAAGCACTGCAACAAGAGTTGCGCGATCTGATGCAAGCCGATAGCGATGCGTATGCGCGCGTGATGGACGCCTACAAACTGCCCAAAAATTCGGATGCCGAAAAAATCGCGCGGACCAACGCAATTCAAGCCGCACTGAAACACGCCAGCGCAGTGCCACTACGCGTGGCGGAATTGTGCGCGCTGGTGCTAGAACTCGCCGAGCCAGTCGCGGCAAAAGGCAACAAGAACGCCGCAAGCGATGGCGGCGTCGGCGCGCTGATGGCCGAAGCCGGTTTGCGCGGCGCGGCGTTCAATGTCACGATCAACCTGGGAGCGATCAAGGATGACGCCTTTGTCGCCGAACACCGCGCGCGCGTGACAACCTTGATTGCCGATGCCGAACAGCGCAAACGCGCGATCCTCGCCACGGTGCAAAATCGGTTGTGAGCGCACTCATTCTCAAAGGCGCGCCCCTTGCCGCAAAAATATGCGCCGAATTCGAACCGCGCATCGAACGCTTTCGCAAAGATCGCAACATCGCACCAACGCTTGCCGTCGTCCGCGTAGGCAATTCGCCTGCCGCCGTGCGTTATGCCCACGCGCTGGATCGCGCGTTCACAAAATGCGATATGGGCTTTCAACTCGATGTGCTGGGCGAGGCTACGACAACCGCGCAATTGATTGAACGCTTGGACGAGCTGGCGCATGCCAAAGATGCGCATGGCATTTTACTACAGCGCCCCTTGCCTGCGACAATTGACGCCCACGCCGTCATGCGCGCCTTCCCCATTGGCAAAGATGTGGAAGGCGTCACCCCGCTCAATCTGGGCAATCTTGCGCTCAACACCGATAACTTTTTTCCGACGACGACACCGAATGCGGTGATCGAGATCTTGCGCTATTACGAAATTCCAGTTCAAGGCAAACACATTGTTATCGTCGGACGCTCCAATATTCTGGGCAAGCCGCTCGCCTTGTTACTGCTCAACGCCAACGCTACCGTGACCGTGTGTCATTCACAGACACCCGATCTCGCCACGTTCACGCGCCAAGCCGACATTTTGATCGTCGGGATGGGACAGCCGCAATCAATCACCGCCGCGATGATCGCACCTGGTGCAGTCGTCGTGGATTGTGGCGTGACAATGCACGGCGAGCAGTTAATCGGCGATGTGGATTTTGAGGCGGTCAAAGACATTGCCTCGGCAATCACGCCCGTGCCAGGTGGCACGGGTTTGGTGACCACACGGCTCTTGATGCAAAATACGGTGCGCGCGGCAGAATATGCCGAGCAAGAAATCGAATCACGAGGACGAATCAAATGGCTTCCGATCTTGAAATCGCCCAGGCGGCGGAAATAAAACCGATTACCGAAATCGCGCACGCACTCGGCTTGCGCGACGACGAGATTGATCTCTACGGCAAAACCAAAGCCAAAGTATCGCTCGCTGTATTGGCGCAACGCGCAACGCAACCCGACGGGCGCTATATCATCGTCACCGCGATCACGCCCATGCCGCTCGGTGAAGGCAAAACCACAACCGCCATCGGTTTGTCTATGGCGCTAAACCGACTGGGACATGGCGCGGCAGTGTCCTTACGCCAACCCGCGCTCGGTCCCGTGTTTGGCATCAAGGGCGGCGCAACCGGCGGCGGCGCATCGCAAGTGATTCCGATGGACGAGATCAACTTGCATCTCACCGGCGATACGCACGCGGTTTCGCTCGCGCATAATTTGCTCGCCGCGTTCGTAGACAACAGTTTGTTCTACGATAATCCGTTGAACCTCGATCCCTATTCGATCACGCTCCCGCGCGTCGTGGATGTCAACGATCGCGCGTTGCGCCACATCACAATTGGCATGGGCGGACGCGACGGCGGCATTCCACGCGAAAGCAATTTTGAGATTGCTGGCGCAAGTGAAGTCATGGCAATCCTGTCGCTTACCACGTCTCTGCGCGATTTGCGCGAACGGTTGGGACGCATCGTCATTGGCACCACGCGCGCAGGCAAGGCGATCACGGCGGAAGATTTGCAATGCGCGGGCGCGATGGCGGCTTTGCTCAAACAAGCCATTCGCCCCAACCTGTTGCAAACACTGGAACACACACCTGCATTCATTCACACCGATCCGTTCTCGCCGCTCGCGCACGCCAATAATTCGATCCTCGCCGATCGCATTGCGCTCAAATTGTGCGATTATGTGATCACCGAAGCGGGCTTTGGTTCCGACCTGGGCATGGAAAAATTTTTCGATATCAAAACGCGGTATTCGGGTTTGACGCCGAACGCAATTGTCCTGGTGGCGACCGTGCGCGCGTTGAAAATGCACGGCGGCATTGGTCCCGTTATCGCGCGCAAACCCTTGCCGCCCGAACTGCTCACCGAAAACCTGGGCGCGCTCGAACGGGGATGCGCGAATCTGATCAAGCACATTGAAAACGGTTTGCAATTCGGCGTGCCGGTTATTGTCGCGATCAATCGCTATGCCACCGACACCGATCGCGAAATCGCGCTTGTCGAGCAGGTCGCGCGCGAGTCCGGCGCGGAAGGCGCATTCGTTTCCGAGGTGTGGGCGCGCGGCGGCGCAGGCGCAATTGCGCTCGCCGAAGCCGTGACGCGCGCGGCCCATAAATCGTCCCAGTTCAAATTCTTGTATCCGCTCGAACTGCCGATCAAGGACAAGATCGCGCGCATCGCCGAGCGTCTGTATGGCGCAGATGGAGTGGATTATGCGCCGGAAGCCGAAGCAAAAATCAAACAGTTCACCGAGCTTGGTTTTGATCAATTGCCGATCAGCATTGCCAAAACGCACTTGTCGCTGTCACACGATCCCAGGTTAAAAGGGCGCCCGCGCAAATTCCGTTTGCCGATCCGCGATCTGCGCGCCGCCGTCGGCGCAGGGTATCTCTACGCGCTGTGCGACAATACGTCGCGCGGCACCATGCCCGCCCTGCCCCAGACTCCCGCCGGCACGCATGTGGATTTGGATGAGCACGGCAACATTGTTGGTTTAATCTGACCCATCACAGTGGACAGACACCATTCCGTCCAACGCCTACCATCTTTAATCGAATTCAAAACTCACGGAGGAGTTATGACACAGCGAATTACAATCACCCCGCCAGGTCCAAACGCCAAAGCGATCCTGGCACGCGACGCGAACGTCTTGTCGCCATCGTACGCGCGCGATTATGGCTTTGTGATGGAACGCGGCAAGGGCGCCGAGGTCTGGGACGTGGACGGCAATCGCTATATTGATTTTTCTGCTGGCATCGCAGTCAACTCAACCGGACATTGCCATCCCGAAATCGTCAAAGCGATTCAAGATCAAGCCGAAAAATACATTCACATCTCATCCGATTATTATCACGACGTGATGGTACGCGTCGCCGAAAAAATTGACGCGATCGCGCCGATGAAAGAAGACGTGACCGTGTTCCTCGCCAATTCAGGAACCGAATCCGTCGAAGCCGCGATCAAACTCGCGCGCTATGCCACCGGACGCCAACGCTTTATCGGTTTTCTCGGCGCGTTCCACGGACGCTCCATGGGCTCACTATCATTCACCGCGAGCAAGTTCACGCAACAAGAACGATTTTTTCCAACGATGCCTGGCGTGTGGCACGTGCCATTCCCCGATCCATATCGTCCCGTGTTTCCAACACCCGCGAACGGCGACCAGGGCGACGCGGTGATTGATTACATCGAAAACGTCTTATTCCCCGAAGCACTGCCACCGGACGAAGTTGCCGCGGTGCTCGTCGAACCAATCCAGGGCGAAGGCGGATACATCGTGCCGCCGCCGAATTTTTTTCCGCGCTTGCGTAAAATGTGCAACGATCACGGCATCCTGCTCATCGCCGATGAAGTGCAATCCGGAGTTGGGCGCACAGGCAAGTGGTGGGCCATTCAACATTGGAACACCGAGCCGGATATCGTATGCATTGCCAAGGGAATTGCGAGCGGTGTACCGATGGGCGCGATGGCGGCGCGGCGCTCGGTGGGCGCAAAATGGAAAGCCGGCGCGCATGGCAACACCTACGGCGGCAATCCACTCGCCGCCGTCTCCGCGCTCAAGACGATGGAGTTGATCGAAAACGGGATGATGCAAAATGCAGTGACCCAAGGCGCGTATATGCTAGACGCGCTCGCCGAAATGGAAACGCGGCATCCAAGCATTGGTCAGGTGCGCGGCAAGGGACTGATGATCGGCGTCGAGTTTGTCACGGATCGCGCGAGCAAAACCGCGGACAAGGAATTACGCAATCGCGTTGTGCATCGCTGTTTTGAGAGCGGCTTGCTGACCCTGCCTTGCGGACGCAGTACCATCCGCTTTATGCCGCCGCTGATGATCGGCAAAGAGTTGGTGGATGAGGGCTTGGGAATTTTCGAGCAGGTGCTGACAGAAAGCGAACAAAAATAAATTGAATCGCCAAAACGCACAGCGCGCAAAGAATTTAATTTTCTTGGCGCGCTGTGCGTCTAGGCGGTTTATTCGATTAAATGTCTTCAATCACCCTCCTCAATATCCGCATTGACAACATCACTTACGATGAAGCTCTCGCGCGCATCGAAATATTTCTGCGCGAACCTGGGTTGCATCACATCGCCACCGTCAATCCTGAATTTGTCGTGCTGGCGCAAACGAACGCCGAGTTCACGCGCGTGCTCAACGCAACTGCACTCAACACACCAGATGGGGTTGGCTTGCTGTGGGCGGCGCGACAACAAGGGCGGCAATTTCACGAGCGCGTCGCGGGGCAAGAATTGGTAGATCGCATTTGCGCGCTCGCGGCAGAACGCGGCGAGCCAATCTTTTTCCTCGGCGCGCGCGAAGGTATTGCGGAGCAAGCCGCCCAAGTGCTCAAGTACAAATATCCGCGCTTGCAGATTGCGGGCTGTTATGCGGGATCGCCAAGACCAGAGGAAGAGCAAGCACTTGTCGAGCGCGTGAATAAATCGAACGCACGGATTTTGTTCGTGGCGTATGGACCACCCAAACAAGAGCTTTGGATCGCGCGCAATGCAACGCGCTTGAACATTTCCATCGCAATGGGTGTTGGCGGCACGTTCGACACACTTGCCGGGATTGTCCCGCGCGCGCCCAAGTGGATGCGCGACGCGGGATTCGAGTGGACGTATCGCTTGCTCCGCGAGCCGCGCCGCATCAAACGGCAACTGACGATTCCGTATTTTATGTGGCTGATTATCACAAAAAAGTAGAGGCGTAGCGTGCTACGCCTCTACTCATTTATTGCCACCGGCTTTCCGTCCACGTGTCAACAAACCTGGGTTCTGCCAGTTCGGGCAAAATCAATCGTGAGGGATATTGTGCCGAATGATGCACGGTGTTCTCCGCGATGATCGGCGTCGTCTCTTCCCACACATTCCCGCCCGTATTGTAATTCGGTGCCCAGGTGGGATATGCGCTCGACGTGACCTCAAGTCGTACGCGATGCCCCACTTGAAATTGATGTCCCGTCGCCCACAGATCGATCGTTACCTTGACGATCTCGCCCGGCTTGACCAATTTGATCTGCGCATACCCTTCGCGGTAACGCAAGCGCACAATGCCCGCGTTCAAACGTTGCGCGTACCCGTCGGGCGCAACGTCCGACAAGCGCGCGACAAAATCCGTATCTACCGCCGATGTGCTGACATACAATTCGGCTGACAACATGCCCACCACATTCAACGATTCGGTGAGCGGTGCAGTCGTAAACACGAGGACATCATCGCGGCGTTGAATCGAGCGCAAATCTTCGTTCGTGCCATTTTGAAAATTTTCTTTCCAGAATGGCGTCGGCGCGGGTCGCTCTGGGTTGTACGTGAACGATGACGCGGCGGATGCGCCGGGTTGATCGCCGAGCGTCCCAGCACCCAGCAAACTATTTGCCGCGCCATTCGCGCCGAGCAAAAATGTGCGCGGTGCGCTTTCGGCAATCGGAAACGAATCGGTTTCAATCCAGCGATTCTCTGCCATCAAAAACATTCGGCAACGCGGTTCGCGCATAATGCCGTTATCAATGCCCTTGAGCCAATAATCAAACCAGCGAATCGCTTCTTTCGTGAGCGGCACCATCGAATATGGGCCATAATCGAAATCGCCAAGCTTGCTCGAATCGGTAGACAAGCGGTGGGGCCACGGACCGACGAGGAGTTTCTGACTGCGCCGCACTTGTTCGCTTGGATGATTCATCGCGAGCGCGGGAAAATGATCCAACGTACCGCGCTGATCATCGTCAAACCAACCCGTCACATGATACGCCGGCACAAGCGTTTGGTTCAACACGCCCTCGTGCCATAACGGTTTATAGAAATCGTCCAGCGTTTCATGCTTGAAATGTTCATCGCGATAACTCGATGTCAAGCCCAGGCGCGTCATCAAATCTTTCAGCGGGCGCACATTCACCACCGCCGCCCAATCGAGTTCGGCGATTTGTTCCTTGTTCGTTTTGCCGGACGTGAACAGCGTCCACATGCCCATGATCGGCATCGGCACGCCGGACCAATACATGCCTTCGCGGAACGGGTGCATGGACGGCGTACAACTCAGGAACGCGGCTTGGTGATACGGCGATTGTAACCGCGTCGGATAGATCTGCGTCCAACCTTCGTATGAGCCGCCATACGTGCCCACTTTGCCATTCGACCAGGCTTGCGTGCCGCACCAAGCCAACGAATCGTATCCATCTTCAATTTCTTGAAAATAGGGATTGAACACACCTTCGGAATTGCCGCGCCCGCGCACATCCATATGCACAACGACGTAACCGGCGCGCGTAAATTCCGCCGCGCGCTTGATGCGAATCGCCGTGTCTTTGATATACGGCGTGCGATTCAATAACACGGGGAAGGGTCCGTCACCTTCGGGAAAAAAAACATTCGCGGACAAATTCACGCCATCGCGCATCGGCACACGCGCATCCCAGAGATACTTGGTTGCAAGCATATCGGCTCCTTTTCAAAAATAAAATCGCCCGCTCTGTCAATCCAGAACGGGCGCGGGTTCAACGACAGATTATTCATCTTCTTTTTGGATCGCATAGCCCTGTCCGCGCACGGTGACTAGGCGTTGGGGCTTGCTGGGATTGTCTTCCACTTTTTCACGCACCCAGCGAATATGCACATCCAGCGTGCGGGTGTCGCCCATATAATCGGTTTCCCACACTTCTTTCATCAGCACTTTGCGCGAAATAATTTGACCGGGCTTGGCCATCAACGTCTTGAGTAAAGTAAATTCCTTGGGCGTCAAGGGAAACGATTTGCTCCCACGCACGACCTTGTGTTTTTCCAAATCCAGTGCCAACTTGCCGATGGTCAACAATCGCGGCGGCTTGTTCTCAATCGCGGATTTGACCCGTGCCACCATTTTTTTTGCGACGACGGGCTTGGCAATCACTCCGGCAAACGGAATCGTGCCATCCACTTTGGCATTTGCCGATACGATCAGAACCAGGGGCGCATACGTGGCATTGTTCAATTTACGACACAGGTTCTTGCAATTCAGCCGCGGCGACGTGGTATCCACGACGACGGCATCCAAGCGATGCGTCTTGGCTTCCGCCAACGCCTGCCGCCCGCTATGCGCGGTCACGATCGCAAATTCGCGTTTATTAAAATGACTCGCATAGAGACTCGTCATTGTTTTTTCGTTGGCAACGATCATAATCGTCAGAGCCATAAAAATTTCTCCGCGCCCCCATCCATCACGTGCATTATACACAAACTTGAACGCTTGGCAATCGCCCAAGTAAAATTTAAGGTTGACTGACATTGCCCGGCACGAATTTTTCAGCGGCGCGCGCCGATCCAGAATTGTTTGACCTTTCGCATTGACGATGCTATAATCCGCGCGCTGATGAAAACCTTTATTATTTTACCTACCTACAACGAAGCGCAAAATCTTGCGCCGATGATCGCACAACTGCAGGCGCTCCCCATTTCCGATCTCCACATTCTCGTGATTGACGACAATTCCCTGGATGGCACCGGGCACATTGCGGATCAACTGCACGCGCAAAAGCCAACTCAGGTTGACGTGATGCACCGTCCTGGCAAAATGGGCTTGGGCACCGCGTACATTACCGGCTTTCAATGGGCTTTGGCACGCGGCGCGGATTGTGTCATCCAAATGGACGCCGATTTTTCACACTCGCCCAGTTACCTGCCCCACTTTGTCGCCAAGATGAACGAGTATGACGTGGTCATCGGCTCGCGGTATGTGCCGGGGGGCAAGCTCGATCCGCGGTGGAGCGGCTGGCGTTATTTTTTGAGCAAGTGGGCAAACAGCGTGTGGGTGCGCGTCATCCTGGGGACGCAAGCGCGCGATGCTACCGCCGGATTCAAGTGCTGGAGCCGCCGCGCGCTGGAAAAAATTTCGCTCGACACAGTGCGCTCGAATGGCTATATTTTCCAAGTTGAAATGGCGTACCTTTCCGAAAAACTGGGTTTGCATATTTTAGAGTGGCCCATCTATTTTGAAGATCGCCGCATCGGCAAATCGAAAATGACGGTGCCGGTGAAACTGGAAGCCGCCTGGCGCGTGTTCGAAATTCGCTTGCGCTATGGCGCGCTCAAGAAAAATTCCGCGCGCGTCGAGTCCCAGCGTGAATCGGCGTAATGCGCTGATCGGCTTGCTCTTCCTCGCGCTTGCCGCGATTTTTTTCGCCCCCGTTGTCTTGGGTAACCAATCGCTCGTCCCCTTTGACAATCTGTACCGCTTTCCGCCCTGGAGCGCGTTCGCCGCGCAATTCGGCGTCACCACGCCGCAGAACGAACTCGTCAGTGACCTCGTCCTTGAAAATTTCGCGTGGAAAAATTTTATCGTCGAAGCACTTGGCGCGAAAGAATTACCGCTATGGAATCCCAACCTCTTTGCGGGCGTGCCGTTTCTCGCGGCGGGGCAAAGCTCCGCGCTCTACCCGTTGAGTGTACTGTTTTACATCCTGCCACTCGACCGCGCCTTTGGCTATTTTGTCGCGTTACAACTCGCGCTTGCCGCGCTCACCATGTTCTGGTTTATGCGCGTGATCGGCGTCAGCCGGTTTGCCGCAATCCTCAGCGCCGTCGTATACGCGTTCAGCGGCTTTATGGTTGTGAGCACCGCCTTTCCCATGGTCATTGCCGCCGCCGCCTGGTTGCCCGCCATCCTCGCATGTGCAGAATTGGTACTGCGCGCCGACAAATCGGCGCGCAAAATTCTGTTCACGCTCATCGGCGCGATCCTCATTGGCGTTCAATTTCTCGCAGGACATGTCGAGATTTCGATGTATGTCCTGATCGTCACCGCGTTTTATGCATTGTGGCGCGCATTCAATTTGGGGCGTCAAAACGGAGTGCGCCGCGCCATCCGCGATTATTTGTTGATCGGCGGCATGGCGGCGCTTGGCATTACGCTCGGCGCGATTCAACTCGTGCCACTCTTTGAACTGGTGCAAAATAATTTTCGTAGTGGCTCGGCGTCGTATCAAGATGTCATTGGCTGGGCGTTTCCCCTTCGCCAAGTCATCACGTTTTTCATCCCCGATTTTTTTGGCAACCCCACCCATCACACCTATTTCGATGTGTTCGATTTTACAACGCACGCCGCACCGAGCGGCACAATTTTTTGGGGCATAAAAAATTATGTCGAAGCGGGCTCGTATGTTGGAATTCTGCCGTTGATCCTTGCGCTCGTCGCGGTGGGGACAACGATCAAATTTTATCTTTCACGCCAGCGAGCAACCGTCAGTCATCAACCGCAACACGTCGCATTATTTTCGACGCTCGCGGCCGTCTCGCTTTTGTTCACGTTCGGCACGCCGCTCTATGCCATTTTATTTTTTGGCGTCCCTGGCTTTAATCAACTACACACGCCGTTTCGCTGGGTGTTTCCGTACACCTTGAGCGTTGCCGCACTGGCAGGCATCGGCGCGCAAGTGTTGACCGCTCGTCCTGCGCTTCATGCGCGCCGTTTGACGTTGCGCGCATTGCCGTTGATCATCGGGCTCACGACGCTCATTCTGCTTGCCGCGTCCTGGCTGTTCCGTGAGCAAGCCATCGCGTTCGCTGACCGCATCGTACGAGCATCGAATCTCGCGCAAACGGTGTTCAACGGCGGACGCATGTTTTATGCGTACGAGTTTCGCAACGTTGCGCTGTTTGCATTATTTGTGATCGGCGCAGGCATCGTTCTGCTCGCCGCGCCAAGTCAACGGCGGCTCCCGGCGCGCCTTGGACTGATCCCAGTTTGGCAACCGCTCGCGCTCGGCGTGATTATCCTCGATCTATTTGTGATCGGGATGCAATTCTATCCGCACACCGATGCACAGCTTGCCCAGTTCACCCCGCCGGCGATCCAGTTTTTGCAACACGACGCATCGTTGTTCCGCATCACCAGTTACGATGCGCGCGGCGATGCAAGCGAAAAAGTGTTCAATCCCAACGTCGGCATGTTTTATCATCTCGCCGATATTCGCGGCTATGATTCGATCATCCCCAAACAATATACCGACTTGATGGGCTTGCTCGCGCCGCAAAACGAATTAAGCGACAATCGCATTGCGCCATTTTACACGCCCGACCCCTTTGATTCGCCGATCCTGAATTTGCTCAACGTCAAATATGTCTTGACGAAACGCCCTCTGCCCAATGCCGGTTATACGCTGGTCTATGACGCCGAGATCAAAATTTATCGCAACGATCACGTTCTGCCGCGCGCGTTCATGGTGCCGCAAGCGCGCGTCATCACCGACCGCGCCGCGCTCTTAGCCGCCCTGCCCCAACTTGATCCGACCCACCAAGTCCTCATCGAACAAAATCCCATCAACCCGGACGCGGCAACGTGCGCGCTCAAGCCGGTGACGATTGAACAGTACGACGGCAACCAAGTGATCGTTTCAAGCAAACAAGATTGCGCCGCGTGGCTAGTGCTAGGCGATTCATATTTTCCTGGCTGGCTCGCGCAGATTGACGACGCCGAGACCACGCTCTACAAAGCCGATTGGAATTTTCGCGCGGTGTATGTGCCGGCAGGCGAGCATGTCATCCGCTTCAAGTACAGCCCACTCTCATTCCGCGTTGGCGTGGTTGGCTCATTCCTCGGCGGGATGTTGTTACTGCTCGGTTTTGCGTATCTGGCGTGGCGGCGCTTTTATCATCCTGATACGGAATCCCAGGTGCAAACAGTTGCCAAAAATTCGCTTTTGCCGATGGCAACCTCGCTCGTGATGAAATTGATTGATTTCGCATTCGCGCTCTTGTCGCTCCGCATCCTGGGTCCGACCGGCACGGGACGCTATGGTTTTGCCGTGACCGTGTGGTTTCTCGCCAACACGATCACGGATTTTGGCTTGGGCATTTTGCTCACGCGCGAAGTATCGCGTGACCGCGCGCAAGCAAATCGCTATCTCACCAATAGCGCCATCTTGCGGCTCTTGCTTTGGTTGCTCTCGCTCTTGCCCGTTGGCGCAATCGCGGCGATCTACAATCTAACGCCCGATACGCAACTGGCGCTGGGCTTGCTGATGCTCGGTATGTTACCCAGCTCACTCTCCGCGTCGCTCGCCTTTTTGTTCAACGCCTATGAACGTTTTGAATACCGCATCGCGATTGATTTTCTCACGCGCCTGCTCTCTGTCGCGCTTGGCGTCGCCGCGTTACTGATGGGCTTGGGGTACGTCGGGCTGGCAACCGTTTCAATTCTCACCAATCTCTTCACGCTTGGCGCATTCTATATTCTGGTGCGCGTGGTGTTGTTCACGCCACACTTTGAATTTGACCGCGCGTTGATCCGCTGGATGTTTTTTGAATCCTATCCGCTCATGTTCAACAATTTGCTGTCATCGCTTTTTTTCCGCATTGACGTGCTGATTCTCCAGCCCTTCAAAGGCGACACCATTCTAGGATATTATCAAACCGCGTATAAATTTATTGACGCGCTCAACTTTATTCCATCGAATTTTACACTCGCCATTTTCCCCATGCTGTCCCGGCTTGCCGCAGATTCCAAAGACGCCATGTTGCGCGCCTATATCTTGTCGCTCAAAATCCTGTTGTGGATTGCGTTGCCGATCACGGTGGGCACGATGTTTATCGCGCCCGAGTTGATTCGGTTTGGCGCAAGCGAGGCGTATTTGCCCCAGTCCGCCATTGCCTTGCAATTCTTGATCTGGTTTCTGCCCTTTAGTTTTATCAACAGCATAACGCATTATGTTTTGATCGCGCTCGGACAACAGCGGTTTCTGACCAAGGCATTTATCCTCGGCGTTTGCTTTAACGTCATCGCCAACTTGGTTGCCATTCCGCCCCTCGGCTATATCGGCGCGGCGCTCGTCACGATTTTTTCTGAGCTCGTTCTACTCGTTCCGTTTTATTATAGCGTGCGCCAAAACCTCGCGACCGTGCCATTTATTTCGATTACGTGGCGTCCCATCGTAGCCTCCAGCGTCATGGGGTTGGCATTGTGGGGCTTGGTTCCCGTGATCGGATTGTTATTGGCGATCCCACTCGCGGGCGTGGTGTACGCGATTGTCTTGCTGGCACTCGGCGTCGTCGGCGACGACGAGCGCTTGTTACTCCAAAAATTATTGCCCCTGCGCTGGCAACGCCGCTTGCGAATTGAGAGATAAGCGAACCCAAGATTAACCAGCCCAATCCAAACCATTGAGACAAGGATGCCGCCATGCCGCGAATTTTTGACAACATCGATCAAGTTCTCTCTCCGGCGTTGAAAGAAACGCTCCACGTGGCTAATCGCGCCGACTTTTGTGTTGGGTATTTCAACTTGCGCGGTTGGAAGCAACTCGACGCTTATGTTGAAAAATGGGCAGGTGGTGAGAACAATTGTTGTCGCTTGCTAGTCGGGATGCAGAAACTCCCCCACGATGAACTGCGTGAGACAATTGGATTGGTCGAAACAAGCGGCATTGACAATCAAACTGCGCTTCGTATTAAAAAGAGACTCGCCGAGGAATTCCGCGAACAATTAACCCTCGGCGCGCCGACGAGCGCAGACGAAGCTGGCTTGAGGCGACTCGCCGCACAAATCCGTGCGAAAAAAGTGGTCGTGAAATTATTTCTGCGTCATCCCCTGCACGCCAAGCTCTATCTCCTCTTTCGCCCTGATCCCATCAACCCCATTGTCGGTTATCTCGGTAGTAGCAACCTCACGCTGGCGGGTTTGTCCAAGCAAGGCGAGTTGAATGTGGACGTGCTTGATGGCGACGCATGTCAAAAACTCTCCCGCTGGTTCAATGATCGCTGGGATGATCGCTTCTGTATGGATATTTCCGATGAACTCGCGACGATCATCGAGCAGTCGTGGGCGCGCACAGAAATGATTCCGCCGTACCACATCTATATCAACATGGCATATCACCTTGCGCAAGAAGCGCGGGCGGGACTTGCCGAGTTCACTATTCCCTCACGGTTTGAGCGCGAACTATTCGACTTTCAAAAAGCCGCCGTGAAGATTGCGGCACATCACTTGAATAAACGTGGTGGTGTGCTCATTGGTGATGTCGTTGGTTTAGGAAAAACGTTGATGGCGACTGCGGTTGCGAGCATTATGGAGAATGATCAATTCCTCGAAACGTTGATTATCTGTCCCAAGAACCTGACCAAGATGTGGGAAGACTATCGAATGCGGTATGGACTGCGCGCCACGGTCATCTCCTCAAGCCAAGTTCAGAATAAGCTTCCGCATCTACCGCGTCATCGGCTTGTCATCCTCGACGAGAGCCACAACCTGCGCAACCGTGAAGGCAAACGCTACAAAGTCATTCAAGAGTACATTGAAAAGAACGAATGCAAAGTTATATTGCTGACGGCGACGCCGTACAACAAAACGTATCTCGATCTCTCAAATCAGTTACGGTTATTCGTGCCGGAAGATAAAGACCTGGGAATTCGCCCTGAACGTCAATTGAGCGAGATGGGCGAAATCGAATTCACCCGACAAC